>CAZFUQ010000228.1:0-6564 GCA_964521905.1 uncultured Cellulosimicrobium sp.
CGGGCGGCGCGCTCACGGGCTCGGGCGTCGGGCCGACGCGCATCAGCTCCGTCATCGGCGTCATCAAGGCCTACACGACGCGCGTGGGCGAGGGCCCGTTCCCGACCGAGCTGTTCGACGCGAACGGCGAGTACCTGCTCAAGCAGGGCGGTGAGTACGGCGTGACGACCGGTCGCGCGCGCCGCTGCGGCTGGTACGACTCGGTGATCGCGCGCTACGCGACGCGCGTCAACGGCATCACCGACATGGTGCTCACCAAGCTCGACATCCTCACCGGCTTCGAGAAGGTGCCGGTGTGCGTCGCGTACGACGTCGACGGCGTGCGCTACGACGAGATGCCGCTCGACCAGACGGCGTTCCACCACGCGAAGCCGATCTACGAAGAGCTCGACGGCTGGTGGGAGGACATCTCCGGCGCCCGCACGTTCGAGGACCTGCCGACGAACGCGCAGCGCTACGTCCTCGCGCTCGAGGAGATGTCGGGCACGCGGATCTCGGCCATCGGCGTCGGCCCGAGCCGTGACGCGATCATCCCGCGCCACGACCTCATCCACTGAGCCTTCCTCGACGAGCTGGCAGCGCCCCGCGGGTTCTCGGACCGGTGGGGCGCTGACCGCTTCTCGGGCTGGTGGCCCGTCAGCGAGGCACGGGTCCCTGGGCCGGTGAGACGTCGACAGGTCGCGGGAGCGGGCCTCGGTAGACTCGGCGCCCGTGAAGATCCTCGTCGTCGGGACCGGTGCCCGCGAGCACGCCATCGTCCACACCCTCGCGCACGAGGCCGACCGCACGGGCGCGGAGCCGCACTCGCTGCATGCGGCACCCGGCAACCCGGGGATCGGCGAGCTCGCGACGCTCCACGCGGTCGACCAGAACGACGGCGCCGCGGTGGCGGCTCTCGCGACGGAGCTCGGCGCGGACCTCGTGGTCGTCGGCCCGGAGGCGCCGCTGGTCGCAGGCGTCGGGGACGCGGTGCGCGAGGCGGGCATCCCGGTGTTCGGGCCGGGCGCCGAGGCCGCGCGGCTCGAGGGGTCCAAGGCGTTCGCCAAGGAGGTCATGGCCGCGGCGTCGGTCCCCACGGCGCTCGCTCACGTGTGCACCGACGTCGACCAGGTCGCGGCCGCGATCGACGCGTTCGGCCCGCCCTACGTCATCAAGGACGACGGGCTCGCCGCGGGCAAGGGCGTCGTCGTGACCGACGACCGGCAGGCCGCGCTCGAGCACGCCGCGGCGTGCTTCGCGGCGCCCCGCGTCGGGGCCGACGGCACGCCCGAGGACCCGCGCGTCGTCGTCGAGGAGTACCTCGACGGACCGGAGGTGTCGCTCTTCTGCCTCAGCGACGGCGTCACCGTCGTCCCGCTCGCGCCCGCCCAGGACTTCAAGCGTGCGTTCGACGCCGACGCGGGCCCCAACACGGGTGGCATGGGCGCCTACAGCCCGCTCCCGTGGGCGCCCGCCGGCCTGGTCGACGAGGTCGTCACGCGCGTCGCGCAGCCGACGGTCGACGAGATGGCGCGCCGGGGGATGCCGTTCGTCGGGGTGCTCTACGTGGGGCTCGCGCTGACGAGCCGCGGCACGCGCGTCGTCGAGTTCAACGCGCGCTTCGGCGACCCGGAGACCCAGTCGGTGCTCACGCGCCTCGCGACGCCGCTGTCCGCGGTCATGCTCGCGGCGGCGCGGGGTCGCCTGGACGAGCTCGGCGCGCTGCGCTGGCACGACGACGCGTCCGTCACCGTGGTCGTCGCGGCCCACGGCTACCCGGGCGCGGTGCGCGCCGGCGACCCGATCACGGGGATCGAGGCGGCCGAGGAGGTCGAGGGCGTCCACGTGCTCCACGCGGGCACGTCGCGCACCGACGACGGCGCACTGGTCGCCTCGGGCGGTCGCGTGCTGTCGGTCGTGGCGCGCGGCGCCGACCTGACGGAGGCGCGCCGCAGGGCGTACGCGGCGGTCGACGCCATCGTGCTCCCGGGCTCCCACCACCGCACGGACATCGCGGCAAGGGCCGCCGCGGGCGAGGCCACGCTCCCTGGCTGACGCCCCCCCGCCGTCGGACCCCCCCGCCGTCGGACCGCCCCCCGACCCCGACTCTCCACGCCGCCGAACACGACATGACGGTCGCTATCGCGCTGATAACGACCGCCATGTCGTGTTCGGCGACCTAGGGATGACCAGGGCGAGGGGTCAGGCGCGGTGCCACTTCTGGGCTGCGGTGCCGTTGCAGGTCCAGATCTGCAGCTGCGTGCCGTTGTTGCTGTTGCTGTTCGGTACGTCGACGCACTTGTTGGCGAGGACGGAGACGAGGTCGCCCGCGCCGCTCAGGACGAACTGCTGGGCAGGGTTGCCGCTGCAGTTCGCGAGCTGCACGGCGGTGCCGTCGGCGGTGTTGCCCCACGCGACGTCCATGCACTTGCCGCCGGCGCGGACCGTCCCGTCGCCCTCGAACGACCAGCGCTGCGCGCTCGTGCCGTTGCAGGTCCAGATCTGCAGCCGCTTGCCGTCGCTGAAGTCCGAGCTCGGCACGTCGATGCACTTGCCCGCGAGGCCGACCAGCGCGCTGCCCGAGCCGCCGCCCGTGGTGACGAGCGAGAGCCCGTACGCCGACAGGATCGGGTTGACCGGCTGGTAGATGAACTTGCCGCCGTTCGAGCAGTCGTTGATCCGCCCCGACGTCACGCCCTGCGCCTGGTTGCCGGAGATGACGGAGCCGCCCGAGTCGCCGCCCTCGGCGCACGCGGTGCCACGGACCAGCCCGGGGATGTCGCCGTTGCCGTAGTTGACCGTGATGTTCTTCTGCTCGATCACGCCGCAGCGCCACCCCGTCGTGGCGCCCGAGCGACAGACCGACGCGCCGACGGGGGCCTCGGTGGAGCCCGCGACGTCGACGGTGCCGCCCGCGTAGTTGTTCTCGCGCGGCACGGGCGTGAAGCCCGAGTCGACGCGCACCCAGGCGTAGTCGTGGCCGGGGAACGACGCCGCCTGGACGGTACCCATGCGCGCCCAGCTCGCCGTGAGCACCTCCTTGCCAGCGGCGCCGCAGTGGCCCGCGGTGACGAAGCCGCCGGACACCGCGAACCCGATCGAGCACGCCGAGCCCGACGACGCGCCCGGGTCGCGCGTGATGTAGCGGTCCCCGCCGCGCACGTCCGCGGCGAGCTCGTACGCCGCGTCGACGACCTCCGTGCGGACGGCCGACGCGTCGACGCCGGACTCGGCGACGAACGCCTCCGCGGACTGCTGGTCGAGGGCCTCGACGACGACCTCGTTCGACGTGACGTCGACGTACCAGGCCTGGACGGCGTCGGGCGCCGCGGCGGCGTCGAGCTCCGCGGTGACGTCGTCGAGCTCGTCCAGCCCGCGCTCGACGACGACGGCGGTCGCCCCGGTGGACTCGACGGTCTCCACCGCCGCGGGGTCGGTGACGGCGACGACGGGCGCCCCCGCCTCCGCGTCGACCCACGTCCCCGCGTAGGTCGCGCCGAGCTCGGCGCTGAGCGCGCGCTCGACGGCGCCGGTGACCGCGTCGAGCGCGAGCCGGTCGTCGATCTCGGCGGGGTCCAGGCCCAGGTCGCGGGTGAGCGCCCGGACCTGGCCGGCGGGCAGCTCGGCGGACGTGGGGACGGCCACGGCCGGTGCCGTGGCCGCACCGGTCGGCGTGGTGCCGGTCGCCCCTGCGGCGCCGGCCGCGGTCGCGACGCCGGCGACGACCAGGCCGAGCCCTGCTGCTAGCGCTGTCAGGCGATGGTGCATCTTTCCGTGGTGCATCGTTGCCTCCTCGGTGCGGATGGCGGCGCCGCCCTCGTGGGCGACGTCGCGGACGGGCGCGGCGGGCGCCCCGCGCGGGGTACCCCGATCCTGCAGCAGCGCCCCTCAGGTGAGGGAGCGCTCCCACGCCGTCCTGAAGGCACAGTAGCGACAGATCGGACGCGCGTCCTGCGCAACGGCCCGGACTCCGGACCCGATGCGGCGAGCATGCCGTGCGATGCGAGACTAGGGCCCGTGACCGACACGCCCCTGGACCCCGCACCGGCGCTCTCGCTCGGCGAGGCGGACGCGTTCGACACCGCCGCGCTCGAGCTTCCCGGCTGGAAGCACGTCTACTCCGGCAAGGTGCGCGACCTGTACGAGCCCGACCTCCCCGCGGTCGGTGGCGTGCACCCGCTCGGCGACGTCGTGCTCGTCGTCGCGAGCGACCGCGTGAGCGCGTTCGACCACGTCCTGTCGCCGGGCATCCCCGACAAGGGCGTCGTGCTCACGCAGCTCAGCCTGTGGTGGTTCGACCAGCTCGCCGACGTCGTGCCCCACCACGTCGTGTCCACCGAGGTGTCCGCGGGGCCGGGCGACGGCCTCGTGCCCGACGTCGTCGCCGGGCGCGCGATGATCTGCCGCCGCCTCGAGATGTTCCCCGTCGAGTGCGTCGCGCGCGGCTACCTCACGGGTTCGGGCCTCGTGGAGTACCGCGCGGGCGGCGAGGTGTGCGGCGTCCCTCTGCCCGGTGGCCTCGTGGACGGCTCGCGCCTGCCCGAGCCGATCTTCACGCCGGCGACCAAGGCCGCCGTCGGCGACCACGACGAGAACGTGTCGTTCGACGTCGTCGCGGCGCAGATCGGTGTCGACGACGCCACGCGCCTGCGCGACCTCACGCTCACCGTGTACGCGCGGGCCGAGGAGATCGCGCGCGAGCGCGGTGTGATCCTCGCCGACACCAAGCTCGAGTTCGGCGTCGACCCGACCACCGGCCTCACGGTCCTCGGCGACGAGGTCCTCACGCCGGACTCCTCGCGGTTCTGGCCCGCGGACCAGTGGGAGCCGGGCCGGGCGCAGCCGAGCTTCGACAAGCAGTACGTGCGCGACTGGCTCGCGTCGTCCGCGTCGGGCTGGGACCGCGCCGCGGACGTCGCGCCGCCGCCGCTGCCCGCGGACGTCGTGACGCGCACACGCGCGCGCTACCTCGAGGCGTACGAGCGCATCACCGGGTCGTCGCTCGGTTGACCCGCCGGCGTCAGGCCGTCCGGGCCGCACGGGGCCGCACGTAGGTGTGGCCGCTCGGGGCCGTCCAGCGGACCGCGCCGTCGGAGAGCGGCTGCGGCCGCCAGCCGTCGCGCGACCGGACGACCCGGTGGTGCCGGCACAGCGACACGAGGTTCTCCGCCGACTGCGCGCGCTCCTCGTCGTCGACACCGGGGCGCGGCCGGACGACGTGGTCGAGGTCGCACCGGAACGCCGGCACGCGGCACCCGGGGAAGACGCACGTCTCGTCGCGTGCGAAGACGTGCGCCACGGTCTGCGGCGACGGCCGCACCCGCGGGCGCTGCACGATCGTGCCGGGAGCGATCGGAGCCGGCATACGAGACCTCCCTGCCTCGGGTCTTCCGACGGTTCGTGCGAGGGCGGAGAAGGGGCGGGACTCCGCCCTCGCACCGTGCCCGAGCGTGCGTCTCGAACACGTGTTCGACTCTAGCCCGATCCTCCGACACGCGTCGAGGGATGGTCGCAATGGGTCGTCATCTGATACATATCGACCATGGTCAGACGCGAGGCGACGTTCCGCATGACCGAGCAGGCGTACCTCGTCCTGCTCGCGCTCAGCGGCGAGCCGCGGCACGGCTACGCCGTCATCCAGGAGGTGCGCGACCTCTCCGGAGGCCGCACGCGCCTCGGCGCCGGAACGCTCTACGGCAACCTCGACCGGCTCGTCGGTGCCGGGCTCGTGGAGCCGACGGGCGAGGAGGTCGTCGACGGTCGGTTGCGCCGGTACTACCGGGCCACCGAGGGCGGCCGCCGCGCCGCGCGGGCGGAGACGCTGCGCCTCGCCGAGCTCGCCGAGAGGGCGCGGCGGTCCCTCGATCGCCGCGGCCCCGCGGGCGCCGCCGACGGGCTCACGGGGAGCGGCGCGTGACCGGCCGCGGGACCCGGTACGAGCGGTCGGCGCGGTTCTGGCTGCGTGCGTACCCGAGCCGGTGGCGGGAGCGCCACGGCGAGGAGGCGCTCGCCGTCCTGCTCGACCTCGAGCCACCGGGTGCGACGCCCGACGGCGCTCGCCCGGGTCGCGGGATCGGCGCCCGGGAGGCGTGGGGTCTGGTCCGCGCCGGCTGGGCGCTGCGACGGCGTGAGCACCCGCCGCTCGGGCCGTGGTTGCTGTACCGGCTCTTCGACGCGCGGCTCCCCGCGCGGTACTGGTGGTGGGTCGCCGACGACATCCACGGTGCGCTCTACCCGTGGCGGCGGGCGATCGGCACCATAGCGCTCGTGAACGCGACCCAGCTGGTACTGCCGGGACTCCTCTCGCTCGTGGCCCTGTTCGCGTCGGACGCGCCACCGGGCTGGTACGGGCCGACCTTCGGCTGGTGGTACTGGTTCCTGCTGGCTGCGGTCGCGGTAGCAGGCGCCCTGCTCTTCCGCCGCTCGAACCAGGAGCGGGCATGGCGCAAGCACGTGCTCGACGGCGACGTCCCCGTCGAACGGCAGCGCGTAGTCGAAGGCTGAGGCCGCGCGCGGAGGGGGACGTCCCGGGGCTCCCGCGCCCGGTAGACTGACCGCGGAATCCCGCCGTCGGCTCCCGCTCGC
>CAZFUQ010000229.1:0-6523 GCA_964521905.1 uncultured Cellulosimicrobium sp.
CCACGCGTCGACCGCGCACGCGGCGGCGACACCCACGAGATAGCAGAGCAGGTCCCGCACCGCGAACGTGCTGCCCAGCAGCCACGCCGCGGGCGGGACCGCCCCGTTCACGGCCGCGGCGACGCCCGCAGCCTGCAGCGCCTCGACCGCCCAGCACCAGGCCAGCGCGATCCCCGCCGCGGCGAGGGGGCGCAGGCGGGAGAGCACGAGCACCACGAGCACGTACGTCGCCATCGCGTACAGGACGTCGCCGCCGACGTCCCCCCACGGGTCGGGCACGCGCGTCGCGACGACGAACCCCACGGCGACGACGGCGACGAGGGCCGCCAGGACGAGCAGGCGCCGTCGTGCCGCTCGCGGGTACGTCCTCGGCGTCAGCGCCGCGCGCCCCATGCCACGACGTCGTCCGAGTACCGGTGCAGGAGGGTCGCGAGCGTCGCGACGTCGGCGCGGTCCCAGCCGCCGAGCGCGTCGGCGATCGAGGTGACCCGCCCGGTGTGCGCGGCGTGGAGCCGCGACGCGCCGTCGGGAGTGAGCGTGATGAGCTGTCCGCGCGAGTCGTCGGGGTCGACCTCGCGCGCGACGAGGCCGAGGGTGTGCAGGCGGCTGAGCTGACGCGAGATGGTCGCGCGGCCGACGCCGAAGTGGGCGGCGAGGTCCGACCCGCGCACGCCCGGGTGGTCGGCGACGTGGGCAAGCAGCGGGTACGCGCTGGCCTCGAGACCGGGGTGGATCCGACGCGCCATCGCGGTCGCCGCCGCCCCCGCCCGGCGCAGCAGGATCCGCAGCTCACGTTCCAGCTCGACGTACGCGGCGTCCGGCTCGGCGGCGCGCGCGACGCCGGGAACGGGGATGGTCGGAGCGGTCTCGGCTGGCACAGGGTCATCATGGCGTGTCGGGGACCGTCGGGTCACCCTCGTCGGCGAAACCTCACCCGCAAAGAGGGGGAGACGCCACGAGAGGCGGGCCCGGACGGGATCCGGACGCGCCTCTCGTGGGTGGGGCGGGTGGTCAGCGCGACGGCCGCGTCGGCTCGTCCTCGACGACCCCGGCGGGCTCGTAGGCCCCGAGCAGGGTCGACTCGGTCTCCTCGACGAGGGTCACGCGGCCCGGCGTCGTGTCGACCGGCACGTCCTCGGGGTTCCCGCTCAGCGCGGCCTCCTGCTCGAGCCGCTCCTGCAGGCCGGTCTTGGTGCCGAGCGGCACCTCCTTGAGGAACGACACGGCGATCAGGGCGACCAGCGCGAGCGGCACGGCGATGAGGAAGATCTCGGCGATGCCGTCGCCGTAGGACCTCTCGACGAGGTCCTTGAACGGCTCGGGCAGCGTGCTCACGTCGGGGACGGCGTTGCTGCCGCCCATCGAGTCCGCCGGGACACCGAGGTCGGTGAGGCCCTGCTGGATCGAGGTCGTGACCTTGCTCGCGAGGATCGCGCCGAGGACGGACACGCCGATCGCTCCGCCGAGGCTGCGGAAGAAGGCCACCGTCGAGGTGCCCGCGCCCATCTCCTCGACCTGGAGCGTGTTCTGCACGGCGAGCACGAGGTTCTGCATGAGCATGCCCATGCTGGCGCCCAGCGCGAACAGGTAGACGCTGATCAGCACGAAGCTCGTGTGGTAGTCGATGGTCGACAGCGCGAGGAGCGACCCGACCAGCAGCGCGGCGCCCGTGACCATGATGGTCTTGTAGCGGCCGAAGCGCGTGATGAGCTGGCCGAACAGGGTCGACGCGACGAACGTCCCGACGATCATGGGGACGGTCAGCAGACCGGACTCCGTCGGCGTCTTGCCACGGGCGACCTGCATGTACTGGCTGAGGAACACGGCGGTGCCGAACATCGCGACGCCGACGGCGACGGACGCGATCACGGCGAGCACGAACGTCCGGTTCTTGAACAGGCGCAGCGGGATGATCGGCTCGTCGACGGAGGCTTCGACGGCCACCGCCCCGCCGAGCGCGAGGAGGGACCCGACGACCATGAGGATGCTCGGCCACGAGAGCCACGCGAAGTTCTGCCCGGCGAACGTCACCCACAGCAGCAGCGTGGAGATGCCGATGCTGAGCAGGAGCGCACCCCAGTAGTCGATCCGCACGACGCGACGCGCGACCTTCGGCAGGTGCAGCGTGCGCTGGAGCACGACGATCGCGGCGATGGCGAACGGCAGCCCGATGAAGAAGTTGAGGCGCCAGCTCACCGCGTCGGTGAGGAAGCCGCCCAGGAGCGGGCCACCGATCTGGCTCACGGCCATGATGCCGCCCATGAGGCCCATGTACTTCCCGCGCTCGCGCGGCGAGATGATGTCGGTCATGAGGACCGTGGCCAGCGCCATGAGGCCGCCGGCGCCGATGCCCTGGAACGCGCGGAGCGCGATGAGCGTGCCGACGTTCTGCGACAGCCCGGCGAGGGCGGAGGAGACCACGGCGACGACGAGCGCGACCTGGATGAGGACCTTGCGGTTGGTGAGGTCGGCGAGCTTGCCCCAGATCGGGGTGGAGATCGTCATGGCGAGGAGGGTCGAGGTGACGACCCAGGTGTAGGAGGCCTGGGAGCCGTTCAGGTCGCTGACGATCTTCGGCAGCGAGCTCGAGACGATCGAGCTCGCGAGGATCGCGACGAACATTCCGAGGAGGATCCCGGAGAGGGACTCCATGACCTGGCGTCGGGTCATCGGGGCGGCGGTCGTGCCGTCGCCGGGCGGGGCGGTCGGCGACGTGGTGGTGCTGGTCATGAGGCGCTTGGTGTCCTTGCTCACGTGGGTCACGTGTCGGGGGAGTCAGGTGGTCTGAGGCGCCGGCCCGGTCGGGGCGGCGGGTCCGGGGTCGTGCCCGACGGCGCAGTGCCCGTCGGGCGTCGCGGTCACCCGGGCGTGCGGGGGGACTCGTGGCTCGCGACCACCGTGGCGGTCACGCGCTCGATCTGGCGCGTCGCGGTGACGATCTCGTCGTCGCTCCACTCCGCGAAGATCTCGGCGCCGAGGGTGTCGAGGAGCTCGTGCGCGTGGGCGACGAGCTCGCGGCCCCGGTCGGTGAGCTCGACGGTGCGGGCGCGACGGTCGTCGTCGTCCACGGTCCGACGGGCGAGGCCCTCGTCGACGAGGTGGCTGACCTGCCGGCTCGCGACCGACAGGTCGACACGGAGCTTGGCGGCGACGTCCCCGAGCTGGACGGATCCGCACCGGTACAGCATCCGGAGCACGCCGAACGACGCGCGGGGGAGCTCGAGGTCGCGCGCGAGGCGCGCCGCCGCCTCGCGCTGGGCGCGGGCGAGCTCGTCGAGCGCGCGGACGAGTCCTGCGGCCGGCGAGGGGTCGGGGGGGAGGTCCGGGGCCGTCAGGGGCGCCGGACCGGCTCCGTCGGGGGCGACGGGGGCGGCGAGTGGCACGAGTACTCCTTGGTTGCTACAGGCAAGCATACTCCTCGAAGTTGCTTGCAGCAACCATTGTGTGGTGCAAGGAGATCGCCGGTCAGGGCGTGGCGCGTCCCACCCGCTCGTCGCCCATGTCCTCGAGCTCGATGCCCTTCGTCTCCGGCACCTTGGCGAAGACGAACACGAACGACAGCGCGGCGAAGATCGCATACATGAGGTAGGGGATCGAGGCCCCGAAGGCGGAGAGCATCGGCGGGAACGTCAGCGTGATCGCGAAGTTCGCGAGCCACTGCGCCATCGCCGCGACGCCCAGGGCCGCGGCCCGGATGCGGTTGGGGAACATCTCGCCGAGCAGGACCCACACGAGCGGGCCCCACGACGCGCCGAAGAACACGACGAACGCGTTCGCGGCGACCAGGGCGATCGTGCCCCACGCGCCCGCGAGCGTGATGCTGTCGCCGCTCCCGCTCGACTGCGTGAACGCGAGCGCCATGATGCCGAGCGAGAGCGTCATGCCCGCCGAGCCGATGAGCAGGATCGGGCGGCGGCCCACCTTGTCGACGAGCGCGATCGCGATGAACGTCACGGCGACGTTCGTCACGGACGTGATCGTCGAGACGAGGAACGACTGGCTCTCGTCGAACCCGACGGCCTGCCACAGCGTCGTCGAGTAGTAGAAGATCACGTTGATCCCGACGAACTGCTGGAAGACCGACAGCAGGATGCCGACCCACACGATCGGCTTGAGCCCGAACGCCGACCCCTTGAGCGATCCCTCCTGGGCATTCTTCTCGTCGATGGCGATGGAGCGGTGGATCTGCACGATGCGGTCGTCGACGTCCTCCTCCGGGCCCAGGACGGACTCGAGCACGGCGCGAGCCTCCGCATCCTTGCCCTTGGCGACGAGGTAGCGCGGCGACTCGGGGATCCGCAGCGCGAGGAGCCCGTACACGGCGGCCGGGACCACGCACACGAGGAACATCCAGCGCCACGCCTCCCAGCCGAGCCACAGCTCGTTGGAGGCGCCGCCCGCGGTCTCGGCGAGGAGCTGGTCGGAGAGCAGCGCGGCGAAGATGCCGACGGTGATCGCGAGCTGCTGGAGCGATCCCATCCGCCCGCGCAGCCGCGCCGGGGCGATCTCCGCGATGTAGGCGGGAGCGATGACCGACGCGATGCCGATGCCGACGCCGGCCATGAAGCGCCAGATCGCGAGGTCGAACGCCGACCACGCGATCGCGGAGAGGATCGACGACGCGAAGAACAGGACGGCGCCGATCACCATGACGCGCGTGCGCCCCCAGCGGTCGGCGAGCCGACCGCCCGACCACGCGCCGAGCGCGCACCCCAGCAGGGCGATCGCGACGACGAGACCGGTGACCGCCGAGTCGAGGCCGAACTGGCCCTCGATCGCCGCGACGGCGCCGTTGATGACCGAGCTGTCGAAGCCGAAGAGGAACCCGCCGACGGCGGCGGCGACCGCGAGACCGATCGCCTTGCGGTGCGCGCTGCGCGCGCTCACGGTCGCGTGACCTGCTGCGTCGCTGCTCGACATCTCGTCCTCCGCTCCGTCCGGGCGCCGGTCGAAGGGCCCCTCTCGTCACTGTAGGGCGGGGTGCGGACGGCGGCGCGGCGAACGGGACGGGCCCCGCGGACGGGTGCACGGCGTCGGGCCCGGGGTGGAGACTGGGCGGGTGCCAGACGACGTCCCCACCGCCCCGGAGCCCGCGACGCCCGGCGACCGCCCCGGCCCGGTCGACCCCGCGCCGGTACCGGTCGACCGCGCTGCCGGTCGACCGGTCCGCCCGCGCCGCCCCGCGATGCTCGACCCGCGCGACGCCGACGACCTCCCCGGCGAGCTCGACCCCGCGCTGCGCGACCGGGCCGCCCACACGACGGCCCACGCGATCGTGCACCGCGCGCGCGACGCGGAGGACCCGCAGGTCGTCGAGCGCCTGGTGCACCTCGTCGAGACCGAGGGGCTGGACGTCGTCGCCGCGCTGTGGGCCGACGCCGCCCCGAACTCGCTGCCCGGGGCCCTGTGGCGGCTCTACGTGCTGCGCGAGTGGGTGCGCCGCGACCCGCAGACCGTCACGCTGCGCTACCGCCTCGGGGTCGACGCGGCCCCGGTGCACGAGGCCATCGCCGGCGTCCCCCGGCCGCCGGGTCCCCAGGACGTGCGCGACCTCGCGGACGCCGTGCTCTCCGGCGTCTTCACCGGCGACCTCGCCGTCGCGCTGGAGCGAGCCGGGTCGTTCTGCCGCATCCTCGCGACCGGCGCGGCGTTCGACGCCGACGCCCGCGAGGTCGCCGACCCCGACGGTGCGCTCCGCACGACCCGCGGGGCGGCGTCGCTCCTGCGTACCGCCCAGGAGCTCGAGCACGCGGCCGAGCTCTGGCGCGCCGACCGCCTCGACTGACCTCGACGGATCGCCGAGGCGTGACCGGAGCTCTTCCTCGGCCTCCCGCGGCTCTCCCTCGGTGGACCTGGGCTCCACCTGGCGCGACCCCGGGGAGGTGGGGGCCAGGGTGCGGGCTCGGGGTCCGTCGCGCACCTCGGGCGGGCCGGTTCACGCGGAGCGCGAACACGGGGCCCGGGCCGTTCCCGGACGGGCCGACGGCACGTACGATGGTCGACGACGCCGGGCCGCGGTAGCCCCGGGCTCCACACTCAGCCGCTACGAGCGGCCTCGCGCCGAGAGGCGCTCCCGGTCCGGCGTCGCTACCTCCCGGCGGGTCCCGGCAAGGACGCCGAGCACCCGCTGTGACTCCTCTGTGCATGCGGGCACGTCCGCCCCGGAGATTCCTGGATCGGTCCGAGCGTCGGCTACATTTGACGAGAGTTCGACGTGCGTTCATCCAGAGATCATCCGTCCAGAGATCAGTGACCACCCCGGCCGACCGGTTCGTCCGGCCACCGAGCGGCCCTCGCGGCCGACGCCAGCTCGTACCCCTACCCCGCGTCCTTCCGGAGCCTCCAGTGCGCCTGCGCCTGACACCGCGCGATACCTCGTTCTTCGACCTCCTCGCCGCCTTGGCACAGCACCTGGTCACCGGATCAACGCTCCTCGCGGAGCTGCTCGGCGCCGACCGCCCGACGCGCAAGCAGCTCGCGAAGCAGCTCAGCGAGACCGAGCACCTCGCGTCGTCCGCGAGGT
>CAZFUQ010000230.1:0-2420 GCA_964521905.1 uncultured Cellulosimicrobium sp.
ACCATGTCGTACAGCGCGTCGTACAGGGGGCGCAGGTACGGGTCGATCTTCTGCGTGAGCGAGCCGGGCAGGAACCCGAGCCGCTCCCCCGCCTCGACGGCCGGGCGCGTGAGGATGATCCGGTTCACCTGCTTGGACTGCAGCGCCTGCACGGCCTTGGCCATCGCGAGGTAGGTCTTGCCGGTTCCCGCGGGGCCGATGCCGAACGTGATGGTGCTCGCGTCGATCGCCTCGACGTAGCGCTTCTGCCCGACCGTCTTGGGACGGATCGTGCGCCCGCGGCTCGACAGGATGTTGAAGGTCAGCACCTCGGCCGGCCGCGACGCCGTCGCGGCCGTGAGCATCGAGATGGAGCGGGTGACGACGTCCGCGGTGAGCTGGGTGCCGGCCTCGACGACCTCGACGAGCTCGTCGAGGAGGCGGGCCGCGAGCGCGACGTCCCCCGGCGGGCCGGCGACGGCGATCTCGTTGCCACGCACGTGGACGTCCACCGTGGGGAACCCGGACTCGACGGCCCGGAGCACGGAGTCGCCGCTGCCGAGGAGGGCCACCATCGGCACGTGGGTCGGGATGACGATGCGGTGCTCGACCCGGTGCAGGTCCGGGTCGGGGTCTCGGGACAGTGAGGTCATGAGCCGGCTTGCGCCGCTGCGCTCCTTACGTTCGGACGACGGGTCCGGGGCCGCGAGGCCCCGCAGATCTGTTCCATCGTACCGAGCGCGACGACGCGTCACACGCCCTTTCGCGCAGGGCTCAGGCAGGCGTCCAGCCCAGCTCCGCACCGGCGATGACGTGCCCGTGCACGTGGAACACGCTCTGCCCGGCGCGGGGACCCGAGTTGAAGATCAGCCGGAACTGCCCGTCGGCGAGCTCGCCCGCGACCTCGTCCGCGAGCGCGACGACGTCGCTGAGCAGGTCGGGGTCGGCCGCGGCGAGCTGGGCGATGTCGCCGTGGTGGTCGCGCGGGACGACGAGCACGTGCACGGGCGCCTGCG
The DNA here is from genome assembly GCA_964521905.1 of uncultured Cellulosimicrobium sp. Classification (GTDB taxonomy): domain Bacteria; phylum Actinomycetota; class Actinomycetes; order Actinomycetales; family Cellulomonadaceae; genus Cellulosimicrobium. The sequence continues at coordinate 996 of CAZFUQ010000230.1, forward strand.
GGTTGATGTCGCGGAACGCGATCGAGCGCTCGCTCGTGGCGACGACGTCGGCGGGCAGCTCCCCCGCGACGATCCGGCAGAAGAGGCAGTCCGAGGCCGTCGGCGTGTCCGTCGTCATGCGCCCGAGGGTAGTCCACGGGCGCCGGCGACGCCCGCGCCGGGGTACGGCCCGACGTCGGCGGGGACGCCGGTCCGGTCAGGCGCCCCAGCGGCCGAGCCGCTCGGCGAGCAGCGCGATGGCGACCGGTCCCGCGGTCGACGTGCGCAGGACGTAGGGCCCCAGCCGGGCGGCGACCGCGCCCGCGGCCGTGAGGTCGTCCACCTCGCGCTCGGAGATCCCGCCCTCGGGCCCGACGACGACCAGCACCTCGGGCGCGGCGCCGTCCCCGGCGGGTGCGCCGTCGGGCAGCCCGACGTCGGCGAGCGGGACGGAGGCCTCCTCGTGGAGGACGATCGCCCGGCCGCCCGCGGCGACGACGTCCACGACGCGCGCGGCGAGACCGGGCGTGCCCAGGGCGACGTCGACCCGCGGCAGGCGGGCGCGCCGAGCCTGCTTCGTCGCGGTGCGCACCGTCGCGAGCCAGCGGGCGCGCGACTTCGCCGCACGCTCGCCCCGCCACACGACGACCGAACGCTCCGCCTGCCACGGGACCACGACGTCGACGCCGATCTCCGTCGCGGCCTCGATCGCCATCTCGTCGCGGTCGCCCTTGGCGAGGGCCTGCACGAGGGTCACGACCACCGCCGGGGCGGGCTCACGGTCGACCTCCTGGACCAGGAGCGTCACCCGGCCCGCGGCCGCGTCCTCGACCACGCACCGCAGGCGCAGCCCGTCGCCGTCGACGACGTCGACCCGCTCGCCGCGCCCGCGCCGCTGGACGACGCCCGCGTGGCGCCCCTCGGCGCCGTCGAGCACGTAGCGGTCGCCGGGTGCGACCGTGTCGAGGCCGGTCTCGGCGAGGAACACCGGAGCACTCATGCGCGCGACCCGCTCAGCGGCCGGAGAGCTTGTCGCGCAGGCGGGAGAACACACCCGGGTGCGCGGCGGACAGGCGCGGCTCGGGCCGCTCCTCACCGCGCAGCACCGCGAGCGAGCGCAGGAGCTGTTCCTGCTCCTCGTCGAGCTCGCGCGGCACCTGGACCTCGATGTGGACGTTGAGGTCGCCGCGACCGGAGCCGTGCAGGTGGCCGACGCCGAGGTTCTTCAGCGTGACGATCTGGCCCGGCTGCGTGCCGGGACGCAGGTCGATCTCCTGCTCGCCGTCCAGCGTCTCGAGCTCGAGGACGGTCCCCAGCGCCGCCGCGGTCATCGGCACCTGGAGCGTGCAGTGCAGGTCGTCCCCGCGACGCACGAACGTGTCGTGGTTGCGCTCGCGGATCTCCGCGTACAGGTCGCCCGCGGGACCGCCCGCCGGGCCGACCTCG
>CAZFUQ010000230.1:2430-6523 GCA_964521905.1 uncultured Cellulosimicrobium sp.
TGCGCGGTGAGCTTGATGCGCGTACCGGTGTCCACGCCCGCCGGGACGTTGACGGTCAGGGTGCGACGGCTGCGCACGCGGCCCTCGCCCGAGCACTCGGCGCACGGCTCGGGGATGACGGTGCCGAAGCCCTGGCACGCCGCGCACGGCGCGCTCGTCATGACCTGGCCGAGGAACGAGCGCGCGACGCGCTGGACCGTGCCGCGGCCGTGGCACACGTCGCACGTGCGCGGAGAGGTCCCCGGGCGGCAGCAGGTGCCGCCACACGTCCCGCAGACGACCGCCGTGTCGACCTGCAGCTCGCGCTGCGCGCCGAACGTGGCCTCGGCGAGCTCGATGTCGAGCCGCACGAGCGCGTCCTGGCCCCGACGGGCGCGCGGGATGGGACCCTGCTGCGCCTGCCCGCCCCCGAAGAACGTCTCGAAGATGTCCTGGAAGCCGAAGCCCCCGCCCATGGGCCCGCCCGCGCCCCCGCCGGGAGCGCTGGGGTCGTACCCGAGGTCGTACTGCTGGCGCTTCTCCGGGTTGGAGAGCACCTCGTAGGCGCGCGCGACGTCCTTGAAGCGGTCGCCCGCCTCCTCGCCGGCGACGTCCGGGTGCAGCTCGCGCGCGAGCCGTCGGTACGCCTTCTTGATCTGGTCCTGGCTGGCGTCACGCGCCACGCCGAGGATCTCGTAGTAGTCGCTCACACGTCACTCTCTGCTGGTGCGGGTCGTGAGGCCGGCGCCGGGGCCGGTCGGGTGGGGTCTTCGGGGGCGGGTGCCGGGCGCCGTCGTGGGGACGAGCCGGCCGCGGCGCGGCTCACGTGCCGAGCACCCGGGAGAGGTAGCGCGCGACGGCACGGACCGCCGCGATCGTGCCGGGGTAGTCCATGCGGGTCGGGCCGATCGAGCCGACCAGCGCGACGGTGTCCCCGTCGCTACCGTAGCCGGTCGTCACGACGGAGGTCTCCACCAGGCCCTCGAGCTGGGTCTCGTGGCCGATCCGCACGCTCACGCCCGACTCGGCGGCCATCTCGGTGAGCAGCCCGAGGAGCACGACCTGCTCCTCGAGCGCCTCGAGGACCGGGCGCAGCGCGTGCTCGAAGCGCATGCCCGCGCGGGCGAGGTTCGCCGTGCCCGCGAGCACGATCCGCTCCTCGCTCTCCTCGGCGAGCGTCTGGGCGACGAGGTCGCCCACCGCGCGCACCAGCGGTGCGTCGTCGGGGTGGAAGGCCGCGGCGACCGCAGCGAGCCCCGTGCCGAGGTCGCTGAGCCGCTTGCCCGCCGCCGCGGCGTTGAGCCGGGCACGGACCTCGACGAGCGTGCCCTCGTCGGGCACGCTGGCGACCTCGAGCGTGCGCTGCTCCACGCGCCCGGTGTCCGTGATGATGACCACGAGCAGGCGCGTCTCCCCGACGGGGACGAGCTCGAGGTGGCGCAGGCCCGAACGGCTCAGCGACGGGTACTGCACGACCGCGACCTGCCCCGTGAGCTGCGCGAGGAGCCGTCCGGCACGGGCGATGACGTCGTCGAGGTCGACGCCCTCGGACAGGAAGGTCTCGATCGCCCGCTTCTCGGGGCCCGACAGCGGCTTGACGCTCGACAGCCGGTCCACGAAGAGGCGGTAACCCCTGTCCGTCGGGATGCGCCCGGCCGACGTGTGCGGCTGGGCGATGTACCCCGCGTCCTCGAGCGCGGCCATGTCGTTGCGGATCGTCGCGGGCGAGACACCGAGCCCGTGCCGCTCGGTGAGCACGCGCGAACCGACGGGCTCGCGCGTGAGGACGTAGTCCTCGACGATCGCCCGCAGCACCTCGAGCCGGCGCTCCTCGCTCACGTCCACCTCCCCGCGTGCCGCTCCGCGCAGCCGGGCAGGCGCGCGGAGCATCGGCACTCTCGACCGTCGAGTGCCAATCCTACGCGTCCGCGACGCCCGTTCCCCGGTCCTCCGCTCGCCGCGAACGCAGGTCGACGAGCCCGACGACGAGCGCGAGCGCGACGAGCACGATCGTCACCAGGAGCGCGCGCCCCGTCGCGTGCGCCCCGGTGTCGCCGCCCGCCAGACCGCCGTAGTAGACGGAGAGGACGATCGAGATGCCGACGGCCGAGCCGATCCGCTGCCCGAGCTGGAGCATGCTCCCCGCGACCCCCGCGCGGCTCACGGGCACCTGGGACAGCGTGAGGGTCTGGTTCGGGGCGATGACCGTCCCGCTCCCCGCACCGGCGACCAGCAGCGCGGCCGCGAGCGCCGGGCCGACGACGCCGGGGTCGTCGCCGAGGACACGCACGACGACGTCGGCGGCGACGACCCCGACGAGCACGAGCAGCAGCCCGCCGACGACGAGCTGGCGACCCCACCGCGCGACCCATCGACCCGAGAACCAGGCCGAGACCCCGGACGCGACCGCGAACGGCGTCCCGACGAGCCCTGCCTGGAGCGGCGTGTAGCCGATCTCGTCCTGGAGGTAGAGCGTGACGACGAGGAAGATGCCCGTGAAGCCGGCGAAGTACGCCAGCCCGAGCAGGGCCCCGTTGCGGAACGACGTGAGGCCGACCACCTGCGGGTCGAGCACCGCGTCCCCGGTGCGGCGCTGGTAGCGACGCTCCCAGGCGACGGCGGCCGCCCCGGCGGCGACGGCCACGACCAGCCACCACCACCGGGAGGCGTCGTCGCCCCGGCCCGTGGTCGTGACGAACGGCATCATGACGCCGAGCGTCGCCGCACCGAGCAGGCCCAGCCCCACGAGGTCGAGACGCCGTGCTCCCCCGGGCGCGCCCCGCGGCGCGCCCGTCGACGTCGCGCGGGGCGGGCCCGGCACGAGCCGCCAGGCGAACGGCAGCAGGACCGCGACGACCGGGATGTTGACGAGGAACACCCACCGCCAGCCCGTCGCGGACCCGGCCGCGGCGATGATGAGGCCGCCCAGCAGCGGACCGAGCGCCGTCGAGACCCCGATCGTGGCGCCGAACATCCCGAACGCCCGGCCCCGGTCGAACCCGGAGAACAGCTGCTGGATGAGGCCGACCACCTGCGGGTTCAGGACGCCCGCGCTCACGCCCTGGAGCAGTCGCGCCACGGCGAGCCACGTGTCCGTCGGCGCGAGGCCCGACGCCAGGCTCATGAGCGCGAACCCGACCAGGCCGACGATGAACAGCGAGCGGCGCGCACCGGCGTCGCCGAGCCTGCCCGCGGGCACGAGGGCGAGACCGAACGCGAGCGTGTAGCCCGCGACGACGAGCTGGAGCTGGGTCGGTCCCGCGTCGAGCGACGACTCGATCGACGGCAGCGCGACGTTGACGATCGACACATCGAGCGTCGTGATGAAGCCGACCGCGAGGCAGACCGGCAGCACGCGCCAGCGGTTCGGGTCCGGTTCCGTGCGTGGCTGGGTCACTGGTCCGTCGTACACCGGTCGCGGCGCTCGCGCGCGTCGTACCCGGGGACGACGACCGCCACCTGCATAGGGTGTCGCCGTGTCCTTCGACCGGTACGGCTCCGACGTCCTCGGCGGCTCGCCCGCCCCCACCCACCACCGCGCGCGCCCGGTGTCCCGTCCGCAGCCCGCCGAGCGCGGCCTCGTGGTCGAGGAGGTGCAGACCGGCTGGGTCGGCGCCGTCGTGCGCGTCGAGAAGTCCGGCGGGATGCACGTGGTGGTGCTTGAGGACCGGGCCGGTCGCACCCGCACCTTCCCGCTCGGCCCGGGGTTCTGGGTCGACGGCGCACCCGTCGAGCTCACGGCGCCCGTCACCTCCCGCACTCCTGCGGCGCCGGCACGGACGGCGTCCGGCTCGCGGGCCGTCGTCGGGCAGCGGGCACGCGTGGCCCGCGGCAGCCGCATCTGGGTGGAGGGCAAGCACGACGCCGAGCTCGTCGAGAAGGTCTGGGGCGACGACCTGCGCGTCGAGGGGGTCGTGGTCGAGCCCCTCCACGGCGTCGACGACCTCGCCGCGGCGCTCGCCGACTTCGGCCCGACGCCGCAGCGCCGGGTGGGCGTGCTCGTGGACCACCTCGTGCCCGGGAGCAAGGAGCAGCGCATCGCCCACGACGCCCTGCGGCGGGCGCCGGCGGGCACGGTGCTCGTGCTCGGCCACCCCTACGTCGACGTGTGGCA
>CAZFUQ010000231.1:0-6517 GCA_964521905.1 uncultured Cellulosimicrobium sp.
AGCGACATCGCGAGCTTCAGCACGGCGGTGTTGCGCCCGAGGTGCTGGTCGGGCAGGAACAGCACCTTGCCCGTCCCGTCCACGCCGCCCACCTGGTCGAACGCCCAGCGCAGCGCGACCTCCGCGTTCGACGACGTGCACACGGTGCCGCCGTGGCGCCCGGTGAACGCCTTGATCGCCGCGGTGGAGTTCATGTACGTCACGGGGATCGTGGAGTCGGCGATCCCGACCTCCTCGAGCACGTCCCACGCGTCCTCGACCTGGTCGATCGCGGCCATGTCGGCCATCGAGCAGCCGGCCGCGAGGTCGGGCAGCACGACCTGCTGCGCGTCGGACGTGAGGATGTCCGCGCTCTCGGCCATGAAGTGCACCCCGCAGAACAGGATGTACTCCGCCTCCGGGCGCGCGGCCGCCTCGCGCGCGAGCTTGAACGAGTCACCCGTGACGTCGGCGAAGTCGATGACCTCGTCGCGCTGGTAGTGGTGGCCGAGGACGAACGCGCGCTCGCCCAGGGCGGCGCGCGCCACGCGGGCGCGTTCCACGAGGTCGGGATCGCTCGGCGCGGGCAGGTCGCCCACGCACTCGACGCCGCGTTCGGACGCGAGGTCGCGGCCCTGCCCCAGCAGGAGCAGCGCAGAGGGGCTGGGCTCGACGAACCCGCCCTGACGTGCGGTGTTCGGTCCGCTCACGGACGCCAGCAAGGTGCTACCAGTGCTCACGGCACCATCGTCGCACAGCGCCGCGCGAGGGCGCCGGGCACCTGCCCGGGCCGGACGCGCGCGGACCCTGGCACAATCCGGGCATGCGCGTCCTGCTCACCGGGTCCGCCGCCCCGCCCGTGCCCGACGGCGCGTGGCCGGCCGGCCCGGCCACCGGCGGCCCCGAGGCCCTCGCCCCTACGGTCGACGGCGCGCGACCTTCGCTGCACGACGTCGCCGCCTGGTGGGCGACCCACGCCGACGTGGACGTCGTGCCGCTCGCCGTCTCCGGCCCGGGGTTCCTCGACGCGCTCGCACAGGTGGGGACCGAGGTCCTCGCCGGGGTCGTCCCCGGTCCCGACGGCGCCGACCTCCCCGTCGCCGTCCGGCGCCGTACCGCGGACGACGGGTCGCGGACCGTCTACGTCGACGCGTCCCAGGTGCCCGCGACCCGAGGCCGCGGCGAGCGGGAGCCCGCGAACCGCGGCTCCGCGGCGGGTGGGGCGCAGGACGACTCGCTCGAGGTCGAGGGGCGTGCGGTGGCGGTCCCCGCGCGGTCGTCCGACGGCGTCGGGCACCTCCTGGCGCTCGCGGCGGACGCGGCCCGCGGCCCGGCCGGCACCCCGGGACGGGTCGTCCTGGCCACGGGCGGGGCCGCGAGCCACGACGCGGGCCGCGGGCTCCTGGACACCCTCGCGGGCGTGCCCGGGCCGATGGACGAGACCCTGGACGTCGCGCGCGCCGTGCTGGGCGGCACCGACCTCGTCGCGGCGGTCGCGTCCGACGTCCCGCTGCTCGGCCTGCACGGCGCGAGCGCGGCGCTCGGCGCTCGCGGTGTGCAGGCCGCCGTCGCGCAGCACCTCGAGGGAGTGCTCGGCGCGGTCGCGCACGACGTCGCCACCGCGGTCGAACGGGCCGGTGACCCCGAGGGGCGGGCGGCCACCCTCGTCGGGCGCGACCTGCTCGCCGCGACGTCGGCGGGGCGCCGCCTCGCCGGCCTCCCCGGTGCGGGAAGCGGCGGCGGTATCGGCTTCGCCGTCGCCGCGCTGGGCGGGCGGCTCGTCCCCGCGCTGCGGGTCGTGGCGGACGAGGTCGAGCTCGACGCCCGCCTCGAGGCGGTGGACGCCGTCGTCGTCCTCGCCGACGAGATGGGCGCGCACGAGCTGGGCGAGGGCACGGTCCGCGAGGTCGCGGCCCGCGCGGCGCGGCACGCGCTCCCCGTCGTCGTGGTCGCGCGCGCTGTCGTCGCCGGGCGCCGTGAGCAGGCGGCCGCGGGCGTGAGCAGCGCGTACGCGTGGGGAGACGACGACCCCCGCACCCTCGTGGAGCGCGTCGCGCGCACCTGGTCGCGCGCCTGACGCCCCCGGACGCCTCAGCCGAGGTCGACGCTCCCGTCCGCACGGACCGACCACGCGGGGTTGTGGGCGATCTCCCACACGAGTCCGTTGGGGTCCGCGACGTGAGCGTGGAAGACACCGCCGAACTCCGCCGGCTGCGGCTCCTTGCGGACGGTCGCGCCCGCGGCGACCATCGCCTCCACGAGCTCGACGACCGCGCCCGGCGAACCCACGTTGTGCGACAGCGTCAGGCCGGTCGTGGCGGGCACCGCGCCCGGGGTCCCGGCGTCACGGACGAAGCTCGCCTCCTCGAAGAAGCCGAGGAGCTGACCCGCCGCGGAGCGGTAGAAGACGATCTCGCCCGGCACGTCGAGCCGGGCCTCCCAGCCCAGCGCGCCGTAGAAGCGGCGGGCGGCGTCGAGGTCTCGGGTCGCGACCGTGACGAAGTGCAGCGCCTGGTCCATGGTGGTCCTCTCGTCGGGTCCGGACCCGGGCCCGAACGGGTCGCACGGCGGCCGGGTCGAACGTATCTCGCGCTCGCGTCGTAGACTCGGGAACACGACCGGCACGTGTGGTGTTGAGGACCTGACGGGATCTCTCGGGAGATCCGAGAAGCCGGCCACCACCGGGGCAGCAGTGCCCCCGACAGCGCGGAGACGAGATGAGCGAGACCACCGAGATTGCCACGCACGGCGTGAACCTGACCGACGGGGCCGCGGACAAGGTCCGCACCCTCCTCGAGCAGGAGGGTCGGGACGACCTTCGCCTGCGTGTCGCGGTGCAGCCGGGCGGCTGCTCCGGCCTGATCTACCAGCTCTACTTCGACGAGCGCGTGCTCGACGGCGACGCGCTGCGCGACTACGACGGCGTCGAGGTCGTGGTCGACAAGATGAGCGTGCCCTACCTCGAGGGCGCGACCATCGACTTCGCCGACACGATCGAGAAGCAGGGCTTCACGATCGACAACCCCAACGCGGGCAGCGCCTGCGCCTGCGGCGGCTCCTTCAGCTGACCCTCCCGGCGGTGTCCGCCGCCCGGAGCCTCACGAGCCCGGCCACCCTCCCAGGGTGGCCGGGCTCGTGGCGTCTCCCGTGGGACGGCGCACGGGAGACGGTCCGGGTTCAGGCTCCGAGCTCGACCGTGACGGCCCAGGCGGTCGAGGACGCGTCTGCGTCGGCGGGAGCCGGCAGCTCCGTCTCCGCGACGACGGTGTGCCCGCGCATGCGCGCCCAGGCGGGGACGTCGAGCCGCGCGGCGGGGTCGGTCGACCAGACGGTCAGCAGGGTGCCGGCGGGACGGTCGCGCGCGGCGGCGGCGAGCCGGATGACGGGGAGCGGGCAGCGCAGCCCGCGGGCGTCGACGACGTCCGAGCCGGGAGCGTCGTCCGCCGCGGTCACAGGCCCTCCACCCCGAGCGCGGAGCGCACGCGGGCGACGGCCCCGGGCAGGGCGTCGAGGAACCGGTCGACGTCCGCCTCGCTCGTCGACCGGTCGAGCGCGACGCGGACGTTGCCGTGGGTGAGCACCCCCATCGCGGCGAGGACGTGCGACGGCTCGAGCGAGCTCGACGTGCAGGCCGAGCCGGACCCGACGGCGACGCCCTCGCGGTCGAGGTCGGTGAGCAGCGCCTCGCCGTCGACGTAGAGGAACGAGAACGTCGCGACGTGGGGGAGCCGGTCCACCGGGTCGCCGACGACCTCGACGTCGGGCAGGACGGCGACGCGCGCCCGGATCCGGTCGACGAGGGCGCGGCGCCGTGCGTCCTGGGCGTCCCGGTCGGCGAGCACGGCCTGCAGCCCGACGGCGGCCGCGAACGCCGCCGGGACGAAGGTCCCACCGGGGGAGAGGGGGTCCGCGTCCTCGGGGAAGGGGCTGCGGCGCCGGACGCGGGAGCGGATCGCGAGGATGCCCGCGCCGGAGCCGGCGCCCCAGTCCGCGGGGTTCGCCGCGAGGGCGTCCCAGGCGTCGGGCACGACGTCGTGGCCGACGCTCGCGCCGGCGTCGACCAGCAGCGGGACCCCGGCGGCTCGCGCGGCCCCGTGGACCGCCGCGACCGGCTGGCGGGTGCCCACCTCGCCGTTGGCGAGCTGGAGGGCGGCGACGGCGACGCCCGGCCGGGCGACGGCGTCGGACATCGCGGCCGCGTCCACACGCCCGAGCCGGTCGGTGGCGACGACCTCGCGCTCGAGTCCGCCGTGCTCCGCCGCGTGGAGCACGGCGGCCCGCTCGGCCGCGCCCACGACGACGCGGCGCCCGACGCGCGAGCGCGCCCCTGCCAGGGCGGCGACCGCGGTGTGCAGCGACGCGGTGTGGCCCGCGGTGAAGTGGATCTCCTCCGTGCGCGCGCCGAGCGACGCGGCGACGGCCTCGCGCGCGCCGTCGAGCAACGCCGCCGCGCGGCGGCCCTCCGCGTGCAGGCGTCGCGGGTCCGCCCAGCCGTCGTCGAGCGCGCGCTCGAACGCCTCCCGCGCGAGGGGGTGCCAGGGTGCCCGGCCCCCGTTGTCGAGGAGGACCCGCGGCGAGGGGGTGGTGTGTGTCACATGGCCTCCTTGAGGGGTGCGGCGGACGGCGCGGGGCACGACGACGGCCCACGAGCTCTCGCCGCGCGTCGCGGTGCGGGCGGGCGCGAGGGGGTGCCGGGCGTCGGATCGTTGCCCTCGTGCCGTCCCTGTCGGGGCGGTCGGCACGTTCTCGAGCACCCCACGGGCACGCTACCGCGTCGTGGTCACGTCGGACGCTGCGACAAGGATCTGACAGACGTGGCGAGGGTGTGCCGAACCCGGGCTGACCGGCCACGACGTGTGCCACATCTCGCGTCGCCGTAGCGCGTTCCGGGCCACGAAGGGCGGAATCCCGCGCTAGGCTTCGTGTGTCGAGGACGAAGGTCCTGTGCTGGGTTCGTAAAGGCGGGCACGGCCAGGACGTGACGTGAAAGGCCCCCCTTGCACTCGCAACCCCCTAGCCGCACACGGCGCACCATCCTGCGGGCGACGGCTCTTGCCGTCGCCGTCGCCGCGATGGCGTCCGGCTGCGCCAGCGACACGGTCCAGCGCGGGTTCCTGCCCGGATACGAGGACGGGGAGGTGACCAACCAGACCGCCCGGATCACCTCCTTGTGGACCGGCTCGTGGATCGCCGCACTCATCGTCGGCGTCATCACGTGGGGCCTCATGCTGTGGTGCGTCGCCGCCTACCGCAAGCGCAAGGACGACCACCGGCTCCCGGTCCAGACGCGCTACCACCTGCCGCTCGAGATCATGTACACGGCCGTGCCGATCCTCATGGTCCTCGTGCTGTTCTTCTACACGGACCGCGACATGAGCGCGATCAAGGACACGGACGTCGAGACCGACCTGACGATCGAGGTCATCGGCAAGCAGTGGAGCTGGGACTTCAACTACGTGGACGACGACGTCTACGAGTCCGGCGTCCACGTCGCGGACGTCGGCGAGACCATGACCGAGGACGCGACGATCGACGGCGCGCCCGGTACGACGGAGAAGGCGCCGACGCTCTACCTGCCCGTCGGCGAGACGGTGGAGTTCGTGCTCGAGTCGCGCGACGTCATCCACTCGTTCTGGATCCCCGCGTTCCTCTACAAGCAGGACATGATCCCGCACCGCACCAACGTCTTCGTCGTGACGCCGGAGCGAGAGGGCGTCTACGCCGGCAAGTGCGCCGAGCTCTGCGGCGAGTTCCACTCGGGCATGCTCTTCAACGTCGAGGTCGTCGACCGCGCCGAGTACGACGCGCAGATGGAAGCCCTCCGCGAGAAGGGCCAGGAGGGCCAGATCCCGGTCGACGGCTTCAGCCGCCAGCAGGACCCGAACCCCGTCACCGCTACCACGGAGGGTGAGCACTGATGGTCGCGCAGGCCGAAGTCATCCCCGGTCTCGCGCCTCGGCGTCAGACCCTCGGGCGGACCGTGATCAAGTGGGTCACGTCCACCGACCACAAGACGATCGGGTACATGTACCTGATCACGTCGTTCATCTTCTTCTGCATCGGCGGCCTCATGGCGCTGGTGATCCGGGCCGAGCTCTTCGAGCCCGGGATCCAGATCGTGCAGAGCAACGAGCAGTACAACCAGCTGTTCACGATGCACGGCACGATCATGCTGCTGCTGTTCGCCACACCGCTCTTCGCCGGGTTCGCGAACGTCATCATGCCGCTGCAGATCGGCGCGCCGGACGTCGCCTTCCCGCGGTTGAACATGTTCGCGTACTGGCTCTACCTCTTCGGTGGTCTCATCGCGTCGGCCGGCTTCTTCACGCCGCAGGGCGCCGCGTCGTTCGGGTGGTTCGCGTACGCGCCCCTGTCGAACACGACGTTCAGCCCCGGGCTCGGGGGAGACCTCTGGGTGTTCGGGCTCGCGCTCGCCGGTTTCGGCACGATCCTCGGTGCCGTCAACTTCATCACGACGATCATCAACATGCGTGCGCCGGGCATGACGATGTTCCGCATGCCGATCTTCACGTGGAAC
>CAZFUQ010000232.1:0-6517 GCA_964521905.1 uncultured Cellulosimicrobium sp.
GTGGCCGCCGTTGGCGGGGACGTAGGTTAATCGGCACGCCGTCGACCTGCCTTCGGGGGAGGCGACGCGCGTGACGACCGTCCTCGTACCGAGCCGCCGCGGCGAGCGCGTCGCGGACCGCGTGACGATCCGGTCGTTCGGGCCGCTGCGCCTCGCGGCGCGGCAGGCGTCGATCCCCGTGCCCGGGCGGCTGCGCGTGCTGCCCGAGTTCGCGTCGCGACGCCACCTGCCGAGCCGCCTCGCGCGCCTGCGCGAGATGGACGGCCGCGCGTCGGTCCAGGTGCGCGGCGAGGGCACGGAGTTCGACTCGCTGCGCGAGTACGTCATCGGCGACGACGTCCGCTCGATCGACTGGCGCGCGTCGGCGCGCGGGCGGGACATGGTCGTGCGCACGTGGCGCCCCGAGCGCGACCGACGCGTGCTCATCGTCGTCGACACGTCGCGCACGTCCGCGACGCGCCGCGAGCAGCAGCGCCGCCTCGATGCTCGCGTCGAGGCGGCGCTGCTGCTCGCGGCGCTCGCCGGGCGGGCCGGGGACCGCGTCGAGCTCATCGCCTACGACCGCACCGTGCGCTCGCGCGTCGCCGGGGCCGCCGGGCCGCGCCTCATGCCCGCGATGGCCGACGCGCTCGCCCCGATCGAGCCCGCCCTGCTCGAGACCGACTGGCCCGGGCTCGTCGGCGCCGTGCACGAGCGGCTGTCGCAGCGCGCGCTCGTCGTGCTCCTGTCGACGCTCGACGCCGCCGCGGTCGAGACCGGGCTGCTCCCCGTCGTCGGGCAGCTCACGTCCACGCACCAGGTCGTGCTCGCCGCCGCGTCCGACCCGGAGGTCGCAGCCCTGCGCGACGACCGCAGCGGGACCGCCGAGACCTACGACGCCGCGGCGGCCGCCCGGGGCGAGATCGAGCGCGCGGCGGTCACGACCGTGCTGCGCCAGCGCGGCGTCGAGGTCGTCGACGCCCTGCCCGACGAGCTCGCCCCCCGCCTCGCCGACACCTACCTCGCCCTCAAGGCCGCCGGTCGCCTCTGACCCCGGCGCCGATCCGGACCCCGGGCCCGCGGTTCTCGCTCGGCGCGAGGTAGGGTCGTGGCCGCACGTGCCCTCGACCTCAGGAGTACCCGTGGCCTGGCAGCCGACCGACCCACGCCAGCGCGCCCGCCGCAACCGTCGCGTCGCGATGATCGTCGTGGGTGCGCTCCTCGCGACGTTCCTCGTCCCCGCCCTCGCGATCGTGCTGTCCTGACGGGGCGGTGACCGACGGGCGGTTCGGGCCGCGGCTGGACCACGACGACCTCAACCGCGCGCTGCTGGCCCGACAGCACCTCGACGCCCCGCGCGACGCGACGGTCGTCGACGAGGTGCGCCACCTCGTGGGGCTCCAGTCCCAGGTGCCGTCGTCGCCGTACCCGGCGCTGTGGTCGCGTCTCGCGGAGTTCACGCCCGACGACCTGGCCGACCGCCTGCTCGACCGCAGCGTCGCCCGCATCGCGACCGTGCGGGGGACGGTCCACCTCGTCACGGCCGACGACGCGCTCGGGCTCGCCGCGCTGATGCGCCCGAGCATGGTGGGCTACGTCCGCGCGCGGAACGCCCACGGGACCGCGCTCGCCGACGTCGACCTCGACGACCTGGAGGACGCCGCCCGCGACCTGCTCGTCGAGCCGCTCACGTCCGTCGACCTCGGGCGGCGCCTCGCCGCCCGCTGGCCCGACGTCGACCCCAAGCACCTCGCGTACGGTGCCCGGCTCCTGCTCCCGCTGGTCCAGGTCCCGCCGCGCGGGCTGTGGGGCGCGAACGGTCCCGGCACCTCCACCACGTGGACGACGGCGCAGGCGTGGTTCGGGCGGTCCGACCCGGGCCTGGAGGCGGTCGCCCGCGGAACGGACCCCGAGGCGGTGCTCACGGCGCGCGTGCACCTCGTGCGCCGCTACCTCGCCGCGTTCGGTCCGGCGTCGGTCGCCGACGCGCAGCGCTGGGCCGGCCTCACCCGGTTCGCGGCGGCCTTCGACGTGCTCCGGCCCGAGCTCGTCACGTTCACGGGCCCGGACGGCAAGGAGCTGTTCGACCTCCCCGACGCACCGCGTCCGGCGGGCACCGCACCGGTGCCCGTGATCCTCGCGGGCGACTTCGACAACCTCGTGCTCTCCCACGACGACCGCACGCGCGTCCTGGGCCGCGTCCCCGTCAGGAGCGTCGTGAGCATCAACGGCCAGGTCGCTGCGACGGTGCTGGTCGACGGGCGCGTGGCCGGGGCGTGGACGGTGCGCGTCGGGCAGGACGCGGGTGAGGTCGTCGGGCACCTCGAGGTCCGTCCGCTGCGCGGGCACGCCCCGTCGGACGAGGGCGCGCCGGCAACGGACGGCGGGACGCCGGCCGACCGCCTGCGGGACCCGGACGTGCGGGACGCGCTCGTCGCGCGGGGCGAGGCCTGGCTGCGGTGCGCCTGGCCGCACGCCCGGGCGCGCGTCGTCGTGCAGGACTGAGCCGAGAGCGGCGCCCGCGGGGACGGGACCGGCCGGTGCTCAGGCGGCGACGGGGACGACGTCGCCCGCGTGGTCCGCGGAGAGGTCGCCGGTCTCCCCCGCGCGCACGGCGCGACGGCCGAGGACGATCGTGTAGACCCAGAACGCGGCGAGCGCGACGACCCCGATGACGATCTTGAGCCACCACGGCATGGTCGATCCCGTGACGAAGCCCTCGATGACCCCCGAGATCGCGAGCGCGATGGCCAGGCCGATCGCGACGGTGACGAGCGAGCGTCCCTCCTGGGCGAGCGAGCGGGCGCGCGGCAGGGGGCCCGGGTCGACCCACGCCCAGAAGATGCGCAGCCCCGCGGCCCCCGCGACGAAGATCGACATGAGCTCGAGCAGCCCGTGCGGCGTGATGAGCTGCAGGAAGAGCCCGAGCTCGCCGTGCGCGGCCATCATCCCGCCGATCGACCCGAGCGAGACGGCGTTGGAGAAGAGCACGTACGCGGGGAAGATCCCCGTGATGCCCAAGCCGATGCACTGCGCGGCGATCCACGCGTTGTTGGTCCACACGACGGCCGCGAAGTCGACGCCCGGGTCGTAGTACGACGCGAAGGCGTCGTTCACGTAGTTCTCCTGGACGCTCGGCGGGCCCATGGACGCGAGCCCCTCGGGCGTCGTCGCGACCCACACCCCGGCGACGACCGCGACCGCGAGGCACGCCGCGGTCACCCCGACGGACCACCAGCGGATCCGGTACAGCGCAGCCGGCAGCGACACGGTGAGGAACCGCACGACGTCGCGCCACGCGGGCTCGTGCGCCCCCGCGATGCGGGTGCGCGTCCGGCCGAGCAGGTCGGACAGCCGCGTGATGAGCACGGGGTCCGGGGCGACGGACCGGACGGTCGACAGGTGCGTCGCGACGGCCTGGTACAGCCGGACCAGCTCGTCCGCCTCGGCGCCGTCGAGCGTGCGCCGCCGCGTGAGCGTCTCCAGGCGGTCCCACTCCGCACGATGCACGTCGGTGAAGGCGTCGAGGTCCACGACCGATACCCTGCCACACGAGGCGCGCCGCCGGGGCGCCGACCGACGGGCGGGCACCGGACCCGTCACCGACGAGGACGAGGAGCGGACGTGCGCGACGGCATCCTGATCGGCGAGGGCGTGGTCCTCGACGCGCGACCGGCGTCGTTCGTGACGCGCGGCATCGCGCTGTTCCTCGACATGCTCGTGGTCCTGGTGCTGTTCTTCGTGACGCTGTTCGTCCTCGCCGGGGCGTTCGGGTCGCTCGAGCTCGACATGGTGACGGCGATCATGATCGTCTTCACGGTCCTCGTCACGGTCGTCGTGCCGACGACCGTGGAGACGCTGTCGCGCGGCCGGTCGCTCGGCAAGCTCGCGCTCGGGATCCGCATCGTGCGCGACGACGGCGGGCCGGTCCGCTTCCGGCACGCCTTCCTGCGCGCGCTCGTCGGCGTGGGCGAGATCTGGATGACGGCCGGCTCGGTCGCGCTCGTCGCGTCGCTGACGAACGACCGGGGCAAGCGGCTCGGCGACATGGCCGCGGGGACCTACGCGATCCGGGTGCGCGGCGGGAAGGCCACGCTCGCGCCGCTCGTCATGCCGCCCCACCTCGGGGCGTGGGCGGCGCACGCGGACATGCGCCGCCTCCCCGACGGTCTCGCGCTCGCCGCACGGCAGTTCCTCGCGCGGGCCGGCCGCCTGCACCCCGCCTCGCGCGTCCGGCTCGGGCAGGAGCTCGCGAGCCAGGTCGAGCGGTACGTCGCCCCCGGTCCGCCGCCGGGCACGCACCCGGAGGCGTTCCTCCTCGCGGTGCTCACCGAGCGGCGCAACCGGGACTGGGCGACGGCGCAGCGCGCGCAGGCCGCGGCCCGCGAGCAGGCCGAACTGCTGCACCGGCTCCCCTACTCGGTCCCCGACCCCGCGCGCTGACGCCCCCCCGACCGTCAGCGGCTCGTCGTGCTCCGGCGCGGTCCGCTGCCGACAGGTCGCGCCGGGCGGGCGTCCTCGAAGCGGCCGACCAGGCGGGAGATGCCGAGGAGCACGAGCGCGAACGCGCCGAACCAGACCGGCCGGCTCGCCCACCAGTCGGCGCTGCCGGGGGCCGGGAGCTGCTGGCCGAGCACCACGAGCACGACCCCGACGACGACGATCATCGCCGTGAGGTGCCACAGGTACACCGTCATGGACCGCCGGGCGACGGCTGCGACCACGGCCCGGCCGCGCCCGCCCGCCCAGCGGACGAGCGGTCCCCGGGCGGCGAGCACGAGCGCGACGAGCGCGACCGCGTGCAGCACGACGGGCGCCGTCGGGGGGCCGAGGTTCGACAGCGTGTCCCCCGGCATGCCGATGAGCGAGGCCGGGTACGGCCCGACGGCGACGAGCAGCGCCGCGAGCGCCGCCGCGCCGAGCCCGGCGCCCACGAGCACGACCGGCCGCGGGAGGACCACGACCGGTACGACGCGGCCGCGGCGCACGACGCGCACCCCCGAGCGAGCGTCGGCGTACAGGAGCCCGACGGCGTAGGGCACGGCCCACACGAGCACGACGTCCACGAGCGCGAGCCGCTCCAGGCCTGCGCCGAACCGCAACGCCTCGACGACGAGCGGTCCGGCGACGAGCGCGGCGACCGTCCACCAGCCCGCGGCGTGCAGCGCGCGGCGCAGGAGCGGGGTGAGCAGGACGAGGCCGAGGTAGACGGCGAGGAACCACAGGAGCTGCGGCGCGAGGGTCGCGAGCGACCGGACGGCGTCGCCCGGCAGCCCGACGGCGAGCAGCACGCCGATCGCGACCACCCACGCCCCGACGAACGCCCCGACGGGGCGCAGGAGGCGCGGCAGGCGCCCCCACGCGAGCCGCGACCCGGAGGCGAGGTCGGCCACGACGCTCGGGCGAGCCACCACCCGGGCCCCGCCCGTGCTGCCGGGCGCGCGGCCGACGTCGGGCACGCCGGCACCCGCCGCACGCTGCAGCCCGTACGCGGTGGACGCCCCGGCCGCGAAGAACAGCAGCGCGAGCACCTGCAGCACCCACGTGACCGTCCACCCGGCGCCGTGCGCGAGGGCGTTGCCGATCTGCAGGTGCGCACCGTCCCACGTCGCGTCCGCCATGAGCCAGTGCGCCGTGAGGACGCTGAGCGTCGCGACGGCGCGCACCGCGTCGACGAACACGTCGCGCGGGGGCCGGCGCGGTCCCGCGGGCCCACGGGCGGTGTCCGGCGTGCGGTCCGACGGCGGCCGGTCCGGTCCGGCGCGTCGCCCGCCACGGGGGATCGGGTGCGCGGGCGACGAGGCGCGCGGACGGGTCGGGGGCGGCGACAGGGCGGCCACGGGATGCTCCTCGGTCGGTGGAACCGGGAGGTCTCCCGGTGCTCACCATCCTCGAAAACTCCCGTTCGTCCCGGTACGGGACCTGCCCCCGGGCCGCCCGGGGCGCACCTCCGACGTCCGCGGGGGTTGTCCCCCGCCCCGACCGGAGGCGCTCAGACCTTGAGGTAGCGCAGCACGGCGAGCACGCGCCGGTGGTCGCCGGCGTCCTGCGGCAGGCCGAGCTTGCCGAAGATCGACGTGACGTTCTTCTCGACCGCGCCGTACGAGAGGAACAGGGCCTCCGCGATGGCCGAGTTGGACCGGCCCTGCGCCATGAGCTCGAGCACCTCGGTCTCGCGCGGCGTGAGGCGCGCGAGACCGTCGTCGGAGCGCGACGCGCCCATGAGCTGGCTCACGACCTCCGGGTCGAGCACGGTCTGCCCCGCCGCGATGCGTGTGAGCGCGTCGACGAACTCGCTGACGTCCGCGACGCGGTCCTTGAGCAGGTACCCGACGCCGCGCGCGCCGCCCGTGAGCAGCTCGCTCGCGAAGCGCGTCTCGACGTACTGCGAGAACAGCAGCACGCCGAGGTCCGGGTGCTCGGCGCGCAGCGCGAGGGCCGCGCGCAGCCCTTCGTCGGTGAACGTGGGGGGCATGCGGATGTCGACGACCGCGACGTCGGGCAGGGCGTCCTCGGCCGCCAGGCGCGCGACCTGCGC
>CAZFUQ010000233.1:0-6479 GCA_964521905.1 uncultured Cellulosimicrobium sp.
GGCGGCCGCGACGTCGAGCGGCCGGTCGTTGACGACGAGCGCGACGTCCTTCGCGCCCGTGGGCTCGAGCCCGGCGGCGACGCCCGCGGCCCGGAAGCCCTGCGGCGTGGTGACGGTCACGGGGCGACCCCCTCGGTCGTGAGGCCCGCCGTCTGCGGCAGGCCGAGCGCGATGTTCATGGACTGCACCGCGGCGCCCGCGGTGCCCTTGACGAGGTTGTCGATCGCCGTGACGGTCACGACACGGCCGGCGGCGTGGTCGACGGCGACCTGGACGAGCGCGGTGTTCGCGCCGAGCGTCATCGCCGTCGTCGGCCACTGCCCCTCGGGCAGGACGCGCACGAACGGCTCGCCCGCGTACGCGTCCTCCCAGGCCCGGCGCACGCGCGCGTCGAGCTCCGCGGGATCGAGACGGGCGGCGTCGGCGGACAGTCGCGCGGTGGTCGTGGCGAGGATCCCGCGGGACATCGGCACGAGCGTCGGCGTGAACGAGATGCTCACGTCCGGCGCGCCCGCGGCGCGCAGGTTCTGGGCGATCTCCGGGATGTGGCGGTGGGAGCCGCCGACGGCGTAGGGCTGGGCGGACCCGAGAGCCTCGGACGCGAGCAGGTGGCCCTTGAGCGACTTGCCCGCGCCGGAGTAGCCGTTGGCGAGCACCGCGACGAGGTCGCGGCCCTCGACGAGGCCCGCGGCGACGCCCGGCTGGATCCCGAGCGTGACGGCCGTGACGTTGCACCCGGGGACGGCGATGCGGCGCACCCCGGCGAGGCGCTCGCGCTGCTTGGTCTCGCTCGCCCCCGCACCCGCGGCGGTCGTCAGCAGGAGCTCCGGCAGCCCGTACGGCCACGTGCCCGCGTGCTCGGAGCCGTAGAACGCCTCCCAGTCCGCGCCGGACACGAGCCGGTGGTCCGCACCGAGGTCGAGGACGAGCACGTCGTCCGGGAGCTGGGCCGCGATCTCGCCCGACGCGCCGTGCGGCAGCGCGAGCACGACGACGTCGTGGCCCACGAGGTTCTCGACGGTCGTGGGGAGCAGCACGCGGTCGGCCAGCGATCGCAGGTGCGGCTGGTGCTCTCCGAGGAGCGTGCCCGCGTTGCTGTGCGCCGTGACGGCGCCGATCTCCACCTCGGGGTGCCCGGCGAGCAGGCGCAGCGTCTCGCCGCCCGCGTACCCGGACGCACCCGCGACCGCCACTCTGATCGTCATATGCAACACTATACATACTTATGCACTCGCATCGTTGCTCGGGTCGCGGTTCGTGGCCGGGTCCGCGGTGGGGCGGGCCGTGTGCTCGGTCAGGCGCTCGCCCAGACGCCCAGCTCGTTGCCGCTCGGGTCGAGGAAGTGGAACCGGCGACCGCCCGGGAACTCGTAGGGGCCGCTCACGACCTCTCCGCCGGCGGCGGTCACCCCGGCGAGGGTCGCATCGAGGTCGTCGGAGAACAGCAGGACGAACGGGCCGCCCCGCGAGACGTCGCTCTTCTCGGCCAGGCGCAGGCCGCCCGCCTCCTCCTGCCCCGTCTCGGCCGCCGTGCGGATCCCGGCGTACTCCGGGCCGTAGGGGACGAACTCCCAGCCGAACGCCGCGGCGTAGAACGCCTGCGCGGCGGCGAGGTCCGTGACGGGAAGCTCGACGTAGTCGATGGAGTGGTGGATGCCGTGCTCGTGGGTGCTCATGACCCGAAACTCCCACCCGCCACCGACATCGCCGACCGTGCGGGCCGTGCACCCGGCCCGGCGGCCCTAGGGTGGATCCATGCACGCGATCGTGGCCCGCGAGGCGGGCGGCCCCGAGGTCCTGGAGTACACCGAGCTGCCCGACCCGTCCCCGGGTCCGGGCGAGCTCCTGGTGCGCACGGCCGTGGCGGGCGTGAACTTCATCGACACGTACAAGCGCTCGGGCGTCTACGCCATGGCCTACCCGCACGTGGTGGGCGGCGAGGGCGCGGGCGTCGTCGTCGAGGTCGGGGCGGACGTCGACGAGTTCGCCGCCGGCGACCGCGTCGTGTGGACCGACGCCCCCGGGTCCTACGCGGAGCTCGTCGTCGTACCCGCGCGCGGGGCGCTGCACGTGCCCGACGCCGTCTCGCTCGAGGCCGCGACCGCCGTCGCGCTCCAGGGCCTCACCGCGCACTACCTGTGCACCTCCTCCTACCCGGTGCGCCCGGGCGACCGCGTCCTCGTGCACGCGGGCGCGGGCGGCGTCGGGCTGCTGCTCACGCAGATGCTCGTCGCGCGCGGCGCGCACGTGATCTCGACGGTCTCGACCCCCGAGAAGGCGGAGCTGTCGCGCGGCGCGGGCGCCGAGCACGCGATCCAGTACACGGCGTTCGCCGACCTGACGGCCGAGCTGCCCGAGGTCGTGCGAGGGCTCACGGACGGCGAGGGCGTCGCCGCCGTGTACGACTCGGTGGGCAAGGACACCTTCGACGCGTCGCTCGCCTCGCTGCACCGGCGCGGCACGCTCGTGCTGTTCGGCGGGTCGTCGGGGCAGGTGCCGCCGCTCGACCCGCAGCGCCTCAACGCGGGCGGCTCGCTCTTCCTCACGCGCCCCAAGCTCGCGGACCACACGGCGACGCGCACCGAGCTCGTCGAGCGTGCGACCGAGGTGCTCGGCGCCGTGGCGGGCGGCACGCTGCACGTCCGCGTCGGGGCGACGTTCCCGCTCGCCGACGCCGCGGACGCGCACCGCGCGCTCGAGGGCCGCGCGACCACAGGAAAGGTCCTGCTCCTCCCCGACGCCGCGAGCTCCTCGGCCGGCACCGCGTGAGCTGGGACTGGGTGCCTCCGCGCCCGGGCGAGGAGGACGGGTCCGACGGCGGCCCCTCCCCCGCGCTGCGGCGCACCGTGACCGTGCTGGTCGTCCTGCTCACGGCGGTGCTCGCCGGGTACTACGTGACGGTCGGGCTGCGGACCCAGGCGGCCGGGTGCGAGAGCGTGCGCGACGACGGCGCCGTCCAGGAGTCGCAGGCGACCTGGCGCTGGTGGCCGCCCGGCTACACGTGCGTGCCGTCCGGTGAGGACTCCGGGGTCCCCGCCTGAGCTCCGCAGCACAGCCCCGCAGCACCGACGAGAACGAAGAGGACCGATGACCGACCCGCTCCACCCGCGCCCGCTCACGATGCTGGGGGCCTACGCCCTCGCCGGCGTCCCCGACCCGGGCGGGTGGTGGGCGGTCCTCGACGAGGACGGCGTCGACGGCCTCGAGCACCCCGTGGACCCCGACGACGCCGGTGCGCTCGCCACGACGGCGGCGGGCCTCCCCGAGCACTGGTCGCTCCTGCCGACGCTGGTCGCCGCGACGGCCGGCCGGGCAGCACGCGACCGCTCGTACGGCCTCGCGTCGGACGACGAGGAGGGCCGGCGCGCCGCGGTCGACGGGGTCGTGCGCGTGCTCGACGCCGTCGCACGGCTCGCCGAGTCCGAGGGACGACGACGCGTCGTCGCCGTCGAGCTGCAGTCCGCACCCGGACCCGGCACCGGCTCCGGCGGCTCGCTCCTGCGTAGCCTCGTCGAGCTCGCGGAGGTGGCCCCCGCGGGCCTGCCGCTCGTGCTCGAGCACTGCGACGCCCCCCGCGCGTGGGGAGTCGCCGAGAAGGGCTTCCTGTCGCTCGACGACGAGATCGCCGCCGTCACGGAGGCCGCGCGGGCCACGGGCCGTCCGCTGCGGGTCGGGCTCAACTGGGGCCGCTCCGCGATCGAGGGGCGCGACGCCGCCACGCCCGTGGAGCACGCGCGGTCCGCCGCGGCCGCGGGCCTCCTCGCCACCGCGATGCTCTCGGGCGCGAGCGGGTACGAGGGCCGCTGGGGCGCACCGTGGAGCGACACGCACCTCCCGCCCCACGGCCCGGACCCCGCGCTCCCGGGCGTCGACGAGTCGCTGCTGGGACCCGACGAGGTCCGCGCGTTCCTCGCCGCGTGCGGGCCGGTCCCGATCGTCGGGGCGAAGGTCACGGCGCGCCCGCTGACGGCGTCGCCCGCCGAGCGGCTCGCCGTGGCGCGTGCCACCCTCGCCGTGCTGCGGGCGGCGGTCGCCGACGTCGTGCCGACGTGGGCGGCCGCCGCCCGGTAGCGCCCGGCTCACGTCACCGCAGCGGCGCCGGCTCGCGGTGCAGGTGGTCGACCGGCCCACGGCCCGTGCCGACCCGCAGCGCGGCGCCGGCACGCAGCGCACCCGTGAGCCACTCCTTGGCCTCGCGCGCCGCCTCCTGCCAGCTCGCGCGCTGCGGGCGCAGCGCCGCGAGCGCCGCGGACAGCGAGCACCCGGTGCCGTGCGTGTGGGGCGTGTCGACGCGCTCCGCGTCGAGACGTGTCACCGCGGGCGCGGCGCCGGGCCGTGGGGCGACGAGGGCGTCCGGCGACGTGCCACCGCGCAGGTGCCCGCCCTTGAGCAGCACGACGGCGCCGCTCGCGTCCGCGTACGCCGTCGCCTGCCGCAGCGCGTCCTCCCAGGTCGCGGCGACGTCGGGCCCGGACGTGCCGGCGCGTGCCGGGCCGAGGAGCACCGCGAGCTCGGGGAGGTTCGGGGTGACGACGTCGGAGCGCGTCGCGAGGTCGCGCACGGCCTCCTCGGCGCCCTCGTCGAGCAGCCGGTGGCCCGACGTCGCGACCATGACGGGGTCCAGGACCACCCATGGCCGCGGGGTACCGGCGGTCGCCCGCGACGCCGTGAGGTCGTCCAGCCACGCCGCGATCTCACGCGCGTTGGCCTCGTCGGCCACCATGCCGATCTTCACTGCGTCGATCTCGACGTCGTCGGAGACCGCGTCGAGCTGGGCGCGCAGGAACGCCGGGCCGGGCACGTGCACCGCCCGGACGCCGTGGGTGTTCTGCGCGACGAGCGCCGTCGTCACGGCCATGCCGTACGCGCCGTGGGCGCCGAACGACTTGAGGTCGGCCTGGATCCCGGCGCCGCCGGTCGGGTCGGTCCCCGCGATCGACAGGACGCGGGGACGCGACGGCCGGTGCGCGTCGTCCCGGGCAGGAGCGTCGGCGGGTGCGTGGGCGGGTGCGGGCAGGGCGAACGTCATCGCCGGACATCCCTTCGCTGGTACGAGCCAGATCAGGTTCGACGGGTCTCATCTCAGCCCCGGTCGTGGGGCACCCCGTGTCGCGGCCCATGCTAGCGGTCGGCGTCGCGCGCCGGCCGCGTCATGCCTGGTGGATCACCTCGCCCGCGATCTCGAGCGTCACCTTCTTGCCCACGAGGAACCCGCCCGTCTCGAGCAGGACGTTCCAGACGAGGCCGTAGTCCTCGCGGTCGAACTCACCGGTCGCGTGGAAGCCGAAGATGTCGCGGCCGTAGGGGTCCCGACGCGCCCCGCCGTACCGCATCGACAGGTCGACCCGGTGCGTCACGTCGCGGATCGTCAGCAGGCCGCTCACGACGAACCGTCCGTCCGGCGCCGTCTGCACCCGGTCCGCGGGGACCGGCGCGCGCTCGGGCGAGCGGTTGCGCAGGCGCGCCCACGCGAGGATCTGGTCGTCCTCGGTGCCCTCCCATGCGACCGACGTGCTGCGGAACTCCAGCGTCGGGAAGGTCTCGACGTCGAGGAAGTCCGCGCTGCGCAGGTGGGCGTCGCGCTCCTCGTGGTGCGTCGTCAGGCTCGTGGCGTCGATCGTCGCGGTGACCGCGGACGCCAGGGGGTCCTCGCCGACGAGGACGGTCGCGCTCGCGCGCGTGAACTCGCCCCGCACGGGCGAGACCATCATGTGCTGGCCCTGGAACCCGACGCGCTTGTGGGCCTCGTCCAGGACGTAGGTGCCCGCGTCGGGAACGGTCATGCCGTTCCACCGGCGGACCGGCCGTGTCGTCGTCATCCGTCGCCCTCCGGAGCTGGTCAGGTGTCCAGATCAGGATCCTCGCCATATAGGTGAAGTTTCAACCAACGAGCGGGTGATCTTGCTGTGACGCCCGTCCCTCGCCGTCGGGCCCGGACGCACGGACGCCGCCCGACCCACGAGGGGGTCGGGCGGCGTCGGTCCGGTCGACCGCTGCGACGCACGGTCAGCGGCGCGGCAGCTCCCCGGGCATCGGGTCGTCGGCGCCCCAGCGCGTCACCCGCAGGCGGCGCGCGTCCGGTCCGGGGACCACGCCCTCCTCGGCCGCCGAGACCGCGGCGCGCAGCGACGCGGGCGAGTCGTGCGTCACGCGCACGAAGGCACCTGAGAACGCGTCGAGCTCGCCGCGCGCGATCGCGACGACCATCTCGACGGTCTGCTCGACCGGGGTCCACTCCGTGCGGTCCGCGTGCATGACCATCGACGCGGTCATGTCCGTGCGCACGACGCCCGGCGCGACCTCGAACGTCCGCAGCCCGCGGGCGGAGCCGGACACGTGGAGGTTGGCGCCGAGACGCAGCAACGCCGTCTTGCTCGCGTTGTAGGCGCTCGCGCCGTCCATGTCGTGCGAGCCCGCACCGCTGTTGAGGTCGACGACGCGTCCGCCGCCGCGCGCGAGCATCCCCGGGATCACGGCGCG
>CAZFUQ010000234.1:0-6470 GCA_964521905.1 uncultured Cellulosimicrobium sp.
ACCGACCCGGTACCGCGGGTAGTCCAGCGGGTCGGTGACACGGTCCGCTACCGGATCGTGGTGGAGAACACGGGTCAGGGGACGCTGACGAACGTCGCGGTCTCCGACGACCTGCAGCCCGAGCTCGGGTCGTTCACGATCGAGTCGCTCGCCCCGGGCGCGACCGAGAGCCACGAGTTCGAGATCGAGCTCACCGAGCCCGTCGCCGACTCCGTCGTGAACACGGCGTGCGCAGACGCGGACGTGCCGGCGGACTCGGGCGTCGAGCCCACGATCAACTGCGACCCGGCCGGGTTCGTCGTCGTCGGTACGCCGACGCACACCAAGGAGGTCGTCTCGGCCATCCCGGTCGGCGACGGTCGCTGGGAGGTCGTGTACGAGGTCGTCGTGTCGAACACGCAGACCTCCTCGACGACGTACTCCCTGACGGACGCGCTCCACTTCACCGACCAGGCGACGATCGTCTCCGCGACGGTGACGCAGGCGCCCGACGGCGTCGTCCTCGCCGACCCGGCGTGGGACGGCCAGGGCAGCACGCTCATCGCGGCGGACGTGCCGCTGGCCGGGAACGACGACGAGGGCTACGCCCCGCACGTCTACCGCGTCACCGTCCTCGCCGACGTGCCGCTGCAGCTCGACGGCGCCGGCTCCGGCGCCGACGCACCGACCGCCTGCCCCGCAGAGGGGTCCGACGCGGACCAGGGGTTCAACAACACCTCCGGGCTGACCGGCCCCGAGGGCGAGACCGAGGAGGACCAGGCGTGCGCGCCGATCCCGTCGATCGACATCACCAAGACGGTCTCCGCGGGTCCGACGCCCAACGGTGACGGGACGTGGACGGTGACGTACGACGTCGTCGCGACGAACTCCGGCGCTGCGGGCGGCACCTACGAGGTGACCGACCGGATGACGGCCGACGGTGACCTCGAGGTCCGCTCGGGCTCCGTCGTCACCGCCCCGGACGGCGTCGAGCCGAACGCGGCGTGGACGGGCCTGGGCGCCGAGGGCGCACCGGAGAACGTCATCGCCTCCGGCGTCGTCCTGCCCGCTGGCGGGACGCACACCTACCAGGTGGACGTCGTCCTGGGGCTCGTCCCCGGGACCGAGGGCGCGCCCGTCATCACCGACTGCGCCGCGGTCGGCGAGGGCGGCCCGGGCGGGCTGTCGAACGCGGCCGGGGTCGAGCACAACGACCTGACCGACTCCGCCGAGGCGTGCGTCACGGTGGGTGTGGTGACGGTCGACAAGTCGATCTCCGCGGGTCCGACCCCGAACGGTGACGGCACCTGGACGATCGTCTACGACCTCGTCGCTGAGAACGTCGGCGCCGCGGCCGCGGACTACGACCTGAGCGACCGTCTGCACTACGGCGAGGGCATCGAGATCCTCGACGCCGCGGTCGTCACGTCGCCCGCCGGCGTGGAGACCAACGCGAGCTGGACCGGTCGCGGGGACGAGGGAGCGGCGGAGAACGTCGTGGCCTCGGGCGTCGAGCTGGCTGCGGGCGGGTCGCACACCTACCAGGTCGAGGTCACCGTCCAGATGGACGAGGCCACGATCGACCCGGCGAACCTGCAGTGCCCGCCCCCGGGCTCGGGTGAGAACGGCGGCCTGGCGAACTCCACCAGCCTGACCAGCAACGGGATCGTGGCCGAGGACGACGTGTGCGCCTCGCTGCCTCTCATCGGGATCGCCAAGTCGATCTCGGACGGCCCGACCGGCAACGGCGACGGGACCTGGACGATCACGTACGACCTGGTCGCGACGAACACGGGCCAGGCCGCGGGCGACTACGACCTGATCGACCAGCTGCAGTACGGCGAGGGCATCGTCGTCGAGTCGGCGGCGGTCGCCACGGCACCGGAGGGTGTGGAGCCCAACGCTGGCTGGACGGGTCAGGGCGAGTCGGGTGCGGAAGAGAACGTGGTCGCCACGGGCGTCACGCTCGAGGCGGGCGGCACCCACACCTACCAGGTGCAGGTCGTCGTCTCGCTCGACGCCGCGACCGTCACCCCGGACACGCTCGCATGCCCGGAGCCTGGTTCCGGCGAGAGCGGCGGTCTGGCGAACTCGACCGAGCTGACGCACAACGGCGAGACGCAGGGCGACGACGTGTGCGCGACCCTGCCGCTCATCGACGTCACCAAGACGGTCTCCGCAGGCCCGACGCCCAACGGTGACGGGACGTGGACGGTGACCTACGACGTCGTCGCGACGAACTCCGGTCAGGCGGACGGCACGTACGACGTCACGGACCGTATGACCGCCGACGGCGACATCACGGTCGTCTCCGGTGCGGTCGTCTCGGCGCCGGAGGGCGTGACCCCGTCCCCAACCTGGACCGGGCTCGGCGCCGAGGGCGCTCCCGAGAACGTCATCGCCACGGACGTGAACCTGCCGGCGGGCGAGTCCCACACGTACCAGGTGCAGGTCATCATCTCGTTGGCCGAAGGCAGCGAGGGCGCTCCGGCGGTCTCGGACTGCGCGGCTCCCGGGACCGGGGAGGACGGCGGTCTGTCGAACTCCGCCGGGATCGACCACAACGGCATCCCCGACTCGGACGAGGCGTGCGTGACGATCTCGGCCATCACGGTCGACAAGACCATCTCCGCGGGCCCGACACCGAACGGTGACGGGACCTGGACGATCGTCTACGACATCGTCGCCGAGAACGTCGGCGGCGCGTCGGGCGAGTACGACGTGTTCGACCGTCTGCACTACGGGGAGGGCATCGAGATCCTCGACGCCGCGGTCACCACGGCCCCCGATGGGGTCGAGACGAACGCGGGGTGGACCGGTCTGGGCGCGGAGAGCTCCTCGCCGGAGAACCTCGTGGCGTCCGGTGTCGAGCTGGCCGCGGGTGCGTCACACACCTACCAGGTCGAGGTCACGGTCCAGCTGGACGAGGCGACGATCGACCCGGTGACCCTGCAGTGCCCGCCGCCCGGTTCGGCTGAGAACGGTGGCCTGGCGAACTCGACGAGCCTGGACCACAACGGGATCGTCGTCGAGGACGACGTGTGCGCGTCGCTGCCGCTGATCGACTTCGAGAAGTCGATCTCGGCGGGTCCGACGGGCAACGGTGACGGGACGTGGACCATCACCTACGACCTCGTCGCGAGCAACACCGGCCAGGCCGCGGGTGACTACGACCTGGTGGACCAGCTGCTCTACGGCGAGGGGATCGTCGTGGAGTCGGCCACGGTCGCCACCGCGCCCGAGGGTGTGGAGCCGAACGTGGGCTGGACCGGTCTGGGCGAGTCGGGCTCGGAAGAGAACGTGGTCGCCGCGGGCGTCACGCTCGAGGCCGGCGGTACGCACACCTACCAGGTGCAGGTCGTCGTCTCGCTCGACACCGAGACCGTCACCCCGGACACGCTCGCGTGCCCCGAGCCCGGCTCCGGGGACACCGGCGGGCTGGCTAACGCCGGCGCGTTGACGCACAACGGCGAGACGCAGGACGACGACGTGTGCGCGACCCTTCCGCTCATCGACATCACCAAGTCCCTCTCGGGTGCGGTGACGCCGGTCGAGGGCGAGGACGGCGTGTACGACGTGGTCTACGAGGTCACGGTGACCAACCGCGGTCCCGGAGCCGGCACGTACGACCTCGACGACGCGCTCGCCCCGGGCGAGGGCGTGACGGTCGTGGGCGTCCAGGACGTCGTCACCGACGCGCCCGCCTCGGTCGGCGTCAACGAGGAGTTCGACGGGCTCGACGACACCCGGATCGTCACGGGCCAGCCCATCACCGGCGCCACCACCGCCCCGGTGGTGCACACCTACACCGTCACCGTGCGGTACGCCGCGGACCTGACAGACGTCACGATCCCGGACACCGACGTGTGCACCACGGACGACGGCACGGTGCCGGGTGGCCTGAACAACGTCGCGGCGGTGGACTGGAACGGGAACGAGGGCAGCGACGACGAGTGCGTGCGTCCAGGCAAGCCCACCCTCGACAAGGCGCTGGTCTCCGCCCGACCGGCCGGCGACGGGACGTGGGAGGTCGTCTACGACCTCACCGTCGGCAACGTCGGCGGGGAGGCCACGACGTACGACCTGGACGACGAGCTGCTCTTCGCCCCGGTCATCACCGTCGACTCGGTCGCCGTGGCCGGTCCGGACGGCGTCACGCTGAACGACGGGTTCGACGGTGACAGCGACCAGCGGATCGCGACCGACGTCGTGATCGGCGGCCTGGACGACGAGGGGTACGCCCCGCACGTCTACCGCGTCACCGTGATCGCGATCGTGCCGCTGCACTTCACGGACGTGGAGGACGACGGCACGGGCTCACCCGCGTGCACCACGGCTCCTGGGGGGAACCTCACCGAGCAGGGGCTGAACAACGCGGCGACGCTTACCGACGAGACGGGTGGGACGCAGACCGACACCGACTGCGCCCCCGTGCCCTCTATCGACATCACCAAGACGATGGACGGCAAGCCCGTCCAGGGTGCCGACGGGTCGTGGACGGTGGCCTACACGGTCACCGCCACGAACGACGGCGCCGCTGCCGGGGTCTACGACCTCACCGACCGCCTGCGCTACGGCGCCGGCATCGAGGTCCGGACCGCGACGGTCACCTCCGCGCCCGACGGTGTCACGCCGTCGAGGTCCTGGACGGGCCGGGGTGTCGAGGGTGACCCGGCCAACGTCGTGGCGACGGGCGTGAGCCTCGCCGCCGGCGCGACCCACGCCTACCGGGTCGAGGTCGTCGCGATCCTCGACACGGAGCAGGCGGACGACACCACGTTCACGTGCCCCGAGCCCGGCAGCGACGGCAGCGGCGGGTTCGCCAACACCGCCGGCATCGGTCACAACGGGCTGACCGACGCCGCCCAGGCGTGCGACACCCCGGACGAGCCCGGTGATCCCGGGAAGCCTGGCGGGTCGCTGGCCACGACCGGCGCGACCTTGGCGTGGGTCGCGGGCGGGGCAGCGCTGCTGATGCTGATCGGCACGCTCGCCCTGATCCTCGCCCGCAACCGCCGCACCACCCTCAGCTGAGGTGCGGTCGGTCGCCCCGGCACGGGGGCGACCGGCCGCTCACCGGCTGATGTCGTGTGACCCACCGTGGGACCTCGCCACTACCCGCGGGCGGGACTCATCCGACACCGGTTCGTGATCGCCCCTCGATCACGAACCGGATTCCCCAAGATGGTGGCGGCCCGGCACCTGAAGCAGACCGGGCGCCGGACCGCCACCACAGCCACCGTCGACGCGCACCTTCTGCCTGCGAGGTCACCATGCACCGTGACGTCCACCGCATCATCGTCCCCACCCTGTTGGGCTACGCCACCCTCATCCGCGCCAGAGACACCCACCCCCTGGGTCTCGGCGGGCCCTTCGATGAGGATGCCCGCCTGTTCGGTGGGACCACGCAACGCATCGATACAGTCCTGCCCCCGGACATCACCACTGACGAGCTCCTGGACTTCCACGCCCGGCTCCTGCTGCGCCCCGCCCACCGACGCCGACCACGGACCGCGGCAGCCGCCGTCGGCCGCTGCCGGATGCTGAACCACGCCGTCGACGTGCGCACCACGACGGCCCTGACCGTGCACCGGTTGTGCCCGGCGCCCACGCCGCGCGACATCGTGTTCGCTGCGTTGGTGCGCGCCATGCGCCGCGCCGACCACGCCCACCTCACCAAGAATCAGGAAGCCCTCGCCCGCCAGCTCGTGTGGTGCGCCATCTACGCCGCACGCGACCACCACCTGGCCCAGGTCCTCGACGCCGCGACGGCCCTGCGCCACCTGACCCTCAACCAGCACGCCGGCACCACGACCGACGCACTCGACCAGGCCTGACCACCGAGTTGATGAACCCGCCGGTGAACACCGGGTTGGTGAAGTTGTGCCGTACCTCGTATCACAACGCCGCACCGATCCTCTCTCGACCTGCGACAACTCATCGACCGGCCACCGGGACATCCCTGGACGCTCGTTCGACTGCGTACAGCTCGGAGCACGGTGAGCCAGACGACCGGCACGCGCCGCACCCACCGGTAACGCCTTGCCTGCAGGGTGTGGCGAGCGGTCGTCGTATGAACGGAACCAGGCGAGCACAACCGGGGCATGGACAGGATCCGCCATCGCTACGATGGCGACCTCTGGGGGGCGGGGGCAGGTGGGCGAACAGTTCGACCTCAGCGCGTATATCGACTCGCTCGGCCCCATGACTGCCGAACAACGGGTCATCATCGACGACGCGATGACCTTGGTCGCCCGACAAGTCGGCAGCGGTAGCACCGCGTTCCTACGCGACACAGCCCTCTACCTCACCACACTCGTCCTCGTCGGTGACGTCACCACCTTCGACGACGAGGACACCTGGCACCTCATCGACACCCTGCGCCACAAGCATCACGGCAGTGACACTGGCCTCACGAGTTGACGATCCCCGGGCAGCTTCATTCCAGCCGGCGAACGCCAGCTGGGTCGAGTTCAGTCAACAGGCCGCGC
>CAZFUQ010000235.1:0-6456 GCA_964521905.1 uncultured Cellulosimicrobium sp.
CCTTGGCCGCCTCGGCGTTCGGGCCGGAGGCCAAGGAGCTCGCGGCGTGGCTGACCGCTCCCGAGCAGCAGACGATCGCGTTCTCGAACGCGGGCACCTTCCCGTCGCAGGTCGAGGTGCAGAGCTCGGAGGAGGTGCGCTCGACCACGAACGACTTCTTCAACGACGCGCCCGTCGGCGAGATCTTCGCCGCCCGCTCCGCGGGGATCGACAGCGCACCGTTCAAGGGCGCGAACTACTTCGCGATCCACACCGCCGTCCAGGACGGCATCAAGCGCGTGGACGTCGAGAAGACCGACGACGCCGCGTCCTCGTGGCAGAAGACGCTCCAGTCGTTCCAGGACCTGGGTCTGTGACCTGACGGGGCCGGGGCGGCAGGACCTGCCGCCCCGGCCCCGCTCGCGTCCCGCCGGACATCGCACCCAGCAGCCACCCAGCAGCTCAGGAATCTCACATGGCCGTCCTCTCGCCCACCCAGCCCCCGCCCGGGCTCCGCGGGCCGACCGAGCGCACGCCGCGCCGCGTCGGCTTCTCCCAGCGCCTCGGTCGCTGGGACGTCAAGCTCTCGCCCTACCTCTACATCTCGCCGTTCTTCATCCTGTTCGCGATCACGGGACTCTTCCCCCTCGCGTACACCGCCGTGGTGTCGGTCTACGACTGGAACCTGCTGGGCGGCCAGGGCGACTTCGTCGGCCTGCAGAACTACGCCGACGTGCTCGCGCAGCCGACGTTCTGGAAGTCGCTGCGCAACACCGTCTCGATCTTCGTGCTCTCGTCCGTGCCCCAGGTGATCGCGGCCATCGCGATCGCCGCGCTGCTCGACCAGAACCTGCGCACCGCCACCTTCTGGCGTATGGGGGTCCTGCTGCCCTACGTCGTCGCGCCGGTCGCGGTCTCGATGATCTTCGGCCGTCTCTTCGCCGACCAGTACGGCCTCATCAACGAGCTCCTCGGTGTCATCGGCATCGATCCGATCCGCTGGCACGCCGACGCCTTCGCGAGCCACGTCGCCATCGCGTCGATGGTGAACTTCCGCTGGACCGGCTACAACGCGCTGATCTTCCTCGCCGCGATGCAGGCCGTGCCGCGCGAGCTGTACGAGGCCGCCATCATCGACGGCGCCGGCCGGGTCCGTCAGTTCTTCTCCGTGACCGTCCCGCAGATCCGCGCCACGATCATCTTCGTGGTCATCACGTCGACCATCGGCGGCCTGCAGATCTTCGACGAGCCGCGCATGTTCGACGCGCAGGGCCTCGGTGGCGCCGACCGCCAGTGGATGACCACGGTCCTCTACCTGTACGACGTCGCGTGGGGCAACCAGAAGAACTTCGGCCGTGCGGCCGCCGTCGCCTGGCTGCTGTTCCTGCTGATCCTCGTCATCGGGATGATCAACTTCCTCGTCACCCGGCGCATCTCCACGTCGAGCGCCCAGCCGCGTCCACCACGCTCGGTGCGGCGCCGCCAGGAGGCGCAGAAGCGCCTGCGTGCCGAGCAGGCCATGACCGTCCGGCACGAGGACGCCGAGGACTCCGCACCCGGCACGACCGCCGCCAGCACGACCGACCGGAGGAAGCGATGAGCTCCGTCCCCGTCACCGCCCAGACCGCAGGTCCGGGCGCGGCACGTGCCGCCTCCCGGCGCCGCGCCACCGGCAAGAAGGTCGGCGGCACGCAGCGCCGCCCGCGCTGGGTCACGTACACGATCCTGGGGATCGTCCTGCTGGTCTCGGTGTTCCCGCTCTACTTCACCCTGATCCTGGGCTCGTCGACCCCGGAGGAGATCTCGCGCAACGCGCTCCCGCAGCTCCTTCCCGACGCGAGCCTGTTCGACCGGTTCTCCGAGGTCATCGGCTCCGACGCGATCAACTTCTGGAAGGCCGCCTGGAACTCGATCGTCATCGCGGTGATCACGTCGCTGTCGGTCGTGCTGTTCTCGACGCTCGCCGGGTTCTCGTTCTCCAAGCTGCGGTTCCGCGGTCGCGGCCCGCTGCTCGTGTTCGTCATCGCGACCATGGCCGTGCCGACGCAGCTCGGCGTCATCCCGATGTACATCCTCATGTCGGACCTCGGCTGGATCGGCAAGCTGCAGGCCGTCATCGTGCCGGCCCTCGTCACGGCGTTCGGCGTGTTCTGGATGACCCAGTACCTGGGCGAGGCCCTGCCCTACGAGCTCATCGAGGCAGCGCGCGTCGACGGCGCGTCGATGATCCGCACGTTCTGGTCGATCGCCCTCCCGGCGGCACGCCCGGCGGCGGCGATGCTCGGCCTGTTCACGTTCGTGCAGCAGTGGACGAACTTCTTCTGGCCGTCCATCGTGCTCAACCAGAACAATCCGACCCTGCCGCTGGTCGTCCGCTCGCTCCAGTCGAACTTCTTCGTCGACTACTCGCTCGTCATGGCGGGGATCTTCCTCGTCACGCTGCCGCTGATCGTGATCTTCATCTTCACCGGCCGCCAGCTCGTGGCGGGCATCATGCAGGGTGCCGTGAAGGGCTGACGCCCGAGCCGCGCGACCGCCCGCGCGGACGACCGTCGCGCGGGCGGGCCGACCGGCCCGCCCGCGCGCCACACCTCGATCTCACGAAGGACAATCGACCCATGACCAGCTTCGTCCCGTCCTCGCCCCTCCGGCCCGACCCGGCGACCGCGACCGGTCGCGTGGAGATGCCCCAGGGCTTCCTGTGGGGCGCCGCGACGGCCGCCTTCCAGATCGAGGGTGCCGGGCACACCGACGGCCGCACGGACTCCGTGTGGGACACGTTCGCCCGCGTACCGGGCGCCGTCGTGAACGGCGACGACGGCATGGTCGCGTGCGACCACTACCACCGGTACCGCGAGGACGTCGCCCTCATGCGCGACCTCGACCTCGGCACGTACCGGTTCTCGACGTCGTGGGCGCGCGTGCGCCCCGACGGCGGTGCGGTGAACCCCGCGGGCCTCGCGTTCTACGACCGGCTCGTGGACGAGCTGCTCGAGGCGGACGTCCTGCCGTGGCTCACGCTGTACCACTGGGACCTCCCCCAGGCGCTCGAGGAGAAGGGTGGCTGGACGTCCCGCGACACCGCCTACCTCTTCGCGGAGTACGCGGTGACGATGCACGAGGCGCTCGGCGACCGCGTCGGCGTGTGGACGACCCTCAACGAGCCGTGGTGCTCGGCCTTCCTCGGGTACACGTCGGGCGTGCACGCACCCGGGCGCCAGTCCCGCGAGGACGGCCTCGCGGCGGCGCACCACCTCCTGCTCGGCCACGGCCTCGCGGTGCAGGCGCTGCGCGAGCGCGCCCCCGAGGCGAACCTCGGGCTGACCCTCAACTTCACGGTCTCCGACCCCGTGGACCCGGACGACCCGGCCGACGTCGACGCCGCGCGCCGGATCGACGGGCAGTTCAACCGGATCTTCCTCGACCCCGTCTTCCACGGCGAGTACCCGGCGGACGTCCTCGAGGACGTCGCGCCCTACGGCCTGCTCGACCACGTGAAGGACGGCGACCTCGAGATCATCTCCACGCCGATCGACACGCTCGGGGTGAACTACTACAACGGCGGCGCGGTCTCCGCGCGCCCGCAGGTCGCGGCCGAGACGGAGGCCGGGGAGACCGGTGGCGGCACCCGCCCCGAGGGCGTGCGCGACGAGGCCGCCGACGACGCACCCGTGCGTCCGACGTCGTCCCCCTACCCCGCCGCCGACGGCGTGCACGACCACTCGCGCGGCCTGCCCCGCACGGACATGGGCTGGGAGGTGCAGCCGGAGGGCCTGACGCGCCTGCTCACGCGCCTGCAGAAGGACTTCACCGGGCCGCGCGGCGTCGCGATGTACATCACGGAGAACGGAGCCGCCTACCCCGACCGGGTCGAGGCCGACGGCTCCGTGGACGACCAGGACCGCCTCGCGTTCATCGACGCACACCTGCGCGCGACGCGCGCCGCGATCGACGCCGGCGCCGACGTGCGCGGCTACTTCGCGTGGTCGCTCCTGGACAACTTCGAGTGGGCGCTCGGCTACACGAAGCGGTTCGGCATCGTGCACGTCGACTACGAGACGCAGCAGCGCACCGTCAAGGCGAGCGGGCGCTGGTACGCCCAGGTCGCCCGCGACAACGCCGTCCCCGCACGCGAGGATGCGCCCGCCGCGGGCGCCTCGACCGAGGAGTGACGGCGCGGTGGGCGACGAGACGACGCGGATCGAGGCCGCGGCGCGCGATACTGTGCTGATGAACAGCCTGCGATCCGCGCCGACCCTGGACGAGGTGGCCCAGACGGCGGGAGTCTCGCGCTCGACCGCCTCGCGCGCGATCAACGGCGGGCTGCGCGTCTCGCCGGAGGCGCAGGCCGCCGTCGACGCGGCCGTCGCCCAGCTCGGCTACACCCCCAACCGTGCGGCGCGCTCGCTGGTGACGCGCCGCACGGACTCGATCGCGCTCGTCGTCCCCGAGCCGGACGACCGCATCCTCACCGACCCGTTCCTCGCGGGCACGATGCGCGGCGTGAGCGCGGCGCTCGGCGGGACCGACCTCCAGCTCGTCCTCCTGTTCGCACGGCCCGACGAGAAGCCCGGCCGGATCGTGCGGTACCTGAGCAGCGGCCACGTGGACGGCGCGATCGTCGCCTCGCACCACCGCGACGACGAGCTCGAGGAGGCGCTGCTCGCCGCACGGCTGCCGGCCGTGTTCGTCGGCCGGCCGTTCCACCCGACGCCGGACCTGCTCTACGTCGACGTCGACAACGTCGAGGGTGGCCGTCTCGCGGCACGCCGGCTCGTCGAGGCCGGGCGGCGGCGCATCGCGACGATCGCCGGCCCGCAGGACATGACGGCCGGGGTCGACCGGCTCGTGGGCTGGCGCGAGGTGCTGCGCGACGCCGGCCTGCCCGACGACGTCGTCGAGGTCGGCGACTTCGCCGCCTCCGGGGGCGCGACGGCGATGGAGCGGATCCTCGAGCACCACCCCGACGTCGACGGCCTGTTCGTGGCGTCGGACCTCATGGCCGAGGGCGCCCTGCGCGTCCTCACCGCCCACGGTCGCCGCGTCCCGGACGACGTGTCCGTCGTCGGCTTCGACAACCTCGCGAACGCCGCGAGCACGGCACCGCCGCTCACGACCGTCCAGAACCCCATGGTCGAGATGGTCCGCGGCGCGACGGACCTCCTGCTCGACCTCGTCGCCGGCCACGTCGACCGCGTCGCGTCGCACGTGCTCGCGCCCGAGCTCGTGGAGCGCGAGTCCGTCTGACGCACGGCCCCACGTCGTGCCCGGCACCCGGGCTGCCGAAGACCTCTGGCGCGTCCTCGGCCGCCCGGGTGCCGTCTCAGCGCTCCACGTGGCCGTAGCGGTGCGTGGTCCGGCTCACGGCCTGCTCGTGGAGCACCGTGAGCAGCTCACGACGACCGCTCGCGACGACGGGGTGGTCGAGGACGGTCACGTCTCCCACGCGCTCGGCGGCCGCCTCACGCAGCCCTGGCGCGGACCCGACGACACGGATGCGCCCACGCACCTCGCCCGTCGACACGCGCCGGGCCAGCTCCTCGTCGTCGACCGTCGCGGCGCTGCCCGTCGGCGCGCCCGGTGCCGGGACGACGACGACCGGCACCCCGGCGGTGCGCGCCGCGTGCAGCACGCGGTCGACCTCGACCGGGAGCGCGTCGGCGCCCACCCGCACCGTGAGCACGTCGACCGGGCGGTAGCGGAAGACGTTCGACTCGGCGTGCAGGCCCGACGGGTCGTGCTCGACCGAGAGCTCTCTCTCCCACCAGCGCGCGTCGTCGGCCTTCGCCCACGCGAGCCACGCCTCGGGCGAGGTCTCGCGTGCGGGCGGGCGGGCGTCGTCCGCCGCGTCGCTCCAGCGGCCGAGCTGCGCGACGTAGTTCGGGCCGCCCGCCTTGGCCCCCGGCCCCACGGCCGACCGCTTCCAGCCGCCGAACGACTGCCGCTGCACGATCGCACCGGTGATGTGCCGGTTCACGTACGCGTTGCCGACCTGGACGGCGTCGAGCCAGCGCTCGACCTCGTCGTCGTCGAGGCTGTGGATGCCGCCCGTGAGGCCGAACGGCACGGCGTTCTGCAGCGCGATCGCGTCGTCGAGCGTCGCGGCGGTCATGATCCCGAGGACGGGGCCGAAGTACTCGGTGAGGTGGAACGGCGACCCGGGCGCGACACCCTCCTTGAGACCCGGCGTCCAGAGCCGACCGGCCTCTCCGGGGCCGCCGTCCAGCCGTTGTGGGCGCACGATCCAGGACTCGCCGGCCTCGAGCTCGGTGAGCGCGCCCAGCAGCTTGCCCGTCGCGGGCTCGGTGAGCGGGCCCATGGTCGTCGAGACGTCCGTCGCGGGGCCGACGACGAGAGAGCGCACGGCGTCGACGAGCTGGCGCCGCACACGCCGCCCGGTCTCGGTACGCGGGTCCCCCGCCGAGCCGACGAGGATCGCGAGCATGGCGACACGCTCGCGCATTATCTGTTTGTGCC
>CAZFUQ010000236.1:0-2633 GCA_964521905.1 uncultured Cellulosimicrobium sp.
GTCGTCCAACCGGCACGTGTGGGCACCCGTCGAGGACTGGTTCCCGGGCGGCATCCCCGAGCGCGACGAGGCGGCGGCGCGCACCGAGCTCGCCCGCGCATGGCTGGAGGTCTTCGGGCCGGCGACCGTCGAGGACCTCAAGTGGTGGACCGGGTGGAACCTCGGGCACACGCGCACGGCGCTCGCGGCCCTCGACCTCGAGGAGGTCGAGCTCGAGACGGGGACCCCGGACGACCCCGCGCCGCGGGCCGGGGTCATGCTGCGCGGCACGGACCTGCCCGGTCGCGGCGAGGTACCGATCGAGGGGAACGTCGCGCTGCTCCCGTCGCTGGACCCGACCACCATGGGCTGGGCGGCGCGCGACTGGTACCTCGGCCCGCACCGGGCCGCGACCTTCGACTCGATCGGCAACGCCGGCGCGACGGTGTGGTGGGAGGGCCGGATCGTCGGGGCGTGGGTCGTCCGACCGGGCGGCGAGCCGGCGTTCCGCCTGCTCGAGGACGTGGGGTCGGACGCCGGGCGCGCCGTCGCCGCGGAGGCCGAGCGGATCGCGGGGCTGCTCGGGGGAGACGGCGTGACGGCGTCGTTCCCGACGCCCCTGTACCGCGAGCTCCACGCCTGACGGCTCGCGCGCTCGCGGGTGCGGGGAACCCGTCGCCGGTACCGGTCGGCGACGAGCGTCCCGCACCCGGCGGGTGGGTCAGAGGTAGCGCAGCGGGTCGAACTCGTCGAGCGGGATGATGCGCACGCGCGGCAGCACGGTCGTGAACGCGCCCGCATGGTCCTCGAGGTCGAACACCTCGAGCCCGCGCGTCGTCAGCTCGGAGAGGCGCACGTTGACGAACTCGCGGAACGCGAGCACGCCCACGCGCCGGTCCGGGTCCTCGAGGAGCGTCTCCACCTGCGGCAGGAAGTCGCCGTCGTGGCTCGCGAGGAGCACGTCGCCGGGCTGGTCCACGATCGCGTCCAGCATCCGCTGGATACCGATGTCGACGACCTTCTCGCTGCCGGAGCCGGCGAGCGGGATCGGCCGGTAGCCCATCGCCAGGAGCGCCTGGACGAACGACATCGGCATCTGCCCGGACGTCGCGTTGAGGAAGAACAGCGGCGTGACGTCCTGCCCCCACGCCTGGCGGGCGAAGTCGACGATGCGGTCCCACCGCGGCCGCTCCTCGGGGGCGGGCCGGTGCCCGAGGACGTTCATGCCGAGCGTCGCGTCGATGTTCTCGCCGTCGACGACGAGGTAGGTGCGGCGCGCCGGGGCCTGGGTGGTGTCGGGGTCGGACATGCGGCTCAGCCTATCCGCGCGGCCCCGCCCGGGGTGCACCGGCGCGGGCCCACGACCGCCCACCACATGGTGGTTTGCGCGAACGGGGAGGGGAGTGGGTACGGTCGGACGTCGTGACCACGTACGACACCGCAGCCCCGGCCGCGACCGGAAACGTCCGGCTCACGGTCGTCCAGAACTCTCCGGACGTCACGCTCGACGCCTACGCCGACCGGCTCGGCGCCGACCTGCGGGTCGTGCGCGCGTTCGACGGCGAGCAGATCCCCGCGCCCGACCGGCTCGAGGACGTCGGCGACGGGCTCGTCGTCCTCGGCGGGCACATGTCCGCGTACGACGACGCCCGCGCGCCCTGGCTGCCCGCGGTGCGCGCGCTCCTTCTCGCCGCCGCGACGTCCGGCGTCCCGACCCTCGGCATCTGCCTCGGTGCCCAGCTGCTCGCCGTCGCCGGTGGCGGCCAGGTCCAGGTGAGCGCGCCCCCCGGTCGGGAGGTCGGCGCGACGCGCGTCTTCTGGCGTGCCGAGGCCGCGACCGACCCGGTGCTCGGCGCGCTCGTCGCGGGCGAGGAGGCCGTGCGGTACCTGACGAGCATGCACGGCGACGCGATCGTCGACCTGCCCGCCGGGGCCGTGTGGCTCGGGTCGTCGAACATGTACCCGTACCAGGCCTTCCGTCTCGGCTCGGCGCTCGGCGTGCAGTTCCACCCCGAGGCGACGCGCGCGGGCTTCGAGGCGTGGTGCGGCGGCTTCGACGACGGCGACACCGCGGCCGCGCTCGCCGGGTTCGACGAGCACGCCCCGGAGATCCTCGACGGCGGACGTCGCCTCGCCGACGCGTTCGTCACCGAGGTGCGGGCCACGACCGGGCGGCGAACCGTCTCCGCCTGAGGCGCGAGGCAGAGGTCTGGTTCACGGCCCGCAGGCTCGGTTCCGCGGGCGGGGTGCGTCCTCGGTGTCACCAGTCGGTGGTCGGAGCGTCCTGGGTGGTGGTGCCGGACGCGATCGCGGGGGTGACCTGCGTGGGGGAGACCTGGGAGGCGGGAGCCGTGCCGTGCTTGAGGGCGGCCAGGCGGGCCTCGATCTCGATCGCCTCGCCGGACGTCTCGAGCTCGGCGAACTGCGCGTCGATGCTCGACGCCGCGACCTCGGCCTGGCCGAGCGCCTGCGCCTCCTCGCGGCGCACGATGTCCTCGTAGCGCGAGATCTCGCTCGTCGGGTCGAGGACGTTGATGGAGCTGATCGCGCCCTGCACGGTCTGCTGCGCCTGCGCGCTCTTCTGGCGGGCGACGAGCGAGTCGCGCTTCGACTTGAGCTCGCGATGATGAAGGACAAGCTCGGCGAGCTCAAGT
>CAZFUQ010000236.1:2643-5409 GCA_964521905.1 uncultured Cellulosimicrobium sp.
AGCTCGCCGAGCTTGTCCTTCATCATCGCGAGCCCCGACTTGAGCTTCTCGACGGTCTCGCGCTGCGAGGCGATGATCGGCTCGGCCTGCTTCACCTCGCCCTCGGCGGCGATCTGCTTGCCGAGCGCGAGCTTGGCGAGGTTGTCGAACTTGTCGGCGTTCGCGGCGTCGCCCTGCTGGCGGTAGCGGTCGGCCTGCGTCGAGGCGGCGACGGCCTTCTGCCCCCACTCCTGCACCGCGGCGACGTCCTCGTTGTAGTCCTGCTCGGCGAGGCGCAGGTTGCCGATCGTCTGCGCGACCGCCTGCTCGGCGTCGGCGATGCTGTTCGTGTAGTCGCGCACGAGCTGGTCCAGCATCTTCTGCGGGTCCTCCGCGTTGTCCAGGAGTGCGTTGATGTTCGCCTTCGCCAGCTGTGCGATGCGCCCGAAGATGCTCTGCTTCTCCGCCATGGTCGTCCCTCTCTGGTGAGCCGTGCCGTGTGGTGCCGTTCCGTCGCCTGCGTGGGTGGTCCGCCGCGCCGCTCAGAAGCGGCCGCCGCGGCCGGAGCGTCCTCCCGAGGACCGGCCGCCGGAGCGCCCGCCCGAGCGTCCGCCCCCGAACCCGCCGCCGCCCGAGCCGCCCCCGAAGCTCCCGCCGCCGAACCCGCCGGAGCGTCCGCCGCCGCCTCCGCCGCGCAGGATGGAGTCGAGGAGGATGCCGCCGAGCACCATCCCGCCGACGTTGCTGCCGCCTCCGCCGCCCCCGCCGAACATGCCGCCCCCGCCCTGGGAGGACTGCCAGCTCGACGCGTCCTGCTGGGCGCGCTGCGCCGCGGACTGCGCCTGGGCGTCCGCCTGCTGAGCGCGTTCGAGCGCCGCCACGGGGTCCGTCGGCTGGAGCGCGCGCGCCTCGCCGAGCAGGCGGATCGCCTCGGAGAGCCGCGTGCGCGCCTCGGGCCCGACGGCGCCCCGCCGGGTCTCGATGAAGTCGTTCGTCGCGCGGACCTGGGAGTCGACGCGCGCGAGCGTGTCCCGCAGGAGGGCGTTGGCGCGGGCCGCCTGCTCGGCACGCTCGCGGAACGGGGCGAGCGCGGCGTCGAGGGCGGCCTCGGCATCGGTGAGGCGACGCAGCGCGGCGAGCGGGTCGCCGCCCTCGCGCGCCGCGGTCGCCGCGGTGACGGAGGCCTGGGCCTCGGCGAGCGCGGGCGCCACGGCCGGGTCCCCGGGGGCCAGCCGACCGGCGTCGGCGATGTCCGACGTGATGGACGCGAGGCCCCGGTCGATGCGAGGACCCGCCTCGGCGAGGTCGGCGTCGGCGCGGTCGACGGCGTCGAGCAGCGTCACCGCCTGCCCGACGGCGTTCTGCGCGGCCCGGGCGAGCGCGACCGCCGCGGCGCGGTCCTTGCGCCCGAGCGCCTCGCGGCCCCGCGCGACCGACTCGCGCGCGTTCGCGACCACCGCCTCCGCCTGGTCCGGGTTCTGCGCGACGGACGCGAGCGCCGTCGCCGGGTACGTGCGCGCGAGCCCGTCGAGCGTGACGCGCGCCGGCTCGACGCGGGCCAGCACCTCGCCCGCGCGCTGGTCCGTCTCGTCGAGCACCTGCGGTGCGCGCGCCTGCAGGTCGCGCAGCTCGTCGAAGGTGCGCGACTGCGCGTCGAGGGCGTCGGCGACCTCGTCGCACAGCGTGACGATCCGAGCCATCATGGCGCGCGCCTGGGGCTCGGCCTCCGGCTCGTCGTCGTCGAGCTGCTGGCGGATCGTGAACGCCTCGGCGACCTTCCGCTTGCCCTCCGCGAGAGCGGCGGAGAACTGCTGCGTCGCCTCGAGGCCGAACTGGGCCTGCGCGAAGCCGAGCTCCTGCTCGGAGGTCTTGACGGCGTCGTCGATCCCGACGAGCGCGGCGCTCGCCCGCCGCCCCAGCTCGTCGGTGGGGAGGGCGGCGAGCTCGTCCTCGTCGGTGGGCGTGCCCGTCGTGGCGCGGCGCTTCGAGGCGGTCCGCGCCACGAGGACCACCACGACCACGAGGGCACCGACGCCCAGCAGGACCCACAGCCACGTCGCGCCGCCCGACCGGCCGGCCCCGCGCGCCACCTCGGCCGCGGCGATCGCCGCCCCGGCCCAGTCGTCGTCGCGCAGCTCGTCCTCGACGGCCGAGGAGATCCGGTCGAGCTCGGCGTCGCTGAGGGAGACGTTGTTGTCGTAGGACAGCCCGTAACGCCGGTCCTGCGTCCCGACCGCGAGGAGGAGGTCGTTCACGCCGAGGCCCGACGCGTTCGCCGTCGCGTTCGCCCAGTCGACGCCGTCCATGCCGTCGAAGGTCGAGACGTAGACCACGAAGAGCTGCAGGTCGGTGTCCTGCGCCAGACGGTCGAGCGCCTCCTGGACCTCGTCCGTCCGGTCGCCGAGGACCCCGTCCGGGTCGGTGATCTCGCTCGTCACGTCCATCGGGGCGACCGCGCGGGCAGGCCCGACCGGAGCCAGCAGCGCGAGCGCCGCCAGCACGACGGCGACCAGCACGACGAACGTGCGGGTCGTCCGGCCCGCGGCGGCGCGGGCGAGGGAGGTGGACGAGCGCTGGAGCGAGCTCACGCGCCGATCCTTTCCCACGCCCCGGGGTCCCGCAATCGGGACCCCCACCCGTCACTGCACGACGCCCAGGTCCGTCTGCGTGTGGTCGGCCCGGGCGTCGTTCCGTGCCGGGCGGGTGCCGCGCTCCTGCGTCGCGGGGCCCCGACCCGTCACTGCACGACGCCCAGGTCCGTCTGCGTGTGGTCGGCCCGGGCGTCGT
>CAZFUQ010000236.1:5509-6417 GCA_964521905.1 uncultured Cellulosimicrobium sp.
TGCCGCGCTCCTGCGTCGCGGGGCCCCGACCCGTCACTGCACGACGCCCAGGTCCTCCGCGTCGACGATGCGGTAGGCGTACCCCTGCTCCGCCAGGAAGCGCTGGCGGTGGGCCGCGAAGTCCTGGTCGACGGTGTCGCGCGAGACCACGGCGTAGAAGTGTGCCGTGC
Source organism: uncultured Cellulosimicrobium sp. (assembly GCA_964521905.1). Lineage (GTDB taxonomy): Bacteria > Actinomycetota > Actinomycetes > Actinomycetales > Cellulomonadaceae > Cellulosimicrobium. The sequence continues at coordinate 5,680 of CAZFUQ010000236.1, forward strand.
GGCCGTCGGCCTTGGGCCGCATGACGCGGCCGAGGCGCTGGGCCTCCTCCTGGCGCGACCCGAACGACCCCGACACCTGGATCGCGACCGAGGCCTCGGGCAGGTCGATGGAGAAGTTCGCGACCTTCGACACGACGAGCCGCGAGATCTCGCCCGAGCGGAACGCCTCGAACAGGCGCTGGCGCTCGCGGACGGTCGTCGCGCCGGTGATGAGGGGCGCGTCCAGGTGCTGCGAGAGCTCCTCGAGCTGGTCGAGGTACTGGCCGATGACGAGCACCTGGTCGTCCGGGTGCTGCGCGACGATCCGTTCCACCACCCGGTTCTTCCCGGCCGCCGTCGCGGCCAGCCGGTACTTGTCCTCCGGCTCGGCCACGGCGTACGTCATGCGCTCGGACTCGGGCAGCGTGAGGCGCACCTCGACGCAGTCCGCGGGCGCGATGTAGCCCTGGGCCTCGATGTCCTTCCACGGCGCGTCGTAGCGCTTGGGCCCGATGAGCGAGAACACCTCGTCCTCGCGCCCGTCCTCGCGCACGAGCGTCGCGGTGAGACCGAGCCGACGCCGCGCCTGCAGGTCCGCCGTCATGCGGAAGATCGGCGCGGGCAGCAGGTGGACCTCGTCGTAGACCACGAGTCCCCAGTCGCGCGCGTCGAGCAGCTCGAGGTGGGTGTACACGCCCTTCCGCTTCGTCGTGAGCACCTGGTAGGTCGCGATCGTGACCGGCTTGATCTCCTTGCGCT
>CAZFUQ010000237.1:0-1121 GCA_964521905.1 uncultured Cellulosimicrobium sp.
CGACGCGGCGATCCTCGGTGGCATGCAGGTCTCCGAGGCGGGTGACCTCGCCAACTGGATGATCCCCGGCAAGATGGTCAAGGGCCCGGGAGGCGCGATGGACCTCGTGCACGGCGCCGGGCGCGTCATCGTGCTCATGGAGCACGTCGCGCGCGACGGGTCGCCGAAGATCCTCCGCTCGTGCTCGCTCCCGCTCACGGGGCGCGGTGTCGTGCACCGGATCATCACCGACCTCGCCGTGATCGACGTGACGCCGGACGGCCTCGTGCTGCGCGAGACCGCACCCGGCGTGAGCGTCGACGACGTGCGGGCGGCCACCGAGCCCGCGCTCGCCGTCGCGCTCGATCCCGAGTCCGACGGCACGCACGAGGACCGGGCGTGACCGGGGTAGCGTGAGAAGGAGTGCGCCACACCCCGGCGCCCGCGCAGACAGAGCCGTCCGCACTCCTGGAGGTCCAGCCGTGAGCACCACCCCCGTCTCCCCCGACACCGCGACCGACACCCGCCCCGACGACGTCGTGATCGTCTCCGCCGCCCGCACGCCCCAGGGGCGGCTCCGGGGCTCGCTCGCGGCGCTGACGGCCGTCGAGCTCGGGGCCGTCGCCGCCCGTGCGGCGATCGAGCGCTCCGGCCTCGGCGCGGACGCCGTCGACGCCGTGGTCCTCGGCCAGGTGCTCCAGGCCGGGGCGGGCCAGAACCCCGCGCGCCAGACCGCCACCGGTGCCGGCGTCGGCTGGGACGTACCCGCCGTGACGGTCAACAAGGTGTGCCTGTCCGGGCTCACCGCGGTGATCGACGGGACGCGGCTGATCCGGTCCGGCGAGGCCGAGGTCGTGCTCGTCGGCGGCCAGGAGTCCATGACCGGCGCGCCGCACCTGCTGCCCGGGTCCCGGGCCGGGTTCGCGTTCGGCGACGCGACGCTCGTCGACGCCGTCGCGCGCGACGGCCTCACCGACGCGTTCGACCGCGCCTCGATGGGCGTCTCGACCGAGCGCACGAACGTCGGCGACGTGTTCGTGTCGCGCGCCGAGCAGGACGCCGTCGCGGCGGCCTCGCACCAGCGCGCCTCGAACACGTCGCCGACGTTCGTGCGCCCGGTCGAGACGCCCATCGAGGCGCGG
>CAZFUQ010000237.1:1131-3034 GCA_964521905.1 uncultured Cellulosimicrobium sp.
CGCTCCCGTGAGCGTCCCGCAACGCCGGGGCGAGCCCGTCGAGGTGCGCGACGACGAGGGCGTGCGCCCCGACACGACCGTCGAGACCCTCGCGCGCCTGCGCCCCGCGTTCGACCCCGAGGGGACCGTCACCGCGGGCAACGCGTCGCAGATCTCCGACGGCGCCGCCGCGCTCGTGCTCACGACGCGTGCCCGGGCCGAGACCGCGGGCGCGCCGGTACTTGCGACCGTGCGCGCCTGGGGCCAGGTCGCCGGACCCGACACCTCCCTGCACTCCCAGCCCGCGCACGCGATCCGGCAGGCGCTCGACCGCGCCGGCTGGACCGTCGAGGACCTCGACCTCGTCGAGATCAACGAGGCCTTCGCGACCGTCGTCGCGGTGTCGACGCGCGCGCTCGGCGTCTCCCCCGAGATCGTCAACGTCCACGGTGGCGGCATCTCGCTGGGCCACCCCATCGGCGCCTCCGGCGCCCGCCTCGCCGTCCACGCCGCCCACGAGCTCGCCCGCCGCGGCGGCGGCCGCATCGCGGTCGCGCTGTGCGGCGGCGGCGGCCAGGGCGAGGCGCTGCTCCTCGAGGCGTAGGTCCCCCGTCACCCGCCGAGGTAGAGGCGTGGTCTCGTTCGGCAGGTCGAACCTCCGTTGCTCACCTACGCTCGCGGTTGTGCAGCCCACCGTGACGGAGACCCGCGCCCCAGAACCCGTCGACGAGGCGCCCCCGCGGCACGGGGTGTGGGGGCGGTGGCTGCGGCGCTTCTCCGCGACCGGGCTCGTGCTCGCGCTGCTGTGGTTCTGCCTGTCGTTCACGCCGTCGCTCATCCCGCGCGCCTGGTACTACCAGGCCGTGATCTCGGGGGTCAGCGCGATCGGCGGGTACGGCGTCGGGGCGTTCGTCGAGTGGTTCGCCGTGAAGGTCGGCCTGCGCATCCGCTGGACGGCGCGCGCGAGCCGCATCGCGTGGTGGGTGCTCGCGGGAGCGACCGTCGTGCTCGTGCCGCTCTCGCTCGTCCTCGGCGCGCGGCGCCAGATCGAGCTGCGGCACCTGTTCGGCATGTCGGAGGACGTGCCCGGCCGCGAGATCGCCACGCTGCTCGCGGCGCTCGCCGTCGCGCTCCTCGTGCTCCAGGCCGGGCGAGGTCTGCGCCGCGCGGCGCGCTGGGTCGCCCGGCTGATCGGGCGCGTGGTGCCCGCTCCCGTCGCGCGGTTCGTCGGCGGGGTCGCCGTCGCGGTCGTGGTGGTGCTCGTGTTCAACGGCGTCATCTGGTCCGGCGTGATGAGCGCCCTGAACTCGATCTACCTGGCTGCGAACGACGACGTCGACCCGGCGCTCACGCCACCCACGCAGCCCGAGCGCTCGGGGGCGCCCGGGTCCGGCGAGTCGTGGGAGTCGCTCGGCGCGGCGGGGCGCACGTTCGCCGTCACGGGACCCACCGTCGACGAGCTGCGCGCGTTCGCCGAGGCGGGCGACGTCGTCGACCCGGTGAGCGTCGTCGAACCGATCCACGCCTACGCGGGCCTCGATCCCGCCGGCGACCTCGACGCGACGGCGGCGCGCGTCGTCGACGAGCTCGACCGGACGGACGCGTGGGACCGCTCGGTCCTCGTCGTCGCGACCGCCACCGGCACCGGCTGGGTCGACCCGGGCATGGTCGAGGCGCTCGAGCTCATGCACGGCGGCGACACGGCGATCGCGAGCATGCAGTACTCGTACCTGCCGAGCTGGATCAGCTTCGTCGGCGACCGGTCCACGCCGCCCGCCGCGGGCAAGGCGCTGTTCGAGGCCGTCTACGACCGGTGGTCCGACCTCCCCGAGGACGACCGCCCGCGCCTGCTCGCGTTCGGCATCTCGCTCGGGTCGTTCGGCATGCAGGGCGCGTTCAGCGGCGTGCAGGACGTCGAGGCCCG
>CAZFUQ010000237.1:3044-5082 GCA_964521905.1 uncultured Cellulosimicrobium sp.
CCCTTACGAACCGAACTTGTAACTCAGCCGTAGCATGACCTCACGGCCGCGGCTGATCATCGCGCTGCTGTCGGCGACGCCCGGGTTCACGCCGATGTGGCGCGGGCTCACCGACGCGCGCGACCCCGGGTCGCTCGAGTACTCCCCCGTGCTCGACGACGGCCGGCAGGTCCGCTGGGGCGATCCCGTCGCGACCGGCGTCGCCGACCTGTGGGGTCCCGGACCTCGGTGGGACGAGCCGCGCGTCGTCTACCTGCAGCACGCGTCCGACGGCGTGACCTGGTGGGGCCCCGAGACGCTGTGGTCCGAGCCCGACTGGCTGCGCGAGCCGCGCGGCCCTGACGTGCTCGGGGACGTGCGGTGGTACCCGTTCGTCACGTTCTGGCAGCTCACGGGCGACCTGTTCGTCGCCGCGGCGTCCGACATCCCCGCCGGCCACGGCCACGTCTACCACCTCGAGTACGCCGACGGCTTCGCCGCGCTGCACGCGCCCGACGGCTGGTCCGACGCCGACACCGCTCGTCTCAAGGGCGCGATGGACGCTCCGGTCGAGGGCGGCTCGATCGGCTGACGCACGGCGTCCTTCCGACGAGTTCCTCAGTGCGTCGGGCGCGCGTCCTGCTGCCCGATCCGGCGGAGGGCTTCGAGCGGGTAGGGCGTCGCCCGGCTCTCTCGCTGAAACCGGCGGTAGAAGTCGCCCATCACCGTGGCGACCGGCGCGTGTCGGACGAGCACTGCCGCGAGCACCGCGGGGATCCCCACCGGTGGAACGCCCTGTGCGCAGGAGCGGACGAACGCCCGGCGTTCTTCCGGTCCGTACCCGTACAGGGCGACGGTCAGCCAGTTCACCAGGTGCGTGACGGCGTAGTGCCGGTCGTAGCCGCGGTGCTCGTCGAAGAAGCCGACCTCGTCCTGCGAGAGCTCGAAGCGCGAGGAGATCGCGAGCCCGTAGTCGGCGAAGAAGAGCCGCGTCCCGTCGGTCAGGATGTTCTCGAAGTGGGCGTCGAAGTGCAGCAGCCCGTGAGCGTCCATGAACGAGACGCCGGCCTTCAGCTCCTCGTCCACCATGGCGCAGGCTCGCCCGGCGTTTTCGTCCCCGGCCTCGATCTGGACGGCCAGCCAGTCGTGCAGGTTGTGCGGGACGTACTCCAGGAAGAGCAGGAGGCTCGCCGAGGACTGCTGCAGGTCCTCGATCCGGCGGCGGACCGCCGATCCGCCTCCCCAGTAGGCGACCGCCCGTTCCACGTCGGCCAGCTCCTCGGGGAGCGGCTGGCCGGAGTCCGGGAGCACGCGCCAGTGGTACATCAGGGGAAAGCCCTCGTAGTCTCCCGCGATCACCCAGCTCGTCGTCATGGTGTGCACGGCGAGCTCCCGCCAGGCTCCGAAACCTGGGGCGCCGATGCTGCCGACACCGAAGTGGCAGAAGACCGGCAGCCCGAAGAGGTTCGCCGTGGAGCGGACGTTCTCCGGCCGTCGCTCGAGATCGGTGAGGCGCACCTGCTTGACGAAGACCGGGGTTCCTTCGACCTCCAGAAGGACGGTCTTCCCCCCGATGCCCGAACCGAACGGTGTGCCGGCGTCCACCAGCTCACGCAGGCTCCGGTCGCTGCACGACGACAGCGCCGTCGACGCGGCGCCGTACGCGGCCAGGCGGGGACCGCGGGACATGTCAGGGCTCGTCAACTCTGCCTCCAGCGGGGCACCCGCCCCTCGTGCGACCGCTTCAGCCGTCACCGCGGCAAGAACCGCGACCACCCTCTCACGTGCGGCGACAGTGGCGATCGGTGCTCCAGCGGGCTGAGCCGCTCGGCTCTGCTGAGTGCGGGGTGCTCAGCGGGGGGCGTGGGTCTCGAGGAACGAGTAGACCTCGGTCGTGTCGACGCCGGGGAACGCGCCGGTCGGCATCGCCGCGAGCATCGACGCGTGCGGGCGCGCGCTCGGCCACGCCTGCCCCGCCCAGCGGTCGGAGAGCGCGTCCGGCGGGCGGCGGCAGCACGCGCCCGCACGCGTCGATGCTCGCGGCGATGCCGACCGGCGC
>CAZFUQ010000237.1:5092-6410 GCA_964521905.1 uncultured Cellulosimicrobium sp.
CGCCGTCGGGGCACCGGGACACGAGGCGTTCGGTCGTGTCGCGCCCGAGGAACCACTTGACGTGTGCGAACGGCACGCCGACGCTCACGGAGAACTCGCCGTCGCCCGTCTGCTGGACGCGCGACGTGCACCAGTAGGTGCCGCTCGGGGTGTCGGTGTACTGGCTGAACGGGCTGAGCCGGTCCTCGACGGCGAACACGGTGCGCGCCGTCCAGCTCCGGCACACGTACTGGCCCTCGACGGCGCCGAGCGGGTCTGCCGGGAACCGCACGCCGTCGTTCTCGTAGGCCTTGTGGATGACGCCGGACTCGTGGACCTTCATGAAGTGCACCGGGATGCCCAGGTGCTTCGACGCGAGGTTCGTGAACCGGTGCGCCGCGGTCTCGTAGGAGACCGCGAACGCGTCGCGCAGGTCCTCGATCGAGATCTCCCGCGCGTCCTTCGCGGCCCGCAGCGCCTTGACGGCGTGCCGCTCCGGCAGGAGCAGCGCCGCCGCCAGGTAGTTCGCCTCGACGCGCTGGCGCAGGAACTCGCGGTAGTCGCCCGGCTCGGCGTGGCCCAGGACGAACGGCGCGAGCGCCTGCAGCAGCGCCGACGTCGCGTTCGACCGCCCGCGCATGCCGTTGCTCGGCAGGTAGACGCGCCGGTTGCGCAGGTCGAGCACCGAGCGCGTCGAGTGCGGCAGGTCCCCCACGTAGTGCAGCGTGAAGCCGAGGTGGGCCGCGATGTCGGCCGCGACGCGCTGCGGGAGCGGGCCGCCCGCGTGCCCGACGCCGTCGAGCAGGTCCGCCGCCGCGTCCTCCAGCTCGGGGAAGTAGTTGTCCTGCGCGCGCATCGTCGCGCGCAGCTCCGCGTTGGCGCGCCGCGCCTCCTCGGGCGTGGCCGCGCGCTCGGTGTGCAGCCGCTCGAGCTCGCGCCGCAGCGCGACGATCGTCTCGAGCGCGTCCGTCGGCAGGGACTTGCCGACGCGCACGGGCCGCAGGCCGAGCCCCTCGAACAACGGGCCACGCTGCGCGCGCTCCAGCTCGATCTCGAGCGCGTCGCGGCGCGAGGGCGCCTCGCCGGACAGGAGGTCGTCGAGGCTCGCGCCCAGCGCCCGCGCGATCGCCTGGAGCTGAGAGAACTTGGGCTCGCGCTTGCCGTTCTCCAGCAGCGACACCTGCGACGGGGCGCGGCCGATCACCGCGCCCAGCTCGTCGAGCGTCATGCCCCTCTCGGCCCGCAGGTGGCGGATACGACGGCCGATCGTCAGGGCGGCGGGCTCGCTCTCGAGGGGGATTTCCGCATGCTCCGCGATTCCGGCCGGCCGCGGCGTCGG
>CAZFUQ010000238.1:0-6381 GCA_964521905.1 uncultured Cellulosimicrobium sp.
TGGAGCGCACGACCTTGTCGTGGGACCAGCGGTCGCGGTAGAACACGTCGCCCTGGCGGCCGCCGGTGAGGAAGACCTGCCGCAGGTCGTCCGACACCTCGCCGCGTCGCAGCCTGCTCCCCAGCCGGAGCAGGGTGTCGGCCGGGTCGCGGGGGGATCGCTCGTCGAGTGGGGGCACGACAGCTCCTCGGGGTCGAGGGCCGGTCTGGGGCGGGACCGGCCGGTGGGTTCCGGGTCAGGACGGGTTCGGGGCGCCCGGGCGGGCGTAGTAGTGCCACGTGAGCCACGTGCACAGGGCGAAGAACACGGCGCAGCCGATGAAGAAGGGGCGCGCGGGGACGAGCGAGAGGCCGATGCCGACGAGGAACGGGCCGAACGCGGCGATCGACGCCGTCCAGCCGATCACCCCGCCCGCCTGGCGGCGGGGGAAGATCATCGGCATCTGCTTGAAGGTCCCGGCGTTGCCGATCCCGGCGAAGGTGAACACCGCGAGCATGCCCGCGAGGAACCAGCCGAACTGCCCGACGTCGTGCGGTTCGAGGAAGAAGAGCGAGAACACCGTCGAGACCGTCATGCCGATCCCGGCCACGAGCGTCCACACCGCGCCGCCGAACCGGTCGCACAGCGGCCCGAACCCGGCGCGCGCGGCCGAGCCGAGGAGCGGGCCGAGGAACGCGTAGCGCAGCGGGTCGGGCGCGTTCGCGAAGCCGCCGTACTGCGCGACGATGAGCAGCCCGAGCTGCGCGGCGAACCCGCTGAAGGCCCCGAACGTCATGAGGTAGATCGCCGTCATGATCCAGGTGTGCTTGTTGCCGAAGATGTCGAGCTGCTCGCGGAAGTTGGCCTTCACGGGGATGCGACGCAGGTACACCCCGGCGAGCACCGCCCCGAGCACGGTCCACGGCACGAGCACGAGGCCCGCGTTGTGGAGCCACAGGTGGCTGCCCGACGCCGTCTGCTGAGGTGTGAGGACGGCCGTGCCGAGCAGCCCGAAGCCGACGACCCACGGCGTGAGGAACTGGATCAGGCTCACGCCGAAGTTGCCGATGCCGGCCTGCAGGCCGAGAGCGGTCCCGGCCATGCGCTTCGGGAAGAAGTAGCTCGTGGAGGGCATGAACCCGGAGAACGCACCGCCGCCGATCCCGGCGGCGACCGAGAGGAGCATGAGCATGCTGTAGGGCGTGCTCGCGTCACGGACCGCGAACGCCCAGCCGAGCATCGGCAGGAGGATGAGCGTCGCCGTGCCGCCGACGAGCGTGCGCGTGCCGACCACGGGGGGCAGGAACATGTAGACCATGCGGAACAGGCCGCCCGCGAGGCCGGGCACGGCGGTGAGCCAGTACAGCTGGGCCGTGGTCAGGTCGAACCCGACGTCGTTGAGCCGCGGCGCGACGGCGCTGACCAGGTACCACGCGCAGAACGCGAGGGTCAGGTTGTACGTCGTGACCCACAGCGTCCGCCACGCGAACTTCTTGTCCCAGCGGGACTCGTCCTCGGGGTCCCACGTCGCCAGCTCCGCGGGCGTGGGGGTTCCGCCGGCACGCCGTGCCGGCGCGGACGTCGAGGCCGGGGCTGTCATCTTCGTCTTCCCGTCGTCGCAACGCACGACCACCAGCGTCGTGACCCGGGCCTGTCGCCCGTGGCGCCGTCAGCATGCCCCGGGCAGGACGGGCCGCGTCGCGCGCCGGACCGTGAATAATCAGCCCGCGCGGGTGAGCTGGAGCACGCAGTGGTGCGGCTCGACGAACGGCCGCAGCTCCGCGGCGCGCACCGGCCCGCCGACCCCGGCCAGGACGCCCTGGACGAGGCCCAGGTGGACGCTGCACACGACGTCGACGCGCTCGGCGGCGAGCGCGACGAAGGGGCAGCGGTACAGGTGGAAGCGCAGCCCGTCGCGTTCGAGCTCGGGGTCGAGGCCGAGCTGGTGCAGGTGGTCGTCGAGCACGGCGAGCTGGTTCTCGGGCGTGGGCTCGGGCGCGTCCTGACCGGTGGCGCGCAGCGCGTCGACGAGGCGGCGTCCGGCCTCGCGCGCCGCCCCCGCCAGCCCCTCGTCGGCCGGGCGGCACGCGTCGTCGTCACCGTCGCCGGACGCCTCGGTGCCGGTGTCGTCGTCGGGCGCGTCGAGCACCGCCCGGGTCAGGGCGGCGCGCACGAGCGACTGCCCGAGGCGTCGCCGCGCGACGTCGTCCTGCGGCGGGTGCTCGCCCGCGATGGCCTCGTAGAGGATCCGCGGCCGACCCCGCGTGGTGCGTACCTCGGGCGCGCTGCGCACGAACCCCGCGTCCGCGAGCCGTTGCAGGTGCTCGCGCGTCGCGCTCGGGCAGAGCGAGGCCTCGCGGGACAGGTCGGCCACCGTCATCCGGCCGCGCTCCTGCAGGGCGTGGAGCAGCGTGAGACGGCTCGCCGAGGCGAGCGCGCGGTACGTGATCGACGTGTCCTCGGGCACGATGCCATCGTGCCCCGCGCACAGGCCGAGCAGGGCGAGATCGGCTCGGTCCACGGCACATCGAGGACGAAGGTCCCCGGCCGGCAGGGACGTCAGGTCCGGGGCGCGTCCTCGTCGAGGAGGGCGCGCAGCGCCGGCCACGCGTCGGCGAAGGCGGGAAGCAGGTCGAGCCCGGCCACCTCGTCGACGGGGACCCAGCGGACCTCGATGCTCTCGGCGTCCGTCGCCCGCGGCTCGACCGCGCCGCCGTCGGCGACCTCGGCGATGACGGTCGTGTACCGCCACGGGCCGTGGTCGAGGACGCGCTCGCCGACGACGCGCACCGCGTCCGCCTCGATGCCCGCCTCCTCGTGCGCCTCGCGCAGCGCACCCTGCGCGGGCGTCTCGTCCGGCCCGACGGCGCCACCCGGCACTCCCCACGTCCCACCCTGGTCGGACCACGGGGCGCGGTGCTGCAGGACGACGTCGGTCACCCGCCCCGCGGCGTCACGCCGAGCGAGGAGGAGACCGGCCGCACCGAACAGGCCCCAGTGCCGGCGCCCGCACTCGCACTCGACCCAGCCGTCGCCGGGCTGGAGGTGGCGGGGGAGCCGCGGGGGCGGCTCTCCGGGGTCGCGCGGCGAGGTCGGGATCGTCACGGGGCCATGCTGCCAGGCTCCGGACGTGCCCCGCGCCGGTGGCCGGGACGTGAGAGGCCTGCACCGACGGCCGCTGCGCCTGCCGACGGCAGAATCCCGTGGACCGTGTCGGACGCTCGCGGCAGGATGTGCTGGTGAGCCATACGCCGTACGACAACGACGCGGTGCCCGACCCCGGGGCCCCCACCCCCGCCTCCGGGTCGGCCGCGACCGGGGTGGCGGACGCATCGGCCGACGACGCGCTCGCCATGCCGAGGTGGCGCCGGGACGCCACCGTCTTCCTCGGCGGTCAGACCGTGTCGCTCTTCGGCTCGATGCTCGTGCAGTACGCCGTGCTGTGGCACCTCACGATCGAGACGAAGTCCGGCTCGGTGCTCGCGCTGAGCACGCTGTTCGGTTTCCTGCCCCAGGCCGTCGTCTCGATCTTCGGAGGCGTCTGGGCGGACCGCGTGAACCGCAAGGCGCTGATCATCGCGGCGGACGGCACCATCGCCGTGACGACCCTCGCGCTCGCCCTCCTCATGCTCGGCGGCGCCGACGACCTGTGGCTCATCTACGCCGCGCTCGCGCTCCGCTCCACGGGCGCGGGGATCCAGACGCCCGCGGTCGCGGCCCTGCTCCCGCAGATCGTCCCGACGAGCCGGCTGATGCGCGTCAACGGGATCAACCAGTCGATCCAGTCCGCGATGATGCTGCTCACCCCGGCGGTCGCGGCGGCCGTGTACGCGAGCGCATCGATCGTGGCGGTCTTCTTCGTCGACGTCGTCACGGCCGTGATCGGGATCGGGCTCCTCCTGCTGGTCCCCGTCCCGACCCTCGCGCACGCGGCCGCCGGCGCCGAGCGGGCGGGGTACTTCGACGACCTCGTGGAGGGGTTCCGCTACCTCGGCTCGCACCCGTTCGTCCGGTGGGTGCTCGGCCTCTACGCCGTCGTCTTCCTCCTCATCGTCGCGCCGTCCTACCTCACGCCTCTCATGGTCGCGCGCACGTTCGGCGAGGAGGTCTGGAAGCTCACGGTCAACGAGATCGCGTTCTCGGTCGGCATGCTGCTCGGCGGCGTGCTGCTCGCGACGTGGGGCGGGCTCAAGAACCGCATCACGATGATGGTCGGCGCGACCTTCGTGTTCGGCGTCCTCTCGGTCGCCATGGGCCTGGCGACCGACATGTGGGTGTTCTTCGCCTTCATGTTCCTGCTCGGCCTGTCCGTGCCGCCGTTCTCGACGACGTCGATGACCGTGCTCCAGGAGACGGTCGAGCCCGAGCGCCAGGGCCGTGTCTTCGGCTTCGTCGGCATCGTCATGGCCGTCTCGATGCCGCTCGGCATGGTCGTCTTCGGTCCCCTCGCCGACCGGTTCTCCGTCGAGTCGCTCCTCGTCGTCGCCGGGATCCTCATGTTCCTCGTCATCGCGATCGCCGTCGCCCTGCCGTCGGGCCGCCGGGCCATGCGCGCCGCTGCGCAGGCCCGCTGACCCACGCGCCCCCGCCCGAGCCCAGCTCCACCTCCCGCCCCCCGGTCTCGACGGCACGGTCGTTCGCTCTGACTGCGGACCCGACGGGGCGGGCGGTCGGGGGCGAGAAGGTCAGTCGACGATCTCGCAGATCGCGGTGCCGGAGCTCACGCTCGCGCCGGCGGACGCGGTCAGCGAGCGGACGGTGCCGGCGCGGTGGGCGAGGAGGGGCTGCTCCATCTTCATGGCCTCGAGCACGACGACGAGATCGCCCTCGGCGACCTGGGTGCCGTCCGCGACGGCGACCTTGACGATGGTGCCCTGCATGGGGGACGCGAGCGTCGTGCCGGAGCCGCCGCCGTTGGACTTCGTCGCGGAGCGGCGGGCCGGGCGGCGCGCGGCGTTCGCGGTGCGTGCGCGTCCCGCCGCCGTGCCGAGGCCGGCGGGCAGGACGACCTCGAGCCGCTTGCCGCCGACCTCGACGACGACGCGCTCGGTCGCGACCGGCTCGTCGTCGTCGACGGGCGTCGCGGGAGCGGGCGCGAGCGCCGCGAGCTCGTCCGCGAACTCCGTCTCGATCCACCGGGTGTGGACCTGGAACGGCTCGTCGCCCGCGGGCACGAAGGCCTCGGTGTCGAGCACGGCGCGGTGGAACGGGACGACCGTGGGGATGCCCTCGACCTCGAGCTCGCGCAGCGCGCGCCGTGCGCGCTCGACGGCCTGCAGGCGCGTAGCGCCCGTGACGATGACCTTCGCGATCATCGAGTCGAAGGCACCGGAGACGGTGTCGCCCTCGACGACGCCCGAGTCGACGCGCACGCCGGGGCCGGACGGGAAGCGCAGGCGCGTGATGCGGCCGGGGGCGGGCAGGAAGTTCGCGGCGGGGTCCTCGCCGTTGATGCGGAACTCGATGGAGTGGCCGCGCACCTGCGTGGACGAGTAGCCGAGCGGCTCGCCCGCGGCGATGCGCAGCTGCTCGCGCACGAGGTCGATGCCGGTGACCTCCTCGGACACGGGGTGCTCGACCTGCAGCCGCGTGTTCACCTCGAGGAAGGAGATGGTCCCGTCGGCGCCGACGAGGAACTCGCACGTACCGGCGCCCACGTACCCGGCCTCGCGCAGGATCGCCTCGGACGCCTTGTACAGCTCGGCCTCCTGGGCCGGGGTGAGGAACGGGGCGGGAGCCTCCTCGACGAGCTTCTGGTGGCGGCGCTGCAGCGAGCAGTCGCGCGTGGAGACGACGACGACCGTCCCGTGCTCGTCGGCGAGGCACTGGGTCTCCACGTGCCGGGGCGTGTCGAGGTAGCGCTCGACGAAGCACTCGCCACGGCCGAAGGCGGCCGTCGCCTCACGTACCGCCGAGTCGAAGAGCTCGTCGATCTCGTCCGTGGTCCGCGCCACCTTGAGGCCGCGCCCGCCGCCCCCGAACGCCGCCTTGATCGCGACGGGCAGCCCGTGCTCCGCGGCGAAGGCGTGGACCTCGCTCGCGTCGGCCACGGGGTCCGGGGTGCCCGGGACGAGCGGTGCGCCTGCCCGCTGCGCGATGTGGCGCGCGCTCACCTTGTCGCCGAGCGCGTCGATCGCCGCGGGCGGGGGCCCGATCCAGACGAGGCCCGCGTCGAGGACCGCCTGCGCGAAGCCGGCGTTCTCGGCGAGGAACCCGTACCCGGGGTGCACGGCGTCCGCACCGGCGCGGCGCGCGACGTCGAGGAGCTTCGCGACGTCGAGGTACGTCTCGGCCGCGCGGGTGCCGCCGAGCGCGAACGCCTCGTCGGCGAGCTGCACGTGCAGCGCCTGCCGGTCGAGGTCGGCGTACACCGCGACGGAGGCGATGCCGGCGTCGGCGCAG
>CAZFUQ010000239.1:0-6355 GCA_964521905.1 uncultured Cellulosimicrobium sp.
TCGTGCGCCAGCCGCAGGTGTTCCTCATGGACGAGCCGCTGTCGAACCTCGACGCCAAGCTCCGCGTCCAGACCCGCACGCAGATCGCGTCGCTCCAGCGCCGCCTCGGCGTCACCACGGTCTACGTCACGCACGACCAGACCGAGGCCCTCACGATGGGTGACCGCATCGCGGTCCTCAAGGACGGTCTGCTCCAGCAGGTCGGCACCCCGCGCGAGATGTACGACACGCCCGCCAACGTCTTCGTCGCCGGCTTCATCGGCTCCCCGGCCATGAACATCGGCACGTTCACCGTCAACGGTGGCGTCGCCGAGGTCGGCCCGGCCCGCATCGCGCTCGAGCGCGACACCGCCGGGAAGATCACCGACGCCGACAACGGCAAGGTCACCATCGGGTTCCGCCCCGAGGCCCTCGACGTCGTGTCGCAGGCCAACGAGAGCGCCTTCCCGGTCGAGGTGAACATCGTCGAGGAGCTCGGCTCCGACGCGTTCGTCTACGGCACGCTCAAGGGCGACCTCGCGTCCCAGGCCGACGTCACGTCCGGCGCCGGCGACAACCAGGTCATCGTCCGCGTCGACCCGCGCAACGTCCCCGCCAAGGGCGACCGCATCTACGTCGCGATCCGCCCCGGCCAGTCGCACGTCTTCGCCGCGTCCTCGGGCCTGCGCCTGAGCTGACGACCGCACCGCACCGCCGACGGGGCGGGTCCGACCTCAGGGTCGGGCCCGCCCCGTCGTCGTTCCCGTCGGAGCGCGTCGCCCAGGCACCGTCCACGGACGTCGTGCCCCACCCTTGACACGGCCGGCGTCGACCACAACACTGCTTCTGCACGTGCGACAACAGAAGTCGCCTGTCTGTCACCCAAATAGACAACGCTGTCAATTGGAGCCTCATGCAGATCTCGCACGCTTCGTCTCGCACACGGCGCCTCGGTGCGGCGCTGACGGGCAGCGCGCTCGTCGTGGGCGCGCTCGCCGCGGCCCCGGCCGTCGCCGCCACCGCCGCCCCACCGACCACCGCGGCCGCCGAGGCGTGCGGTCCGGACGACGGGCTGCCCGACTCCAAGATCTCCATCCAGCTCTACACGCACGTGGGCGAGCTCGGGACCTCCGGGACGCCGTCCGCCGAGACGCTCGACCGCGTGCTCGGCGAGGTCGCCGCCGCCGGGTTCACGAACGTCGAGCCGTACGGCCAGCCGTACTCGATGCCCGTCGACGAGTACCGGGCGATCCTCGACGCGCACGGCCTCGAGGTGTCGTCGAGCCACGGCAGCACGGACTGGGCGACGTGGCCCGAGACGGTCGCCTACGCCGTCGCGCTGGGCCAGGACTACATCGGGACCGGCGGGATGGCCGGTGGCTACGGCACCTACGAGCAAGCGCTCGCGACCGCGGCGTACGTGAACCAGCTCGGCCGGTACGCGCACGAGAACGGCGCGAACAAGATCGCGCTGCACAACCACCAGAGCGAGTTCACCACGCGGTACCCCCACCCGGTGACGGGCGAGACGGTCAGCGCCTGGGAGGTCATCGAGGCGAACACCGACCCGCGCTACGTCACGTTCGAGCTCGACGTGGGCTGGGCCGCCGACGCCGGCCTCGACGTCCCGGCGTGGATCGAGGAGCACGGTGACCGCATCGAGCTCCTGCACGTCAAGGACGCCGTGAACGTCGACGCGCCGGGCGACATGCGGCAGGTCGCCCTCGGCCGGGGCGACCTGGACCTCCCCGCGATCATCGCCGCGGCCGAGCCGTACGTGCAGTACTACACCTACGAGTGGGACTGGGCGCCGTCGTTCGAGACCACCGCGGAGTCCTACCGCTACCTGCGCTGCTTCGAGTCCGACGACGGCGGGAACGAGGGCGACGAGTCGCTGGCCCTGGGCCGGCCCGTGACGGCGTCCAGCGTCGACGAGCCCGGCCACTCCGCCGACCTGGCGGTGGACGGCAACGCCGGCACCCGCTGGAGCAGCGCGTGGAGCGACCCGGAGTGGATCGCGGTGGACCTCGGTGCGAGCCACGACCTCAGCCGCGTCGTGATCGACTGGGAGACCGCGTACGGGTCGGGGTACGAGATCCAGACCTCGCCCGACGGCGAGACCTGGACCACGGTGCGCACCGTCGCCGACGGCGACGGCGGGTACGACGACCTGGACGTCGCGGGCACGGGCCGGTACGTGCGCCTCTACCTCACCGAGCGCGCGACGCAGTGGGGCTTCTCGCTCTACGAGCTCGAGGTCTACGGCACGCCGAGCGGGCAGCTCGACCTCGACGTCGAGGTGCGGGCACGGTGCCTTGCCGGCCAGGCCTACCTCGCCGTCCGCGCGGGGAACGGCGAGGACTCGTCGGTCGACGTGACCCTCGCGACGGCCTACGGCACCCGAGAGTTCGCCGACGTCGCCCCCGGGGCGAACGCGTACCAGGCGTTCCCCGTGCGTTCGGCCTCGGTCGCGAGCGGCTCGGTGACCGTCACGGGTACCGCGACGGTGGACGGCGAGCACGTCACCTCGACCGTCGAGATCGACCACGACGCGCTGACGTGCTCGTGACCTCCTCGGGGGCTGCGTCATCCGGTCGGGGGGTCGAGCGCGCGCGGAAGCACCCCGACCGCCCGGCCCGACCCGACGACCATGGACAATGGACCCGTGACGATGCACAACCTGCAGATCACCGCGTCGGCTCCCGACCCGGCTCTCCTCGACCTGCCCTGGGACATCCCGCTCGAGGACTGGCCGGCGGAGACGCTCGCGGCGCTCCCCCGCGGCATCTCGCGGCACATCGTGCGGTTCGTCCGCCTCTCGGGACGCGTCATCGCGATCAAGGAGATCGGCGAGACGGTCGCGTACCGCGAGTACGAGCTGCTGCGGCAGCTCCGCCGGCTCGAGGTGCCGAGCGTCGTCCCGGTGGGCGTGATCACCGGGCGCAAGGCACCGGACGGCGAGCCGCTCGAGGCGGTGCTCATCACCGAGCACCTGCAGTTCTCGCTCCCGTACCGCGCGCTGTTCAGCCAGTCGCTGCGCCCGGACACGGCGACGCGGCTCATCGACGCGCTCGCGGTGCTGCTCGTCCGCCTGCACCTCGTGGGGTTCTACTGGGGCGACGTGTCGTTGTCGAACACGCTGTTCCGGCGCGACGCGGAGACGTTCGCGGCGTTCCTCGTGGACGCCGAGACGGGCGACCTGCACCGTGAGCTCTCCCCCGGCCAGCGCTCGTACGACGTCGACCTGGCGCGGACGAACATCATCGGCGAGCTCATGGACCTCACCGCGGGCGAGCTGCTCGACGAGGACGTGGACGAGATCGCGATCGGGGACGCGCTCGTCGAGCGGTACGAGGAGCTGTGGGAGGCGCTCACGACGTCGGAGTCGTTCGACGCCGACGAGCGCTGGCGCGTCGCGGCGCGCATCGAGCACCTGAACAACCTCGGGTTCGACGTCGACGAGCTGGCGATCACCACCGACATCGACGGCACGACGGTCCAGATCCAGCCGAAGGTCGTCGACGCCGGGCACCACTCGCGCCGTCTGCTGCGCCTCACCGGCCTGGACGTGCAGGAGAACCAGGCACGTCGCCTGCTCAACGACCTGGACTCGTTCCGGGCGGCGGCGGAACGGCAGAACGACGACGAGGAGTTCGTCGCGCACGACTGGCTGAGCGGCGTGTTCGAGCCGACGATCCAGGCCGTGCCGCGCAACCTGCGCCGCAAGCTGGAGCCGGCGCAGCTGTTCCACGAGATCCTCGACCACCGCTGGTTCATCTCGGAGCGGGCCGGTCGTGACGTCCCGATGGCGGAGGCGACGCAGTCGTACGTCGAGAACGTCCTGCGCCACCGCCCGGACGAGAAGGCGATCCTCGGCCTCGCGCCGGGCGAGAAGGACCCCGAGTACTACGGCTGAGCCCACCGGCGAGCTGTCAGCACCTGGTCGCGCCGGAGCACGACGAGGTGCTGACGACTCCGGCGGTCAGGCCTCGCGGCGCAGGCGGGCGACCTCGTAGAGCGAGATGCCGGTCGCGACGGCGGCATTGAGCGACTCGGTGTCCGACCCGATCGGGATGGATGCGACGACGTCGCACGCCTCCCGGACGAGGCGGGACAGGCCCTTGCCCTCGGACCCGGCGACGACGACGAGCGGCTCGGTCGCGAGCTGCAGGTCGCCGATCGCGACGTCCCCGCCGGCGTCGAGCCCGACGACGAAGCAGCCCGCCTTCTTCAGCTCGCCGAGGGCGCGGACGAGGTTGGTCGCGCGCGCGACCGGGACGCGTGCGGCGGCACCGGCCGAGACCTTCCACGCCGACGCGGTGACGCCGGCCGCGCGACGCTCGGGCACGAGCACGCCGTGCGCGCCGAACGCGCCCGCGGAGCGCAGCACGGCGCCGAGGTTGCGAGGGTCGGTCACGCCGTCGAGCGCGACGATCAGCGGCGCGACACCCGACGCCTCGGCGACGTCGAGGAGGTCGTCCACGTCCGCGTACTCGTAGGGCGGCACCTTGATCGCGACACCCTGGTGCACGGCGCCGTCGGTGAGGCGGTCGAGCTCGGGCTTGCCGACCTCGAGCAGCTCGTACCCCCGGCCCGAGACGATGTCGACGATCTCGCGCGTACGGTCGTCGGCGTCGAGGCGCGCCGCGAGGTACACGACCTCGACGGGGATGCGTGCGCGCAGCGCCTCCAGCACAGAGTTGCGCCCCGTCACGATCTCCTGCACCGAGCCGCGACCCTTGGGGCCGCCCCCGCGGCCGGCGGCCGGACGCGCGCCGGTGCCGGCCGGACGTCCCGGGCGGCCGGTCGCCGTCGTCGCGCCCTTCTCGGACGCGGCCTTGCGCTTGTGCGCCGCGTGGTAGACGCGGTCCTCGGCCCTGGGCGTCGGCCCGCGCCCCTCGAGGCCCTTGCGCCGCTGCCCGCCGGAGCCGACGGTCGCGCCCTTCTTGCTCCCGGGCTTGCGGGTCGCGCCGCGTCGTTGTGAGTTGCCAGCCATGGGTGTACCCGTCGTGTCGTTGGTCAGGTCGGTCGGTGTCGGTCAGGCGGACCGACATCGATCCGTCGGTCCGATCGGTGAGGTCGAACGGCGGGCGCAGGTGCGTCGCCGTCTCCAGTGTCCCTCAGACGGCCCGCCGAGGTAGAGCCGTGGTCCGCCGAGGTAGAGGCCCGGTCATGACCACGCCGCCACCTCGCGCGACCGCGGCTCTTCCTCGCGGAGAGGGCGTCAGGCGAGGCTCCACCGCGCGCCGTCGGCGGAGTCCTCGACCGCGACGCCCGCGGCGGCGAGCCGGTCGCGGATGGCGTCGGCCGTCGCGAAGTCGCGGGCCGCGCGCGCCTCCGCGCGCGCCGTCAGCTCTGCGCCCACGACGGCGTCGAGCACCGCCGCGTAGCGCGAGTCGCCGCCGTCGGCCCACTGCGGGTCGCCGGGGTCGAGCCCGAGGACGTCGAGCATGGCCCGCACGGCCACGAGGTGCAGTCGCGCGACGGCGTCCGCGGCCGTCGTGCGGTCGGCGAGCGCCGCGTTCCCCGCCCGCAGGTGCTCGTGCACGACGGCGAGCGCCGCCGGCACGTTGAGGTCGTCGTCCATCGCCGCGGTGAACGCGGCGGGCAGCTCGGCCTCGCGCACGTCCTCGACGTCGCCGACCCGCTCGGTCGCCCGCGCGACGAACCCCGCGAGGCGCTCCCACGTGGCCTCTGCCTCGGTGACGGTCGCGGGCGTCCACTCGAGCATCGAGCGGTACTGCACGGACGCGAGCGCGTAGCGCAGCACGGCCGGGCTCGTCGTGGCGAGCACCTCGCGCACGAGGAGCCCGTTGCCGAGCGACTTGCTCATCTTGGTGCCGCCCTGCGTGACCCACGCGCTGTGCAGCCAGTGCTGCGCGAACCCGTAGCCCGCGGCGCGCGACTGCGCCTGCTCGTTCTCGTGGTGCGGGAAGCGCAGGTCGAGCCCGCCGCCGTGGATGTCGAAGGTGCCGCCGAGGTAGCGGCGCGCCATGGCCGAGCACTCGAGGTGCCACCCGGGCCGGCCGCGGCCGAACGGCGTGGGCCACGACGCGGTCTCCGGCTCGCCCGGCTTGGGTGCCTTCCACAGCGCGAAGTCGCGCGGGTCGCGCTTGGCGGCGGCCTCCTCGGCGTCCGACGGGACGTCGTCGGGCACGGGGTTGAGGTCCTCGAGCCGCTGGTTGGTCAACGAGCCGTACTCCGACCACGAGCGCACGTCGAACCACACGTCACCGGGGCTCGTCGTGTACGCGTGGCCGCGCTCGACGAGGCGCTCCATGAGGTCGACCATGTCCGGGACGTGGCCGGTCGCGCGCGGCTCGTACGTGGGCGGCAGGACGCCGAGCGCGCGTTCACCGCCGCGTACGACGCGCTC
>CAZFUQ010000240.1:0-6330 GCA_964521905.1 uncultured Cellulosimicrobium sp.
GCCCTCACGCACCGGTCGTTCGCGCACGAGAACGGCGGGATCCCCACGAACGAGCGTCTCGAGTTCCTCGGTGACACCGTCCTGGGCCTGGTCGTCACGGAGACCCTGTACCGCCGGCACCCGGACCTGTCCGAGGGCGAGCTCGCCAAGATGCGGGCGGCGACGGTGTCGCAGAAGTCGCTCGCGGCGATCGCGCGCACGCTCGGGCTGGGACAGTACGTCCTGCTCGGCAAGGGCGAGGTCCGGACGCGCGGCAACGACAAGGACTCGATCCTGTCCGACACCGTCGAGGCGATCATCGGCGCGGTCTACCTGAGCCACGGTCTCGAGCCGGCGCGCGCGCTCGTGCTGCGCCTCGTGGACAGCACGCTCGCGGCGGCCGCGGGGCTCGGCGCGGGCCTCGACTGGAAGACGTCGCTCCAGGAGGCCGCCGCCGCGGCCGGGCTGAGCGCGCCCGCCTACTCGAGCGACGCCGTCGGGCCCGACCACGCGCGCGTCTTCACCTCCTACGTGCACCTCGACGGTCACCTGTACGGGACCGGGAGCGGGACGGCCAAGAAGTACGCCGAGCAGGAGGCGGCCGAGCGGGCCTACCGGACGCTCGCCGTCGAGCAGGCGGAGAAGCAGGAGCAGGCCACGCAGGCCGCGGCCCGGCAGGGCGACGACGGCGAGGCGGAGCCGGAGGGCGCCGGTGCCTGAGCTGCCCGAGGTCGAGACCGTCCGTGACGGTCTCGGCCGCCACGTCGTGGGCGCGCGCGTCGTCGACGTCGAGGTGCTCCGCGACTACAGCGTGCGCCGCCACGACGGCGGACCGCGGGACTTCCGCGGCCAGCTCCTCAACCAGCGGTTCACCGCGGCGGCACGCCGCGGGAAGTTCCTCTGGCTCCCCCTCGTCCCGTCGGGCGGCACGCCGGACGGGACCGACGACGGCCCGGCGGCCGCGCTGCTGGCGCACCTCGGCATGTCGGGGCAGCTCCTCGTGCGCTCGGGCGTCGGGCTCGCGGAGCGGTCGCCGCACCTGCGCGTGCGGATCACGGTCGAGCACGACGGCCCCGGCGGCGTCCAGGCGCTCGACTTCGTCGACCAGCGCACCTTCGGCCACCTGTCCGTCCAGGACCTCGTGCCCACGCCCGACGGTGCCCCCGGCGGCCTCGGGTCCGACCTCGCCGCGGTCCCGGGACCGGTCGTGCACATCGGCCGCGACCTGCTCGACCCCTCGCTGCGGCGCGACGACGTCGTCGAGGCGATCCGGCGTCGTCGGACCGGGGTCAAGCGCGCCCTGCTCGACCAGGGCGTCGTGTCCGGTGTCGGGAACATCTACGCCGACGAGGCGCTGTGGCGCGCGCGGCTGCACTTCGCGCGCGCGACCGACACGCTGCGTCGCACCGAGGCGCACCGCCTGCTCGACGCCGCGGCGGAGGTCATGACCGAGGCGCTCGCCCAGGGCGGGACGAGCTTCGACGCGCTCTACGTGAACGTCAACGGGCAGTCCGGGTACTTCTCGCGCTCGCTGGCGGTGTACGGGCGCGAGGGCGAGCCGTGCCCGCGCTGCGGGACGCCGGTGCGCCGCGACGAGTTCATGAACCGCTCGTCGTACACGTGCCCCCGGTGCCAGCCGCGCCCGCGCAACGGCCGCTGGTGACCGTTCCCCGTCTCCCGGTGAGTGCATGAAATAGTCGCGTTCGAGTCGATCGAGCGCGACTATTTCATGCACTCACCGGGAGACGACGTTGCGGAGCGGGCGGCCCGCGCGGAGGGCGTCGAGGTTGGCGTTGACGAGGTCCGAGGCTCGTTGCGGGCGGTTGCCGGCGACGTGGGGCGTGAGGATCAGGCGGGGTGCGTCCCACAGGGGTGAGTCGGCCGGGAGCGGCTCTGTCTCGGTGACGTCGAGCGCCGCGCCGCCGAGGCGGCCGTCGCGCAGCGCCGCGACGAGGGCGTCCTCGTCGACGGTGGCCCCACGCCCGACGTTGACGAAGAGCGCGTGGTCGGGGAGCTGGTCGATCCGTGCGGCGTCGAACGCGTGCTGCGTCGACCCCAGCGCGGGCAGGAGCGAGACGAGGACGTCCGTCGTCGCGAGCAGGCCGGGCAGGTCGTCGTCCGTGACGACGGGGAACCCGTGCCGCTCTCCGCGGCTGCCCGCGACACCCGTCACCTCGGCACCGAGCGCCGCGAGGAGCGGGGCGAGCCGTGCCGCGATCGACCCGAAGCCCCAGACGGTGACGTGCGCGCCGTCGAGCGTGTAGCGACCCGCCGTCGCCGGGTCCGCCTGAGCGCGGTTGACCGCCGTGTCCCACCGGTGCTCGCGCTGGGCCGCGCCGAGCGCGTCGAGACGACGCGCCGCCGCGAGGACGAGCGCCAGCGCGTGCTCGGCGACCGGCCCGTCGTGCAGCGAGCGGCCCGAGGTGATCGTCACGCCCGGTCCGAATCCTGCGGCGAGGACCGCGTCCGGCCCGGCGGCGAGGGTCTGGACCCAGCGCAGACGCGTGAGCCGTCGTGCCGCGTCGGTGAGGTTCTCGCGAGAATTGCCCCACGCCACGAACGCCGCGGCGTCGTCGACGCCGGCGGGGAGGGGCACGGCGGCGTCGTAGGTGACGACCTCGTCGCCCGGCTCTGCTCGCACGTCGAGGGCGATGGTGTCGGGCACGAGGATCTTCATCGGGGCTCCCGGGTGTCGTGGGTCGGACTCGTGGTCGTGCTCCTAGCCTGTCAGGCCCGGTGGTCGGTTGCATCCGTCCTCACCTCGGTGGTCGCGCCCGCACTGCTCGGCACGCCTGCCTGGATCCTGCCGGGCCTCGGGGACCGCGTCAGCGCGTGGCCGGAGCCTCCTGGTCGAGCGCCCACCGGTAGGCGGGCAGCGCGAGGAGCTCGGCGTGCGTGCCGCGCGCGACCACGCGGGCCGGCGCCTCGTCCGGCTCTCCCTCCGGCGTGCCGAGGAGGAGCACCTCGTCGACGGCCTCGAGCGCGCTGAGCCGGTGGGTCGCGAGGACGACGCCTCGCAGGGGTGCGTCGTCCGCCCCGGCCCGCCCGGTCGCGGGGCGCGTCGCCGCGACGAGGCGTCCGACGAGCGCGTCCGCGCCCGCGGTGTCGAGGTGCTCGGCGGGTTCGTCGACGAGGAGCAGCGGAGCGGGGGAGAGGAGCGCGCGGGCGACCAGGAGACGCCGGCGCTCGCCTCCGGAGACGGTCGTGGCGTCCGGGCCGAGCAGCGTCTCCACGCCGTCCGGCAGGGCGGCGAGCCAACCGTCCAGACCGACCTCGTCCAGGGCGGCGACGGCTTCGTCGGGCGTGACGTCGCCGCGTGCGACCCGTAGGTTCTCGAGCACCGTGGTGTCGAACACGTGGCCGTCCTCGGCGACGAGCACGACGTCGCGCGCCGCCTCGTCGCGCGCCAGGCCCTGGACGTCGGCGCCGTCGAGCCGCACGCGCCCGTCGAGGGCGGGGACGAGCCCGGCGGCGGTGGCGAGCAGCGTCGTCTTCCCGACGCCGGACGGCCCGACGAGCGCGACCGCGCGTCCCGGGCGCAGGGCCAGGTCGACACCCGCGACGACGACACGCGACCCGTCGTCGCTCGGCCAGCCTGCCGCGACGTCGTCGAGCACGAGCGCCGCC
The DNA here is from genome assembly GCA_964521905.1 of uncultured Cellulosimicrobium sp. GTDB lineage: Bacteria > Actinomycetota > Actinomycetes > Actinomycetales > Cellulomonadaceae > Cellulosimicrobium. The sequence continues at coordinate 3,607 of CAZFUQ010000240.1, forward strand.
TCGGTGTGCGGCGTGACCCCCGTGGCCTGCGGTGCCGAGCCGTCGAGCAGGGTGACGATGCGTGCGGCCGCCTGGCGCGACCGGTGGAGCTGGACGGCGGCGGCCGGCAGCGCGTTCGCGGCCTCGAACACGGCCAGCGGTGTGAGCACGATCACCGACAGCTCGACGGGCGCGAGCGTGCCTGCCGTGACCGCGGGGATGCCGAGAACGAGCGCCGCGAGCACCGCCAGGCCGACGGCGAGCGCCGCGATCCCGGCCGCGATCCCGGCGGGGCGGGCGCCGTCGTCGGTCACGCGGGCGAGGTCGCGGTCGCTCGCGCGCAGGTCGTCGAGCCGACCCGCGAGACGGCCCGAGACGGCGAGCGGTCCGGACTGCTCGAGGATCTCCAGCGTGGTCGCGGTCATCGCCGCGCGGGTCGCGGCGCCGCGGGCCTCGACCTCGCGGGCCGAGCGCGCGGACAGCCACGGCGCGACGACGGCGGCGAGCAGCAGGCACAGCGCGAGCGCGACGCCTGCTGCGGGCAGGAACGCGCCGACGAGGACGACGGACCCGACCGACACCGCGAGCGCGACACCCGCGGGGACGAACGCCCGCACGACGACGTCGCCCACCGCGTCGACGTCCGCACCCACGCGCGCGAGCAGGTCCCCGCGCCGCAGGCCGACGAGCGCGGCGGGCGAGCCCTCGGCGAGGGCGGTGTAGAGGTTGGCGCGCAGCGCGGCCATCCCCCGCAGCGCGACGTCGTGGGACGCGAGGCGCTCGACGTAGCGGAAGACGCCGCGCGAGATGCCGAACGCGCGGACCGCGACGACGGCCACGGAGAGCGTGAGCACCGGCGGCATCTGGGACGCGCGGGCGATGAGCCACGCCGCGACGGCGGCGAGCCCGACGGCGCTGCCCAGGGACAGCGTGCCGAGGAAGACGGCCCACACGACGCGCCGCCAGCGCACGTCGAGCAGGCGCACGGTGCGCCACAGCGGGTCGGCGGCGAGGTGGTCGCGGGGTCCGGTCACGGGTTCGTCCTCTCGAGCGTCGCGTCGAACGGCGCGGACGTGACCTCGACGACCTCGTCGGCGGCGCGCACGAGCGATGCACGGTGGGCCACGACGACGACGGTCCGACCCTGGTCGCGGAAGGCGCGGACCGTGTCGAGCACGACCTGCTCGCCCCGCGCGTCGAGGTGGGCGGTGGGCTCGTCGAGCACCACGAGTGGGACGCGCGCGGGGTCGTCGAGCAGCGCGGAGGCGAGAGCGACGCGTTGGCGCTGGCCCACGCTCAGCCCGACGCCGCCGCGCCCGACCTCGGTGTCCCAGCCCTGGGGGAGGGTCGCGAGGACGGCGTCGAGCCCCGCGGTGCGTGCGGCGCGCCCGAGGTCGGTGTCGTCGACGTCGAGGCCGCCCGCGACGACGTCGCGCAGCCGACCCGGCGCGAGCGTCGGGCGCTGGGGGAGCCACGCGACCTGGGGCCAGTACGTGGCGGGGTCGACGTCGCCGAGGTCGAGCCGCTCGCCCGTCGCGGACGTCAGGGTGACCGTGCCGCGGTCGGGGCGCAGCAGGCCGAGCAGGACGAGCGCGGTGGTCGTCTTGCCCGCGCCGCTCGGCCCGGTGAGGGCCACGACCCGGCCGGACGACGTCCCGACGCGCAGCGTGAGGTCGAGCGCCGCGGGCGCGAGCACGTCGCGGTCCCCGGCCCGGACGGACACGCCGCGCAGCGCGAGGGTGGCCCCGGCCACCGAGGGAGCGGGCGTGCGGCCGGGCTCGGGCGCCTCCTCGTCGAGGATGGCGAAGGCCTGCTCGGCCGCGGCGATGCCGTCCGTGGACGCGTGGAAGTGCATGCCGACCTGGCGCAGCGGCAGGTAGACCTCCGGCGCCAGGACGAGCACCGCGAGCGCGGGCTCGAGGCCCATGCCGCCGTGGACGAGGCGCAGGCCCACGCCGACGGCGACGATCGCGACCGACAGGGTCGTGAGGAGCTCGAGGACCATGCCGGAGAGGAAGGCGACGCGCAGCGTGCCCATGGTCGCGCGCCGGTTCGCCTCGCCGAGCGCCCGCACGCGCCGCTCCGGCCCCCGGGCCCGCCCGAACGCGAGGAGCGTGGGCAGGCCGGCGAGCAGGTCGAGCACCTGGGCCCCGAGCCGCTGCATCACGACGAGCCGTCGCTCCGACGTCCCGGCGGTCAGCCGCCCGACGAGCGTCATGAAGAGCGGGACGAGCGGGATGGTCACGGCGATGATGACCGCCGAGACCCAGTCGAGGCCGAGGACGACGGCGAGCGTCGCGGGCGTGACCGTCGCGGCGAGCAGGAGCTGGGGCAGGTAGCGCACCATGTACGGCTCGAGCGCGTCGAGCCCGCGGGTCGCGAGCGTGGCGACCTCGGGCCCGCGCCCGGACGCGAGCCACCGCGGCCCGAGCGCGACGGCGTGGGTGACGACCTGCTCGCGCAGCTCGGCCACGGACCGGGTCGCGGCGCGCAGCGCGAAGCGTTCCTGCGCCCACGACGTGCCCGCCCGCGCCGCGACCACGGCGGCGAGCAGCCCGATCCGCGGGGCGACGTCGTCCAGGCCGGCCGTCCCCTGGATCGCGGGCGCGAGGATCGACGCGAGGACGATCGCCTGGGCGACGACCAGGCCCGCCGTGGCGAACCCGAGGACCGCCGTGAGGACGACGTACCCGCGCGCGGCGCGAGCGTGGCGCAGGAGCCGCGGGTCGAGCGGCTTCACGCCTC
>CAZFUQ010000241.1:0-6324 GCA_964521905.1 uncultured Cellulosimicrobium sp.
AGAGCAGCTGACTCTTAATCAGCGGGTTCGGGGTTCGAGTCCCTGATGGCGCACCCTCCCTGACCAGGCCGTCCACCCTCCGGGTGGGCGGCCTTCGTCGTCCCGTCGACCGGCGGCCACCCCGCGGATACTCCCTTCCCGCACCCCGGCGGCGAGCGACCTGCCGACGAGCGACCTGGCGGCGAGCGACCTGGCGGCGAGCGCCCCGTGGGTGCACCGGAACGTCGCCGGCCGTTCTGCACATGTTCGCGACCCCTCGCCCGAGAGTTCACCTCTGCCCGGAATGGTCCGGTACGGGTGCGGTCGCCCCGGGCGACGGTGGGGCCGGGCCCTCGCCTGTCGACGACGAAAGGACACGCCGATGCACACGCTCGTGCACACACCTCGCACCCGGAGAAGACGACGCGCGCTCGCCGCCGCGCTCGGTGCCGGCCTCGCCGCGGGGGTGCTGGTCCCCGCCGCGTCCGCGGCGACCGCCGCCGGTCCGGCCCCGGCGCGCACGGCCGGCGCCACGACGTCCGGCCCCGAGGAGCCGAGCGGCACGCCCGTGCTCCACCCCACGACCGGGACCTACCTCGACGGCACCGTCACCGTCACGGCGCAGCCCGTCCAGGCCGGCGACCCCGTCGCCGGGCTCGCCGTGGACGGCGAGCCCCTGGTCGCGACGCCGACCCCCGCGACGGCGCGTCTCCTGTTCGACGTGGGCAGCAACTCGATCGAGAAGCGCTACGGCAGCTTCGTGCTCGTCAACGGGACGCGCCTCGAGCTCGACCGGGACATGGTCTCCGAGCGCGTGGCGATCGACGTGCCGAACGACCTGCTCGTCCAGGGCGTGAACGACGTGCGGTTCGTCGTCGGCGCCGTCGAGACGTCGTGCGGCTCGAACTACGACGACTTCGACCTCACGGAGATCTCGCTCGAGCTGCTCGGCGAGGTCGCCGACGGTTCCGCGAACCGCTTCTCCTACCAGTTCGGCGACGGGTCGTGCGGCACGAACACGTCCCGCCTCCTCGCCGCGGACCTGACGTTCACGGTCGCGCAGGACCCCGCCGCGACGACGGGCCTGACAGCGGACCTCGACACGACGACGCTCGAGAACGGCGCCCACACGATCACCGCGACGACGGCCGCCGGCCTGACCGCCACGAGCGGCGTCACGGTGAACAACTCCGCGCCCGGGGCGCCCGCCGTCACGCCCGCCGACGGGGCGCTCGTCAACGGCGCGCTGACGGTCCTCGCCACCCCGCCCGCCGGGGGCGACGCCCCCGCCGGCATCGAGGTCGACGGCGCCGCGCTGCCCACGACGCCGACGCTCGGCGCCGGCTCGTCCGCGTTCGTCTTCACCGTCGGGTCGAACTCGATCGAGGCGCGCTACGCCAACCACCTGCTCGTCAACGGCCAGCGCATCGACCTCGTCGACCGCGACTACGTGAGCGAGACCGTCCGGGTCGACGTCCCGAACGCCTACCTGGCGCCGGGACGCAACACGATCGTGTTCGTCACGGGGACCTTCCCGACGTCGTGCGGCGACAACCGCGACGACTTCGCGATCTCGGGGATCGGCCTGGAGCCGAGCCACGGCAGCGCGACCGGCGTGGGTGTCGCGCCCTCGTACTCGCTCGGTGACGGGGACTGCGGCTCCAGCGCGACCAAGCCGCGCGAGGCCGAGCTCGTCTTCGACGTCGTCCCCGCCGCCGACGCACCCGCCCAGGGCCTGCGCGCCGAGCTCGACACCCAGGGGCTCGCCGACGGCGAGCACCTCCTCACCTCCGCGACCGCCGCGGGCGCGACCGCCCGGCGCACGATCACGAGCGACAACACGGGCCCGGCGATCGCGTCGAGCACCCCTGCCGCCGGCGCGGAGCTCGCGACCGCGACGACCCTCGCCGTCGAGCTGACGGACGCGTCCGGCGTGCTCGACGGTCCCCACGTCACGCTCGACGGGACCGCCCTCAAGGAGGGAGCGCTCGTCGGACCGGGCCTGGAGCCCGGGGCGCACGCGCTCGTCGTCACCGCGACGGACGTGCTCGGCAACGCGAGCACGCACGAGATCGGCTTCACGAGCCTCGGGGTCCCCGACGTGCCGACGGACCTCGCCCCCGCGACCGGGACGACCGGTGTCGAGGGCTCGGTCGAGCTCTCCGCACGGGTGGCCGCCCCCGGCGGCGGCGACGTCACGGCGACGTTCGCGCGGGCCGAGGTCCGCTCCCCGGTCGTCGCGGCCCAGGGCGAGGTCGCGCAGGTCCCGACCGACGTGCTGCACGTCGAGGGCGAGGAGCCCGCCCCCGTCGACGCGCTCGTGCCCGGGGACGACGCGACGCTCGACTCGCCGCACGCCGCCGACGTCGCCTACCAGCGCTTCGAGATCGCGGCCGAGGCCGACGTGGCGGGCCAGACGGTCCGCTGGGACGGCGTGATCGACCCGCAGCGCCTCGCCACCCTGCACGTGTGGGACGGCGCCGCGTGGGAGCCGCTCGCGTCGGCGCGAGGCGCGGTCGAGGGGTCGACGACCCTGACCGCCACCCTGGCCTCGCGGCACGCGACGGCCGGGACGGTGCACGTCCTCGTCACCGGCACCGACCCGTTCGCCGACGACATCGACGACGGGGTCGGCACCGAGGAGCCGACGTCCTTCGCGGACCGTGACACGTACGACTTCTCGATGGTCCACTTCACCGACACCCAGTACCTCTCCGAGGGGGCCGTCGAGCAGGAGACCGCCGAGGAGCGCGCGGTCTGGGCGAAGACGTACACCGACCTCGTGCAGTGGGTCGTCGACAACGCCGACGAGCGCGGCATCGAGTACGTCGCGCACACCGGCGACATCATCGAGAACTACACGCGCCTGCCCGCCGACGACGCGATGGCGGCCCAGGTGCGCGGCGAGTACGAGTTCTCCTCCGCGGCCCAGCGCCTCCTCGACGAGGCGGGCATCCCCAACGGGGTCCTCGCGGGCAACCACGACAACCTCACCGGGTCCGACGACGGACCGGGCGCGCTGTACAACGCGTACTACGGCCCGGACCGGTACGAGGCGCTCTCGGCGGGCTGGGCGGACGCCTCGTACGGTGGCCCGTGGCGCGAGGGCGACAACCAGAACCACTACGACCTGTTCACCGCCGGTGGCCTGGACTTCGTCGCGGTGTACCTCTCCTACGGCGTGACGGACGAGGAGGCCGCGTGGGCCGACGGCGTCCTGGAGCAGTTCGCCGACCGCAACGCGATCCTTCTCGCGCACGACTACCTCGCGCCGAGCACCAACCCCGACGGCCGGGGCGCACCCTTCTCCACGCCCGACGGGCGCCTGCTGTACTCCAAGGTCGTCGAGCCGAACCCCAACGTCTTCCTCGTGCTCTCGGGCCACGAGCACGGTGTCGGGATCAACGTGAAGAAGGACGTCGGTACGCCGGGCAACGGCGTGGTCGAGCTGCTCGCCGACTACCAGTTCTACGAGGTCACGGCCGAGGAGGCGGGCCTCACCGAGATCGGTGGCTACGCCCCCGACCAGGGGCTGCGCCTCGGCGCGAGCTACCTGCGTCTGCTCCAGTTCGACGTCGACCGCTCCGAGATGATCGTCGACACCTACTCGCCGTGGCTCGAGAACTTCGGCGCCACCGAGTACGACGACCGCCAGCGCTACAACGGTCTCGAGGACGACTTCACGGTGCCCGTCGACCTCACCACGCGCACGACGAGCCTCGCGACCGACGCCGTCGCGCTCTACGCGCCGGCCGAGGAGATCGGGAGCGTCACCGTCGCGTCGGGCGAGCTCGCGACCGTCACCTGGGGCGACCTCGAGCCGGGCACGACCCACGCGTGGGCCGTGACCGCCGCGAGCGCCTCCGGCGGCGTCGCCGTCTCACCGGTGAGCACGTTCACGACGGCCCCGGCCGACGGCGGGCTCGTCGTCGACACCACGGCCCGCAGCCAGTGCATGGCGGGTGCGGCCTACGTCGCGGTCCGCGCCGCCAACGCCGACTCGGTCCCCGTGGACGTCACGCTCACCACGCCGTACGGCGAGCGCACCGTCACGGGCGTGCAGCCCGGCGCCTCGGCCTACCAGGCCTTCGCGGTCCGCGCCGCGGACGTCGCCGCCGGCACCGCGCGCGTGACCGCCGGCGGGGACGGGCGGTCCTTCGAGGCCGACGTCGCCTACGACGCGCTCTCGTGCGGCTGACCTGAGCGGGGCGCACGTCCCGCACGCCTGACACCGGGACGTGTCCCGGTGCAGGAGGACGACGACGGCTCCCGGACCGCCCGGTCCGGGAGCCGTCGTCGTGCCCGCGCCGGTGGTCCCGAGCCCGGCGCGCGCAGCCCGCCACGTACCCTGGTGCGGTGCCCGACCCGACCCCCGAGGCTCTCGCCGACGCCGTCCTCCCCGACGCGACGACCGCCGTCGCCCCCGACGCGACGACCGCCGAGCAGCCGCGCTACCGCACCCAGCCCGTGTCGTTCGTGCGCCGCAGCGCCCGTCTCGGCGCCCGCCAGCAGCGGGCCTGGGACGCGCACCGGGAGCGGTACGTGCTGGACGTGCCGCGCGACGTCGCCCGCACGTCGGTCGACCCGGCGTACGTGCTCGACGTCGCGACGACGTTCGGGCGCGACGCGCGCCTCGTCGTGGAGATCGGCTCCGGTCAGGGCGAGGCCGTCGTGGCCGCGGCCGAGCGCGAGCCGAGCACCGACTTCCTCGCCGTCGAGGTGTACGAGCCCGGCCTCGCGCAGACGGTGCTGCGCGCGTCCCAGCGCGACCTGACGAACGTGCGGCTCGTGCAGGCGAACGCCGCAGAGCTGCTCGCCACGACGCTGCCCGCGGGGAGCGTGGACGAGCTGTGGGTCTTCTTCCCGGACCCGTGGCACAAGTCGCGCCACCACAAGCGGCGCCTCGTGACGGCGTCGTTCGCGGCGCTCGCCGAGCGTGTGCTGCGCGCACCCGGCACGGGGGACGACGGCGACCGGCCGGGCGGGACCCTGCGCCTCGCCACGGACTGGGCGGAGTACGCCGGCCAGATGCTCGAGGTGCTGGACGCCGCGCCGGGGCTGCGCAACCTCCACGGCGCGGGAGGCGTCGCGCCGCGCTTCGACGGGCGCGTGCTCACCGGCTTCGAGCGCAAGGGCGAGGCCGCGGGCCGGCTCATCACGGACCTGGAGTACGTGCGCGTCTGACCTCGCCGCGCTGCGCGGGTGCTGCCCGGGCCGCCCGGGGTTCTTGCGGACAGAAGTGATCTACGGCACATTGTGCCGGGGGGTGAGTCGTCGCCCCGGGCACGCAGCGTCGCGTGCGGCCGCCTCGGAGCGACCGTCCGCACCCTGCGGGCTCTCCATGAGCCAACGGAGGCGTCATGACCGACGTATCGGCCGCACCCGGACCGGGACCTGCCGAGGAGACCGACTACCAACGCGTGCAACGCTCGCCCGAGTTCCAGGACCTGCGCAGACGCTTCCGGAACTTCGTGTTCCCGATGACCGCGCTGTTCCTCGTGTGGTACTTCGTCTACGTCCTGCTGGCGAACTACGCGCACGACGTCATGAGCACCAAGGTCTGGGGGAACATCACCGTCGGCCTGCTCTTCGGCCTCGGGCAGTTCGTGTCCACGTTCGCCATCACGATGATCTACGCGCGCTGGGCCAACAAGCGCTTCGACGCCGCGGCCGACGAGCTGCGCCGCGAGATCGAGGAGGACGAGCTGTGAGCGCGCACCTGCTGGCCGCGGAGGCCACCGACGTCGGCAACCCGGTCGTCAACATCGCGATCTTCGGCGTGTTCGTCGCGGTGACCCTCGTCATCGTGCTGCGCGCGTCGCGCCAGAACAAGTCGGCGGCCGACTACTACGCGGGCGGGCGCTCGTTCACCGGGCCGCAGAACGGCACCGCCATCGCGGGCGACTACCTGTCCGCCGCCAGCTTCCTCGGCATCTGCGGCGCCATCGCGATCAACGGCTACGACGGGTTCCTCTACTCGATCGGCTTCCTCGTCGCGTGGCTCGTCGCGCTCCTGCTCGTCGCCGAGCTCCTGCGCAACACGGGCAAGTTCACGATGGCCGACGTGCTGTCGTTCCGGCTCAAGCAGCGGCCGGTCCGCATGGCCGCGGCGATCGCGACGCTCGCCGTCGTCTTCTTCTACCTGCTGGCGCAGATGGCGGGCGCGGGCGGCCTCGTCGCGCTCCTGCTCGGCATCGACACCACCGTCGGGCAGAGCCTCGTGGTCGCGGTCGTCGGCGCGCTGATGATCCTCTACGTGCTCGTCGGCGGGATGAAGGGCACCACGTGGGTGCAGATCATCACGGCGGCGCCGGCGATGAGCAGCACCGCCTTGATGATCTGCAC
>CAZFUQ010000242.1:0-2465 GCA_964521905.1 uncultured Cellulosimicrobium sp.
AGTAGACCATCGAGATGAGGATGTCCGTGTGGCCGAGCGGCACCGACGCGTCGGCGAAGCGCGGGCCTCCCCCGGTGAGCATGTAGATGAGCGTGAAGTTGTTGAAGTTGAACGCGAACGACGAGATGAGCAGCGGCGCGGTCGAGATGAGCAGGAGCGGCAGCGTGATCGAGCGCCACGTGCGCCAGCGTCCGGCGCCGTCGATCTTCGCCGCCTCCATGACGTCGGACGGCAGCGACTGCAGAGCGCCCGTGCAGATGAGGAACATGTACGGGAAGCCCAGCCACAGGTTCACGCCCAGCACGGACAGCTTCGCGAGGAACGGGTCCGTGAGCCACGGGATGTGCGCGCCGCCGAGGATCACCTCGTTGACGAACCCGAACCGCGTGTTGAGCAGACCGGACCACAGCAGCGCGGCGAGGAACCCGGGGATCGCGTACGGCAGGATCATCAGCGTGCGGTAGACCTTGCGCCCGCGCATGCGCGTGTCGTTGAAGACGATCGCGAGGAAGAGCCCGAGCAGGAACGTCGTGGCGACCGAGCCGACGGCGAAGACGAAGGTCCACAGCAGGATCTTGACGAAGGGCTGCGCGTAGCGGGCGTCGGAGAACGCGGTGACGAAGTTGTCGAACCCGACGGGCACGCGCCACCCGACCGCGAGGGTCTCGCCGGTCGGGGCCTCGAACTGGCCCTCGTCGTTCGGCGTGTAGACGGTCCCGGTCGTGGTGTCGGTCATGGTGTCGGCCGCGGCGTCCCACTCGAGCGAGGACGTGTAGACGTAGCCCGTGCGCGCGTCGGTGGTGCGGATCGAACCGTCCTCGGGGTCGTCCGAGACGGGGACGCGCAGGTCGGTCACCTCGGCCTGGCGCTGGAGCACCTGGTCGCGCGGGAGCACCGTGAAGCCGGGCACCTCGGCGGCGCGGCCGCCGTCGACGGTCGCACCGTCCACCACGGTCAGCGGCCGGTCGGCCGTCCCGGCCTCGACGTCGCCGTCCTCCGTGACGATCGCGAAGCCGAGGGCGTCGCCGTCCTCGACCACCGTCAGCTGCGACGACGGGGACCCCTCGACACGACGCTCGTTCTGGATGAGCAGCGCGGAGACGGCCTGCTCCTTCGTCGCGTTGTGCCCGGTGCCGTAGTTCGTGAACGCCACGTAGCCCGTGTAGCCGACGACGAAGATCTGGTAGACGAGCAGGAAGATCAGACCGGGGAGGATGTACTTCAGCGGCAGCGCGCGCTTGGAGAAGTACACCCAGTTGGCCGCCACGAGCATCGCGAGCGTCGCCGCGAGGATGCCGTACGACCCCGCCGTCCACGCCGACCAGACGACGTACACGCCGAGCGCGTCCACGACGGCCATGAGGGCGAGCTTGACGAAGAACCCGGGCCCGTAGTCACGCGCGTGCGAGCCGTCCGACGCGCGCCGGCGCCGGCGCCGGTCACGACCAGACGGCGGGCCGTCGGGGTCGGGGACGACGACGCGCTCGTCGTCGGCAGTGGTCTGAGGGGCGGACATCGTGATGCCTCCGGGGTCGTGGGACGCCGTTCGTGCTGGGGGGCGGCGAGGTGTCGTCGTGCTGGGTCCCGACCCGTCCTCGGGCCGGGGTGGTGACATGCCGTCGCGGTGCGCAGGACCTCCTGCGCACCGCGACGGGGGTCAGGCCCGGATCAGGAGTCGATCGCACCCTGGATGTCGGCGATCATCTTGTCCCAGGTCGGCACCGGGTCGGCGCCGCCGACGATCGCGGCCTCGGTCACGCCCCAGAAGCTCCACACGGCCGCCATCTCCGGGATGGACGGCATCGGCACGGCGTCGGCGCCGACGGCACGGAAGCCCGCGACGATCGGGTCCGCCGCGGCGGCGGCGTCGGCCGCAGCGGTGAGCGCCGGCGGACGGTTGCCCGCCTCGTAGAGCGCGGTCTGCGCCTCCTCGGTGGACAGGAAGTTCACGAGGAAGTCGTTGGCGACGATCGCGTTGTCGCTCTCGGCGCTGAGGTAGAAGCCCTGCACACCGACGAACGGCTGCGCGGGCTGGCCACCGGCGGACGGGATCGGGTCGATCGACAGGTCGAGGCCCTCGAACGAGTCGATCATCCACGGGCCGCCGACGATGAACGGCGACTCACCGTTCTTGAACGCCTCGACGGCGATGTCGTACGTCGTGTCCTGGCTGAGCACGCCGGCCGCGCCCTGGGCGCCGAGCCACTGCGCGAACGCCTGGCCCTCGGGGCCGCCCATCGCGAGCTCCGAGGAGTAGCTGCCGTCCTCGTTCTGCGTGAAGACCGGGGCGCCGAACGACGTCTGGAACGGGTAGTGGGTGTACGGGTCACCCTTGTCGCCGTCCGACTGGACGAGGATCGGGAACGTCGTCCCCGCGGCCTGGCCGGCCGCCACGGCCTCGTCCCAGGTCGCCGGGGCGGTCGCCGCGAGCGCCGTGTTGCGGATGAGGGCGATGTTCTCGATCG
>CAZFUQ010000242.1:2475-3570 GCA_964521905.1 uncultured Cellulosimicrobium sp.
TCGCGTAGGGCAGGCCGTAGACCTGGCCGTCCTGCGTGAACGCCTCGATCGAGACGGCCTCGAACTCGGACGCCTTGTCACCCAGCTCGAGCGGGGCCACGACGCCGTTCGTCGTGAACTCGCCCAGCCAGTCGTGGGCGCCGACGGTGACGTCCGGGCCCTCGCCCGTCGGGACCTGCGCGAGGAAGTCCGCGCGGATGTCGTCGAAGTTCTTGAGGACGACCTCGACCGTCGTCCCCGTCTCTTCCTCGAACGACTCGGCCGCCGCGGTCACGGCGTCCTGCCGGGTCTCGTCGACCCAGACGGTGAGCGAGCCGGTGGAGGCCCCCTCGTCACTCGGCTCCTCGGTGGTCTCGTCGCCCGAGCCGCCGGACGAGCAGGCGGCGAGCGCCAGCGTCGTGGTCAGCGCGGCGGCGAGAAGGATGCTCCGTCGCATCAGTGGTCACTCCAAGCGTGTCGTGATGATGGCCCGCCGTGACCGTGGTGTCGTTGCCGGGCCCTGATGAGGCGACCGTAGAACTCCGGGTGGCCAACGTGCAAGTCGTTGCGGTAACTTTCATGCAACGCTTTGCAGGGCGTCGCCCGACGCCCACCCCCACCTCCACCGGCCACCGCGTCCCGCGCGCTCTCACGAGGAGAACGCGGACCACCGGCCGGACGACCAGGACGAGGAGGTCCGGTGTCCCCTACGCTTCCCCATGTGCGCACCCGTCTCAGCGATCTCGCCGCCCAGGCCGGCGTCTCCACCGCGACGGTCTCGCGCGTCCTCAACGGGAAGCCCGGCGTCGCGAGCGAGACCCGCCAGGCGGTGCTCGCCGCGCTCGACGTGCTGGGCTACGAGCGCCCGTCGACGCTGCGCACCCGGTCCGCAGGCCTCGTCGGCCTCGTGGTCCCCGAGCTGACCAACCCCGTCTTCCCCGCGTTCGCGCAGACGATCGAGTCGCTGCTCTCGGAGCACGGCTACACCCCGTTGCTGTGCACGCAGGCGCCGGGCGGCACGACCGAGGACGACTACGTCGACATGCTCATGGACCACACGGTCGACGGCATCGTCTTCGTCTCAGTGAACCATCGCGTCGGCGCGGAGGGGTTCTC
>CAZFUQ010000242.1:3580-6286 GCA_964521905.1 uncultured Cellulosimicrobium sp.
CACGCCGACACGCAGGCGAGCCACGAGCGCTACGAACGCCTGCGCAGCCGAGGCATCCCGATCGTCCTGGTCAACGGGTACGCCGAGGGGATCGACGCACCGTTCGTGTCGCCCGACGACGTCGCGAGCGTCGAGCTGGCCGTGCGCCACCTCGTCTCGCTCGGCCACCGCAAGGTCGGCCTCGCGATCGGCCCGGACCGCTTCGTCCCCGCGCAGCGCAAGCTCGCGAGCTTCGCCGAGTCGCTCGTGCGCCACGGGCTCGTGGAGGACGGGGCCCGCGCGGCCGAGCACGTCGTCATCACGCTGTACACGGTCGAGGGCGGCCAGGCCGCGGGCGGCGAGCTCATCGACGCCGGGCACACCGCCATCGTGTGCGGCTCGGACCTCATGGCGCTCGGCGCCATCCGCGCGGCCCGCTCGCGCGGCCTGCGCGTCCCCGAGGACATCTCGGTCGTCGGCTACGACGACTCGCCGCTCATCGCCTTCACCGACCCCCCGCTGACCACCGTGCGCCAGCCCGTGAGCGCCATGGCGCACGCCGCGGTCAGCGCGCTGCTCACGGAGATCGCGGGCGAGCGGGCGCCACGATCGGAGCTGCTCTTCCAGCCCGAGCTCGTCGTGCGCGACTCGACGGGCGCCGCCCCGAACCGTGCGTCCGACGCCGGTGCGCCGCTCCCCGCGGAGCGCGCCACCACCTGAGCCCCGCCCGGGGTGATGCGCGCTCCCCGGCGACCACGCGTCGTCGGGCGCGCGTCCCGGTTCGACCGCAAGCGCTTACACTCGAAGAGAAGCGTCGCGGTGAACCCCCGCTCCACCGGCCGGGTGATACCCAGCACCACCCACAAGAACACTCACGTGAGGACCGACAGCTCGATGACTCGTATCGATTCGACGCCGACCGCCACCGCCACGGTGCCGGCGCCCTTCACCACCGGTGCCCTCGTGCACGCCGGCCCCGGCGAGGCGCCCGAGTGGTGGCGCGACGCGGTGATCTACCAGGTCTACCCGCGCTCGTTCGCGGACGGCGACGGCGACGGCGTCGGCGACCTGCCGGGCATCACGTCGAAGCTCGACCACCTCGCCGAGCTCGGCGTGGACGCCGTGTGGCTGAGCCCCTTCTACCGCTCGCCCCAGAAGGACGCGGGCTACGACGTCGCGGACTACCGCGACGTCGACCCGCTGTTCGGCACCCTCGCGGACTTCGACGAGCTGCTCGCGCAGGCGCACGCGCGCGGCATCCGTGTGGTCGTCGACCTCGTCCCGAACCACACCTCCGACCAGCACTCCTGGTTCCAGGCGGCGCTCGCGTCGCCGGAGGGGTCTGCGGAGCGGGCACGCTACGTCTTCCGTGAGGGCAACGGCGAGCACGGCGAGCTCCCCCCGAACAACTGGCAGTCGATCTTCGGCGGCCCCGCGTGGACCCGCGTGACCGCGGGCGCGCACGCCCGCCCCGTGACCGGCGCCGACGCCGGGACGCCGGGCCAGTGGTACCTGCACCTGTTCGACTCCACGCAGCCCGACCTCGCGTGGGACAACCCCGAGGTCCGCTCGGAGTTCGAGGACGTCCTGCGCTTCTGGCTCGACAAGGGCGTGGACGGGTTCCGCGTCGACGTCGCGCACGGCATGATCAAGGCCGACGGCCTGCCCGACTGGGACGGGACCGTCTCGATGGTCGAGGGCAGCGAGGGCGGCACCGACGAGAGCGCCGACCCGGGCGCCCCCGAGGACGGCTCGACCGGCGCCGGCAACTCGGGCCCCATGTTCGACCAGGACGGCGTGCACGAGATCTACCGCGCCTGGCACCGCGTCCTCGCCGAGTACGACGGTGACCGCGCGCTCGTGGCCGAGGCCTGGGTCGAGCCGCTGTCGCGCCTCGCGCGCTACGTCCGCCCGGACGAGATGCACCAGGCGTTCAACTTCTCGTTCCTCACCACGCCCTGGTCCGCCGCGCCGCTGCGCACCGTGATCGCGGCGTCGCTGCACGCCAACGACGAGGTCGGGGCCCCCACCACCTGGGTGCTCTCCAACCACGACGTCGTGCGCCACGCGTCGCGCCTCGGCCTGGCCGACCCCGGCCTGCGCCCGAACGGGATCTTCGCGCACGAGCCGCAGCCGGACGAGGAGCTCGGCCTGCGCCGCGCCCGTGCCGCCTCGGTGCTCATGCTGGGCCTGCCCGGTTCGTCGTACGTCTACCAGGGCGAGGAGCTCGGCCTGCCGGAGCACACCGCCCTGCCCGACGACGTGCGCGAGGACCCCGCGTTCTTCCGCACCCGGGGCGCCGAGGCGGGCCGCGACGGCTGCCGCATCCCGCTCCCGTGGCACGCCGACGCCCCGGGCTACGGGTTCGGCCCGACCGGCAAGACCTGGCTCCCCCAGCCCGAGGCCTACGGGCGCTACGCCGCCGACGCGCAGCGCGGCGTCGTGGGCTCGACGTACGAGACGTACCGGGCCGCGCTCGCGACGCGCCGCGCCGCACGCCTCGGGTCGGGCACGCTCGCATGGGTCGAGGACTTCGCGGACTCGGTGGACGTCATCGCGTTCCGCAACCGCGACGTCGTCGTGCTGGCCAACCTCGGCTCCGAGCCGGTCGTGCTGCCGCACGGCGCCGAGGTGCTCGTCGCCTCCGGCCCGGTCCTCACCGACCGCTCCGCCGACCCGCAGGTGCGCGTCCCGGCCGACACCACGGTCTGGCTCCGCGCGCTCTGA
>CAZFUQ010000243.1:0-4222 GCA_964521905.1 uncultured Cellulosimicrobium sp.
CATCGTGGCGCTCGCCGAGCCGATGCTGCGCCGCGACGGGACCGGCCTGTCGGAGATCCCGTCGTCCGCGGCCGCCGCCGCGCGGCTCGGCTGGGCGACGACCCGCTTCAACCGCAAGCTCGACAACGTGTGCGACAAGCTCGACCGGATCGGCGTCAAGGGGCTGCGCGGCGGCCCCGGCGCGCTCGCGACGAACCGTCGCGCCCGGCTCGTCGAGTACGCCGTCGCGTCGCGGCTCGTCACCGGCGACGACCTCCCCCTGCTCGACCTGACCGACGACGGCTGACGCCGCCGGCGACCGCTGAGCGCGCGCCGCGCGCTCCGGTCGGCCGCGCCGTCGTGCTCGTCGTGGATCTCCTGCTGCCCGTTCTCTCCCCGTACCCGAACGAGGACCCTTCGTGCGAATCAAGCTCACGCTGCACCGGCCCGACTCCACCACGACCAACGTCGCCGTGACCGCGGACGCCACGGCCTCCGTGCGCGACGTCGCCGAGGCGCTGTTCGCGGGCGACCCCACCCGCCCGGGCACGGCCGTCCCGGACCGCCTGACGCTGCAGGTGGGCACCTCGCCGTCGGGCGGGGGACAGGGCCGCGTGCTCTCCCCGACGAGCGACCTGGTCGAGGCGGGCCTGCGCTCGGGCTCGACGGTGTCGATCGTGCGCGTCTCCGAGCAGTTCGACTCCCCGGGCCAGGACCGCGGCGCGGCGGTCGCCGTGCTGCGCGTGCTCGAGGGGCCCGACGCGGGTCGCGAGTTCTCCCTGCCCGTCGGCACGAGCTACCTCGGGCGCGACCGCAACATGGACATCCGCCTCAGCGACCCGCAGGTCTCCAAGCGGCACGCGCGCGTCACCGTGGGCGAGTCCATCGAGATCACGGACACGAACTCGGCCAACGGCCTCGTCATGGGCGGGCAGCGCATGATGCGCTCGACGCTCACGTCGGCCGACACCGTGACGATCGGCAGCACCGTGGTCTCGGTCATCGCGCTGCACCGCTCGTCGAGCCTGGCGCCCACGAACCCGGTCGTGGAGTTCAACCGGTCGCCGCGCGTCGTCGCGCGGTTCGGCGAGCGCAAGCTCAAGGCGCCCAAGCCGCCGCAGCCGCCCGAGCCGCAGCGCTTCCCGTACCTCGCGATGGTCGCCCCGCTCCTCATGGGCGCGATCCTCTACTCGGTCACGAAGAACGTCCTCTCGATCGTCTTCGTCGGGCTCAGCCCGATCCTCATGCTCGGCAACTACGTCGACCAGAAGATGCAGGCCAGGCGCAAGCTCAAGGCGCAGCGCGAGCAGTTCGAGGCCGCGGTCGTCGCGATGCGCGAGACGATCGACCGCACGCATGCCGTCGAGCGTGCGGTGCGGCTCACGGAGGCGCCGTCCGTCGGCGACACGGTCGACGCCGTGCGCCGCCTGGGCGGTCTGCTGTGGACCCACCGCCCCGAGCACGACGCGTTCCTCACCGTCCGCGTCGGGCTCGGCCGGGCGCCGTCGCGCACGCAGCTCGAGCAGCCCGGTGAGAACAACACGCTGCCGGAGTACTGGAGCGAGCTCGAGAAGCTCCACGCGCAGTGCGCCACGATCGACGGCGTACCCGTGGTGGCGCGGCTGCGCTCCGACGGCGCCCTCGGCATCGCCGGGGCCGGGCAGGCCGCCGACGCCGCGGCGCGCGGGATCCTCGTCCAGCTCGCGGGCCTGCACTCGCCGTCGGAGCTGGTGCTCGCCGCGATCACGTCGCAGCGCTCGCGCGCCGACTGGGAGTGGCTCGAGTGGCTCCCGCACACCGGGTCGCCGCACAGCCCGCTCGGCGGGGAGCACCTCGCGGACAACCCGGGCGCCGCGCTGGCGCTGCTCTCCCAGCTCGAGGACCTCGTCGAGCTGCGCGGTGCCGACCTCGGCACGCACGCCGAGCTGCGCGGCCCGGTCGACCCGGAGGAGCCCGAGGACACCCCGGAGCCGGTGCTCCCGACGGTCGTCGTCCTCGTCGAGGACGACGCGCCGGTCGACCGCTCGCGCCTCACGCGCCTCGTCGAGCGCGGGGCGGACGCCGGCGTGCACGTCGTCTGGGTCGCCCCGTCGGTCGAGCAGCTCCCGGCGGCGTGCCGCACGTTCGTCCTCGTCGACACGACGGACGCCCCGGGCCCGGGTGCGGCCAGCGCCGCGGGCGCGACCTCGGGCGAGGTCCGGGTGGGCCGCCTGACGTTCCCGGTGACGTGCGAGACCGTCGACCTCGCGACGGCGCACGAGGTCGCGCGCATCCTCGCCCCGGTCGTCGACGTCGGCGCGCCGGTCGACGACGACTCCGACCTGCCGCGCTCGGTGTCCTACCTCGCGCTCTCGGGCACGGAGCTCGCCGACGAGCCGAGCACCCTCATCGACGCGTGGCGCGAGAACGGGTCGCTCACCCCGCGCGACGGCTCGCCGCCAGTGCGACGCAAGGTCCCGACGAACCTGCGCGGCCTCGTGGGGCACTCCGGCACGGAGCCGCTCTACCTCGACCTGCGCACCCAGGGCCCGCACGCGCTGGTCGGCGGGACGACGGGCGCGGGCAAGTCCGAGTTCCTGCAGTCGTGGGTGCTCGGCATGGCCGCGGCCCACAGCCCGGACCGCGTGACGTTCCTGTTCGTCGACTACAAGGGCGGCGCGGCCTTCGCCGACTGCGTGAAGCTGCCCCACAGCGTGGGCCTCGTGACCGACCTGTCCCCGCACCTGGTGCGGCGCGCGCTCACGTCGCTGCGGGCGGAGCTGCGCTACCGCGAGCACCTGCTCAACCGGAAGAAGGCGAAGGACCTCGCCTCGCTCGAGCGCACGGGCGACCCGGACGCGCCGCCGAGCCTGCTCATCGTCGTCGACGAGTTCGCGGCCCTGGTCAACGAGGTGCCGGAGTTCGTCGACGGCGTCGTGGACGTCGCCCAGCGCGGTCGTTCGCTCGGCCTGCACCTCATCCTCGCGACGCAGCGCCCGGCGGGCGTCATCAAGGACAACCTGCGCGCGAACACGAACCTGCGCGTCGCGCTGCGCATGGCCGACGAGGACGACTCGACGGACATCCTCGGCATCCCCATGGCCGCCCACTTCGACCCGTCGATCCCGGGCCGCGGCGCCGTGAAGACGGGGCCGGGCCGCATCACCCCGTTCCAGACCGCGTACGCCGGTGGCTGGACGACGGCCGAGCCCGAGCGCTCGCGCATCGACGTGCAGGAGATGTCGTTCGGCACGGGCATGCGCTGGGAGCTGCCCGAGCCCGAGGTCGAGGAGGTCACCGACCCGGGACCGAACGACATCTCGCGCGCCGTGGCGACGATCGAGCGCGCCGCGACCCAGGCCGCGGTGCCCCTGCCGCGCAAGCCCTGGTTGCCCGAGCTCGCGCAGACCTACGACCTGGCGCGCCTGCCGAACCCGCGCACCGACACCATGCTGCTGCTCGGCGTCGAGGACGCCCCGGCGACGCAGGCCCAGCCGACCGTGTTCTACGAGCCCGACCGCGACGGCAACATGGCGATCTACGGCACGGGCGGCTCCGGCAAGAGCGCGACGCTGCGCACGATCGCCGTCTCGGCGGCGATCACGGCGCGCGGCGGCCCGGTGCAGGTCTACGCGATCGACAGCGGCGCGAGCGGCCTGCGCATGCTCGAGGACCTGCCCCACGTGGGCGCCGTCATCTCGGGCGACGACGAGGAGCGGGTCCAGCGCGTGCTGCGCACGCTGCGCGACCTCGTCGACGAGCGCTCGGCGCGCTACGCCGCCGTGCGGGCCGGTGACCTCAACGAGTACCGGCGCCTCGCGAACGCCCCCGCCGAGCCGCGCATCCTGCTGCTGGTCGACGGGATCGGTGCGTTCCGCGAGTCCTACGAGTTCCGGCCCGCCCACGCGTTCCCCTTCTGGGGCGCGTTCACGGCCCTCGCGACCGACGGCCGCCAGGTCGTCGTCCACGTCGTCGTGGCCGGCGACCGGGCGGCGTCCGTCCCGACCTCGCTCGGGTCGACCATCCAGAAGCGGCTCGTGCTGCGCCTGGCGAGCGAGGACGACTACCTCACGCTCGGGGTGCCCAAGGACGTGCTGTCGCTGACCTCCCCGCCCGGGCGCGGCGTCCTCGACGAGAACGAGGTCCAGATCGCGGTGCTCGGCGGCGACCCGAACGTCGCGCTGCAGGCGCGCGAGCTGGGCAAGCTGCGCGACGCGATGACGCGGCTCGGGATCACGACGAGCACCGCGATCTGGACCTCGTT
>CAZFUQ010000243.1:4232-6271 GCA_964521905.1 uncultured Cellulosimicrobium sp.
ATCACGAAGGCGCCCGGGGTCGACCGGCTGCCGGACGGCTTCACGCTGGACGCGCTGCCCGAGGTCACCGCGGGACGGCCGACGATCGGCCTCGACGACCTGGACATCGCGCCCGTCGCGCTGCCGGCCAGGGGCTCGTTCATGCTCTCCGGGCCTCCCGGGGGCGGGCGCACGACGGCGCTCGTCACGATCGCGCAGGCCGTGCGCCGAGCGCGCGCGGGCCGGGTCGTGTACCTCTCGCCGCGCCGGACGAGCATCTCCGCGCTCGACGTGTGGGACACGGCGGCGACGTCGCCCGAGGACGTCGTGACGCTCCTCGAGTCGCTCACGCAGGCGCTCGAGGGCGGCTCGCTGCGGCCCGGGGCGCTCACGGTCCTCGTCGAGTCCGTCACCGAGTTCACCGGGACGCCCGCCGAGCAGCCGCTCGTGGCCTTCGTGCGCGCCGCGGTGCGCGCCGAGCAGCTCGTCGTCGGCGAGGCGGAGTCGTCGACGTGGGGCCAGGCGTGGGCCATCGCCCAGCCGTTCAAGGCGGGCCGCTCGGGCCTGCTGCTGACGCCGGGCGACCTCGACGGCGACACGCTCCTGGGCACGGGGCTCGGCCGCATCCGCCGCGCGGACTTCCCGCCCGGGCGTGGCTTCCTCGTGGTCTCGGGGCGGGCCCGCAAGCTGCACGTCGCGCTCCCGAGGTAGCGGCGTGACGACCGGGCCCGTCATGGGGACACCTCCCCATCGACGGGCCCGGGGCTCGATGGTTGAGTAGGGCCATCGACAACGGGACGACGTCCACGCAGGGTGGGGGTCGAGACGAAGAAGGAGAACACCATGGCTGGTGGCATGTGGGGCGCTAACGTCGAGGAGCTGCGCGGGCTCGGTCAGACGCTGCAGCAGAAGGCGGACGAGATCCGCACGACGATGCAGAACCTGAACTCCCAGATCCAGAGCGTGCCGTGGGAGGGCCCCGACGCCCAGCAGTTCAAGGGCAGCGACTGGCCGGCCGCGCAGACGCAGCTGAACAACGTCGCGCAGACCCTCACGGACGCGGGCCAGAAGGCCACGCAGAACGCGCAGCAGCAGGAGCAGGCCTCCAACAGCTGATCTGCTGACGATCCGCCCGGGCGCGGGACCCCGACCGGGGTCCTGCGCCCTCGGCGTTCCCCGGGCCCGCGTTCCCGGTGCCGGCGTGTCCGGGGCGGGTCCGTCTGGGAGACTGCTCGACGCACCACCCACGACGCGGTGCCGACGAGAGGAACTGCCGCATGACCGAGCTGCGCTACCCGAGCGACGACTTCCCCGCCCCCGTCGGGGTGCGGGTCGAGGCCCCGGAGCGCTGGGTGCCGCTGCCGCACGTGGCCCTCCCGCTCGCGCTCGGGCGCGAGGTGGAGGAGGGGGAGTTCAACCCGAACGTCATCGTGGTCGTGTCGCGCATCCGCGCGGAGCTCTCGCTCGACGACGCGCACGCGGAGGTGCTCCGCAAGCTCCGGCCGATGCCGCGGCTCAAGGAGCTGGGCAGCGGGGACGTGGAGGTCGACGGGCTGCCGGGCCGGTGGGTGGAGGCCTCGTTCAAGGGAGGCGGCGGGACGGTGCTCGTGCAGTCGGTGCGGACCGTCGTCGTGCCGCGGGGCCCGGTCGCGGACCTGGTCCAGTCGACGGGCACGTGCACGGTCATCCAGCACCCGTGGGCGGGGGCGGAGATCCGGGCGGTCCAGGAGAGTCTGCGCGTCGACCGCTGACCCCGGGCGTTACATTCGCCCGGATCACAAGACGGGGTATCCACCAGGCGAGACCGCTGGCACTCTGGTCACGGAGGAGAGGGTCCGAGTGAGGCGACCCTCACCCCAGACGTACAATCGAGAGGGTCTCCTGCGACCGGTACCCACCGGTCGACGCGGAACGGCGCCACCGGCGGCCGTGCGGGAGAGACCCCAGACCTCGACCGGAAGGCGCCCTGTCCTGTGAGCAGCATCCGTCCACTGCGCGTCGTGATCGTCGGCGCCGGACCCGCCGGGATCTACGCCGCGGACATCCTGTCCAAGACCGAC
>CAZFUQ010000244.1:0-394 GCA_964521905.1 uncultured Cellulosimicrobium sp.
CCAGTCGATCTACGCGTTCCGCGGCGCGACGATCCGCAACATCCTCGAGTTCGAGGCCGACTACCCGGACGCCCGGACCATCCTGCTCGAGCAGAACTACCGCTCGACCCAGAACATCCTCTCGGCCGCCAACGCCGTCATCTCGCGCAACCCCGACCGCAAGCCCAAGCGCCTGTGGACGGACTCCGGCGCGGGCGCGAAGGTCATCGGCTACGTCGCGGACAACGAGCACGAGGAGGCGCGGTTCGTCGCGGAGGAGATCGACCGCCTCGGCGACTCCGACGGGGTGCGCCCCGGCGACGTCGCCGTGTTCTACCGGACCAACGCACAGTCCCGCGCGCTGGAGGAGGTGCTCATCCGCGTCGGCCTGCCGTACAAGGTCGTCGGCGGCACG
>CAZFUQ010000244.1:404-859 GCA_964521905.1 uncultured Cellulosimicrobium sp.
CCTGCGCGCGATCGACAACCTCGACGACGACGTCAACCTGCGCCGCGTGCTCAACACCCCCAAGCGGGGGCTGGGGGACCGGGCCGAGGGCGCGGTCGCGGCGCTCGCGGACCGCGAGCGCATCTCGTTCGGCGCCGCCCTCGCCCGGATCGACGAGATCCCGGGCCTGACCAACCGCACGCTCAACCCGCTGCGCGCGTTCGTCGAGCTCATGGCCGGGCTGCGCGAGCTCGCGGCCTCGGGCGCGAGCCCGTCCGACGTCCTCGGTGCCGTCCTCGACCGCACCGGCTATCTCGCCGAGCTGCGCGCGAGCGACGACCCGCAGGACGCGACGCGCGTCGAGAACCTCGCCGAGCTGCACGCCGTCGCGACGGAGTTCACCGAGCTCGACCCCGAGGGCACGCTGTCCGACTTCCTCGAGCGCGTGTCGCTCGTCGCCGACGCCGACCCCGTCG
>CAZFUQ010000244.1:869-6221 GCA_964521905.1 uncultured Cellulosimicrobium sp.
GGCGTCGTCTTCCTCACCGGCATGGAGGACGGCACGTTCCCGCACATGCGCTCCCTGCACGACGACGGCGAGCTCGCCGAGGAGCGTCGTCTCGCCTACGTGGGCATCACCCGCGCGCGCGAGCGGCTCTACGTCTCGCGGGCGGCGGTGCGGTCGGCGTGGGGCATGGCGAACGAGTTCCCGCCGAGCCGGTTCCTCGAGGAGATCCCCGAGGAGCTGTGGGACTGGCGGCGGCGCGAGTCGTCGATGGCGACCCTGCGGGCGGGCGGGTCCGTGTGGGGTCGTGGTTCCGGGTCGTCCTCCCGACCCCGCTTCGCGGGCGCGTCACCGTCCGCGGGCGGCACCACGACCTCGTCCAGGTCGGTGGGCTCGCCGTCCGGCGGGGCGACGTTCGGGTCGGCGACGCCGCGGGCGGACGGGGACGTGCCGAACCTCGCGGTGGGGGACCGGGTGACGCACGACGCGTACGGGCTCGGGACGGTCGTCGCGCTCGAGGGCGCGGGGCCGAACGCCGTCGCGAAGATCGACTTCGGCGCGGACGGGACCAAGCGGCTGCTGCTGCGCTACTCACCGGTGACCAAGCTCTGACGGGTCAGCCGATCGTGCCCAGGGCGCGGTAGGCGAGGACGAACGCCGTCGCGACGACGGCGGTGCCGACGGCGGCGAGCGCGACCGGCAGCCCGTCGCGGAGCCGGCGCACGAGCATGCCGGCGAGCAGCACGAGGGCGACGGCGCCGATCACCACCCAGTAGGTCGCGCCGGTCGTCTCGACGACGGTCGTCAGCCCGTAGACCGACTCGCCGAGGCCGATGCCCGCGAGCAGCGCCGTGCCGAGGGCGGCGCGGGCACCCGTCCGCCGCAGCCACGCCGCGGCGACCCCGACGAACGGGCCGACGACCAGGCCCGCCACGCCGAACAGCGTCGGGTCGTAGAAGAACCCGCGGAGGTCGGCGGCCACGGTGTAGCCGAGGACGAGCAGGACGAAGCTCGCCGCACCCAGCACCGCGGCGTGCCACGTCCGGGCGCGCGGGTCGCGCGCGGACCAGGCGACCAGGAGGGCGGTGAGCACGGTCCAGCCGCTCGCCGAGTTCGCGAAGGGGGCCGCGGCGTCGGGCAGGAATCCCTGCGCGTACGAGGTCAGGCCACCGAGCAGGAAGCTCGCGCCGAGGACGGCCGCGCCGCGGCGCCAGGGGTGACCGGCCACCGTCGTGACGTCGGCGGGGCGGGCACGTGCCGAGGCCGGGCGGTCGTCGGCGTGGTCGGGGCGCGAGGTCGTCCTGGGCACGCGACCACGCTAGGGACCACGGCCCGCCGGGGAGTCCCCCCGTCGTCGGGCACGGGCGCGAGCGGCGTCCTACCGTGGCAGGACGACCGAGCCCGAGGAGCCTCCCATGACCCAGCCGGCCGCCCGCCCCGCCCCCTGGCCCGACCTCGACGTGCGGCGCTGGGAGCCGACCCGGCGACCGCTGCACCTGTTCACGCAGGTGATCGGCAAGGCCGTGCTCGACCTCACGCCGTTCGTCAACCACTGGTGGAACGTCGCGTTCCACGTGACCGCGCGGGGCTTCGTCACTCCCGTCATGCAGGTGGGCGACCGCGCGCTCGACGTGGAGATCGACCTCGTGGGCGAGCGCGTCGCGTTCCGCTCGTCCGACGGGCGGACCGAGACGATCGCGCTCGGGCCGATGTCGGTCGCCGACTTCTACGCGCGCACGCTCGCGTGCCTCGACCGGCTCGACGTGCCCGTGCGCGTGTGGTCGACGCCGCGGGAGATCCCCGACCCGGTGCCGTTCGAGCAGGACACGGAGGTCGGGGAGTGGGACGGCGAGCTCACGCGCACGTGGCTCGCGACCGTCCAGCGCGTGGTCGGGGTCATGGAACGGTTCCGCTCCGGCTTCTACGGCAAGTCCAGCGGCCCGCGCTTCTACTGGGGCGCGTTCGACCTCGGCCTCACGCTCTTCAACGGCCGGCCGTCCCACCAGCCCGACGACGTCGAGCCCATCTACCGCTACGCGGAGAACGCGGAGAACGTCGCGGTCGGCTACTGGCCGGGCGACCCGACGACGCACGTCGACCAGGTCTACGCGTACGCCTACCCGCAACCGCCCGGGGTCGAGGGCCTCGAGCTGACCCCGGGGTACTGGGACCGCGGACTGCGCGAGGTCGTGCTCCCGTGCGGGGTGCTGCGCGAGGCGCGGGACCCCGACGCCGTGCTGCTGGCGTTCTTCGAGCGCGCCTACCGCGAGCTGGCGACGGCCGCGGGGTGGGACCTCGACGCGTTCACCGGACCGGTCCCGCCGGGCTGAGCCGGGTCGAGTGGCCACCGGCCCGCCGCGAGCGCCCGCGGTCAGGACGCCTCGCGGTTCCGTTCGGCGAGCGCCGTGCGCAGCCGCCCGACGTCGGACCCCGCGTCGGCGAGCGCGCCGACCAGGGCGCGGTGCGCCGTCGTGCCGTCGACACGGACGAGGGCGAGGAGCACGTGGCCGGAGTCGATGGAGCGCGAGCCCGCGTGGATCGCCTCGCGGAGCGAGAGCTCGAGGGTCTTCTTCGCCTCCGGGGTGAACGGGACGTGGCCGCGTCGCGCGGGCCGCCCGCCGACCCGGTCCAGCGCCCCCTCGCCGAAGGCGGCGTCCGTGCGGGCGCGGATCGCGTCGAGGTCGATCCCGAGCGACGCGAGCGCGGGGCCGTCGAGGTCGTCGTGCCGGCCCGTGCCGGCGGCATGCCAGTCGATCGTGGCCGGGGGGACGCCCACGGCATCGAGGGCGAGCGCGCCCGCGCCGCCGTCCTGGTGGGCGAGGGCGAGGAGCAGGTGCACGGTGTCGATCGAGTCGTCGCCGCGCTCGCGGGCGAACTCCTGCGCGCCGACGACGGTCTCGCGGGCGTCTGCGGTGAAGCGTTCGAACATGTCATGACCTCCTGGTGCTGCGGGGCGCCGCGTACTTCTTGTGCACGGCCTGGCGGGTGACGCCGAGACGGTCGGCGATCTCCTGCCACGACCATCCGAGCGACCGCGCGTTCTCGACCTGCAGCGCCTCGAGGCGCTCGGCGAGCACGCGCAGCGAGCGCACGGCGCGCAGTCCCGTGTCCGGGTCGGTGCTGCTCGCGGCGTCCATGTCGACGGGTTCCATGGGTGTCAATCTAGATTGACACCGCGCACCTGTCAACCGTGGTTGACGGAAATGGGCGGGCCGTGAGGCGCTGCGGGCGGTCGACTAGGGTCGTGCCGCCGAGCGGGCCCCGGGGTGCTCCCCGACGCCCCGGCACCCGACGACAGAAGAGGAAGCGATGCACCAGCGGTCCGCCACGCGCGGGAGACGAGCCCTTCTGGCGGTCACGGCAGGTCTGGCCACCGCCGCCCTCGTCGCCGGGTGCGTGACCATCGCCCCGGAGGTCGCCCCGGAGGAGACCCCCTCCGCGGCGCCCGCCCTGTCCACGGACCCGACGCCCGTCCTCGTCGAGGGTCACGTGCGCGGGGTCGACGTCGAGGCGAAGGTGGGCCCGGTCGTCGTGGACGGCGACCTCGCCGTGCTGCGCGTCGAGGTCGAGGCCACCGCCGGCGACGAGGCCGTGATGGTCGGGTTCGTGTTCGCCAACCGCACCCTCACCCGGGAGGACTCGTTCGACGGCATCCGCCTCGTCGACCTCGAGGCCGGGGTCGTCCGCGAGGCGGCCCGGTCCGCCGACGGCGCCGCCCTCGCGTCCCTCGGCGAGGAGTACCTGCTCTCGCCGGGCCGCGAGCCCGTCGTCGGCCACGTCGCGTTCGCCGCCCCGACGACGCCGACGACGGCGGTGCTCGTGCCCGCCGTGGGACTCGTCGAGGACGTGCCCGTCGTCGCCGCCGCGGACGCGGACGGGCTCACCGTCCCGCTCTCGGACCTCGCGCCGGGCGGTCTCGCGGACGTCGTCGCGCCCTCGGCGTACCTCGAGACGTTCAGCACGAGCGCGGGCGACGCGGTGCGCACCCGCGACACGCACGGTCTCGTGAGCATCGCGGTCGACTCCGACGTCCTGTTCGACGTCGACTCGGCCGTGCTCGGCCCGGACGCGGGCGGGGCGCTCGACGCGGTGGTCGCGCAGCTCGCCCTCGCGGCCGACGGTGACCTCGTCGTCGTCGGGCACACCGACGACCAGGGCGAGGAGGCCGCGAACCAGGAGCTGTCGGAACGTCGTGCGAGCGCCGTCGCGGCACGCCTGGCGGAGATCGCGGACCTGGACCGCTTCGACGTGCAGGTCGAGGGGCGCGGGGAGAGCGAGCCCGTGTCGACCGAGAGCTCCGAGGAGGCGCGGGCGCTCAACCGCCGTGTGACCGTCGAGTTCACACCCGCCGCCGAGCCCGCGGTCGTCGAGGCGCCCGCGGCCGACGGGCTCGTCGCCGCGGAGGGGCCGACGATCGAGGGCCCGGGAGGTGCCGTCCTCCTGCACGACGACGGGATCGGCGGGATCCAGCGCCTGCACGTCGAGCTCCTCGAGGTCCGCCGCGTCGGCGGCTACCTGGTGGGCGAGCTCGCCGTGCGCAACGACGGTCCGGAGCAGGCCTCCTTCGTCAGCGTCCTCGGCTCCGTCCGGGACGGTCGCGGCGACCTCGGCTCGGGCCTGCTGGGCGCGAGCAACGTGACCCTGCTCGACGGCGGCGTGCGCGTCTACCCCGTGGACTACCTCGTCGACCAGGACTTCTACGACCTCCAGCAGCGCAGCGTCCTGGCCGACCCGGCGGTCGGGTCGCTGCAGTCGGGGACGACGTCGACCGTGAGCGTCGTCTGGCCCGACCTCGGCGCCGACACCGTCGTCGTCGACGTGCCCGACGGCTCGACGGGCACCACGGACGGGAGCACGCCGATCCGCTTCGTGGACGTGCCGGTCGGCTGACGCCCGGGCGCGGCGGGGCGCGTGACCAACCGAACACCCCGGGCCCCGCGTGCGCGGGGCCCGGGGATAGGCGCTCTCCCGCGCGCGGGCTACCCTGTACGGGGATGTCTTGATGTCGAGACATCGGTCATGCCGCACACGGCGCATCAGACGGAAGGACGCAGCAGGGTGGACCTGTTCGAATACCAGGCGCGTGACATCTTCGAGAAGCACGGCGTGCCCGTGCTGGGCGGTGTCGTCGCGACGACACCCGACGAGGCGCGCGCAGGCGCGGAGAAGCTCGGCGGCGGGACCGTCGTCGTCAAGGCCCAGGTGAAGACCGGCGGGCGCGGCAAGGCCGGCGGCGTGAAGCTCGCCCACTCCCCGGACGAGGCCGCCGAGAAGGCGTCCGAGATCCTCGGCATGGACATCAAGGGCCACACGGTCCACCGCGTGATGATCGCGCAGGGTGCGAAGATCGCCGAGGAGTTCTACTTCTCGGTCCTC
>CAZFUQ010000245.1:0-6192 GCA_964521905.1 uncultured Cellulosimicrobium sp.
CCTCCCCCACGACGCGCGCCTTGACCGCGACGGACCGCTCGACGAGCTCGGCCACGACCGCCCAGGTCTCGTCCGTCGTCGGACGCGTGCCCCACGCGCTGAGCGCGTCGGCGTGCTCCTCGACGAGCTCGTCGAGCGGTCCGTCGCGGTCAAGGCGCGCGTCGTGGGGGAGGACCTCAAGGAGTCCGGCCTGCGCGAGATCCTCAACTACGGCCACACGCTCGGCCACGCGGTCGAGCTCACCGAGCGCTACCAGTGGCGCCACGGCGCCGCGGTGTCCGTGGGCATGGTGTTCGCCGCCGAGCTCGCGCGCCTCGCGGGGAAGCTCGACGACGACGTCGTCGAGCGCCACCGCGCGATCCTCGGGTCGCTCGGGCTCCCGCTGACCTACCGCGGCGACCGCTGGGAGCAGCTGCTGTCCGCGATGCGCCGCGACAAGAAGACCCGCGGCGACCTCCTGCGCTTCGTCGTGCTCGACGGCGTCGCCCACCCCACCCGGCTCGAGGGCCCGGACCCGACGCTGCTCGCCGCCGCGTACGCGGAGATCGCGGCGGACGCGCCCGTCGGGCGCGGACCGATCGCCCTGTAGCCGCCGGTCCGCGGGGACCGGGCCGCGCTCACGACCACAGCCCGCGCTCGCGCAGGACGTCGCGCAGGAGGTCCGCGCGGTCGGTGACGATCCCGTCGACGCCCGCGTCGAGCAGGCGGTGCATCGAGGGCACGTCGTTCACCGTCCACACGTGCACGTCCACGCCCGCCGCGTGGGCCGCCGCGACCACGCGCGGTTCGACGACGCGCACCCGCCCGTCCTGCTCGGGGACCTGGAGCACGTCGACGTCGCGCGTCGCCCGGCGGGTCAGGGCCGTGAGCCCGGACCGCGCGCCGAGCACGACGCCCGTCACCTCGACCCGTGCGGCGGACGTCGTGACCGGGCGGGACAGCAGCGCGAGGGTCGCCCGTCGTCGTGCGCGCGAGAAGGACGCGACGCACACCCGGTCGTGCGCGCGCGTGCGCTCGATGGCGGCGGCCACCGGCGCCGCCGCCGCCGCGGACTTCACGTCCACGTTGACGCGCAGGTCCGGCCACGTGCCCAGCAGGTCCTCGAACGCCGGCACCGGCTCCACGCCGCCGATCCGCGCCCGGCGCACCACGCTCCACGGCAGCTCGGCCACCGACCCGGCACCGTCCGTCGTCCGGTCCAGCGTGTCGTCGTGCAGCGCGACCGCCACGCCGTCGCTCGTCGCGTGCGCGTCCGTCTCGACGTACCGGAACCCGAGGTCGCGCGCCGCGGCGAAGGCCGCCATCGAGTTCTCGAGGCCGGCGAGCGAGAAGCCGCGGTGCGCGAGCGCCACGAACCGGCCGTCGAGGTACCCCGTGCGCACCGGCCGGGTCACGTCGCGACCTCGCCGGCGGGCAGGCGTTCGTCCCACCAGGCCGTGACGGCGTCGAGGTAGACGGCGAGCGGCCCGGGCGCCGACAGCGTGAGGTCGTGCACGCCGTCCGCCACGACGAGCGGGGTCACGTCGGCACCCAGGCGCGGCGCGAGGCGTGCGATCTGGACGACGTCGAGCACCGTGTCGGTCCGGTCGAGGTCCGGGCTCGCGAGGTCGTCGACCCCCGACCGCGCCGAGTGCGCGACGAGCACCGGGCACGCGATCTCCAGCCCGCGCGCGACCCGTGCGTGGCCCTGCCGCACCGCCCGCAGCCAGCCCGCCCGGACGGGCAGGCCCCCGGGCCGCTTGAGCGTCGGGTCGAACTCCCAGCGCCCCCCGTTCTCGGCCAGCAGGTGCGTCGCGTACGCCGACGGACCCTCGCTCACGACCGCGAGCGGCGCCCACGGGCCCACGACGTCGAGCACCCGCGTCCCGACCGTGCGCTCGACCCACGACGCGTGCAGGTCGAGGAACGGGCTGTCCAGCACGAGCGCGTCGCACCCTCCCTGCCCCCGGTGCGCGTGCGCCCACAGCGCCGCGACGAGGCCGCCCGTCGAGTGCGCGTGCACGACCAGCGGCAGCCCCGGTACCCGCGAGAGGCGGACCGCGAGGTCGAGGTCCGACGCCGTCTCACGCAGGTCGTCCACGAAGTGCGGCACCTGGCCCTCGCGCAGCGACCGCCCGGCACGTCGCAGGTCCACCCCGACGACGTCCCAGCCCACCGCCTCGAACGCCCCCACGACGTGCTCCTGGAACACGTAGTCGTTGTACCCGTGCACGAGGACGACGACGCCGCGAGCGCGCTCCGGGCGCCGCGCGCGCCGCACGAGCGTCACGACCGGCTCCGCCGTCTCGGCGAGCGCCCCCGGTCCGGGCCGTCCGACGAGCCGGGGCGCCGGGAGCGTCAGCGCCTCGAAGCCCGCCAGCAGCCGGTCCTCGACCCAGCGCGCCGCGCCCGGCGCGGCCGTCAACGGGCCCGCCCGGGTGCGGCGGCCCCGCCCCGCCCGCGCCGTGGCGGCGCGGCGCTCGCGGGCAGGCGGACGAGGAGCAGCAGGGCGAGCCCCACCGCCAGGACCAGGACGAGTCCCACGACGCCCCACGCCTGCGTCCCCGTGACGGCGACGAACGTGGAGAACGTGAACGGGGCGAGGAAGCTCGCCGCCCGGCCGGTCGTCGCGTACAGGCCGAACGCCTCGGTGGCGCGCTCGGGCTCGGCGAGCCGGGCGAGCAGGGCGCGGCTCGCGGACTGCGCGGGCCCGACGAACGCCGTGAGGAGGAGGCCGAACGACCAGAAGACCGCCTGGCCGCCGTCGTGCAGGACGAACACGGCGAGCCCGGCGACGATGAGGCCGACGAGCGAGCCCACGACCACGGCGCGCGGCCCGACCCGGTCGTCGAGCCAGCCCGCGGCGACGGTGGACAGCCCGGCGACGACGTTCGCCGCGATCGCGAAGACGATCACCTCGCTCGCCGAGAAGCCGAACGTGCCGACGGCGACCACGGCGCCGAACGTGAACACGCCGGCGAGCCCGTCGCGGTACACGGCGCTGGCGACGAGGAACCACAGCGTCGCGCGCCGTTCGCGCCACAGGTGCGCGAGGTCGTGGCCCAGGCGGCGGTAGGCGCCGAGGACGCCCACGCCCGAGCCGGGCGGTCGCACGGGGTCGGGGACGGCGACGAGGACGGGCACCGCGAAGACGGCGAACCACAGCGCGGACAGCAGCACGCTCACGCGGACGTCCAGGCCGTCGGCGCCGGTCACGCCGAACCACCCGACGTCGGGCGAGATGAAGCCGACGAACAGCACGAGCAGCAGCACGATGCCGCCCACGTACCCGGCGCCCCACCCGATGCCGCTCACGCGGCCGACGGTCGTAGGGGTCGAGATGTCGAGCAGCATCGCGTTGTACGCCACGGACGCGAGCTCGAAGAACACGTTGCCGACGGAGAGCAGCACGACGCCCAGGATCACGGCGTCGCTCAGCGACCCCGCCTCGGGCCGCACGAAGAACATCGCGGCGGTCGCCGCCACGACGGCCGCGGTGTTCACCCCGAGCCACAGGCGCCGGCGGCCCGACGCGTCGGCCAGCGCCCCGAGCGCGGGCGCGAGGAGCGCGACGAGGACGCCCGCCACGGTCAGGCCCCAGCCCAGCCACGTGGTGTGCAGCGCGACGACGGCGCCGGCGTCGGCGGTGCCGGCCTCGACGAACGCCTCGCTCGTGATCCAGGTCGTGAAGACGAACGTCGTGACGACGGCGTTGAACGCCGCCGAGCCCCAGTCCCACGCCGCCCACGCGGCGACCCTGCCGCGTGCGACGGGCGCCGGGGGCGCCGCCGGGCCCGCCGGGGTCACGGAGGAGGGCGCTGCGGGCAGGGCGGCGTCGCCGGTCGGCGGTGTGCTGGAGGTCACTCGGGGCAGGATACGGGCGAGCGGTGGCCGCACGCCGTCCGAACCGCGAACGCACCACGAACCGCGGGTGACGACTGCGGCTACGCTCGGGCGGCATGGAACGCGTGCTCGTCCTCAACGGACCCAACCTCGGCAGGCTCGGCGTGCGGGAGCCCGAGATCTACGGCTCCGCCTCGATGGCGGACCTCCAGGTCGCGGCGACCGGGTGGGCGAGCGCGCTCGGGCTGGGCGTCGACGTCCGCCAGACCGACGACGAGTCCGAGCTCGTCGGGTGGCTGCACGAGGCCGTGGACGCCCGGGCGCACGTGGTGCTCAACCCCGCGGCGTTCACGCACTACTCGTACGCGGTGCGCGACGCCGCGGCGCAGGTCACGACGTCCGGCCTCCTCCTCGTCGAGGTGCACCTGAGCAACCCGGCGGCGCGCGAGGCGTTCCGCAGCCACTCGGTGGTCGGTGCCGTCGCGACGGGCACGATCGCGGGGTTCGGCTTCGACTCCTACCGCCTGGCCCTGGAGGCCGTGGCCGCGCGGCTGAGGGCCTGACGGCCCTGCCGCACGGTCGTGGCGGGGCACCCTTGATCCTCCAGCATCAAGTGCAGACGCTTGATATCGCTCCCTCCAGGCTTTAGCCTTGATCCATGTTCGTCCTCACGGTGGACCAGCGCGCGAGCACCGGTCGCCCCGACCGGGTGCCCGAGGTGTTGCGGCGCCTGCGCGCGTTCCTGGGCGGGCGGGCGGGCGTCGTCGTGCCGTTCGACCGCACGGTGGGTGACGAGGTGCAGGGCGTGCTCGACGACCCGGCGACCGTCGTGGACGTCGCGCTCGACCTCCTGCGCGACGGCGGCTGGAGCGTCGGGATCGGCGTGGGGGCGGTGGACGAGCCCCTGCCCGCGGTCTCGCGCGAGGCGTCGGGCGAGGCGTTCGTACGGGCGCGCGAGGCGGTCGAGCAGGCGAAGTCGCGCGCGGCGACCGCCCCCGTCGCGGTCCGCGGCGGGCCGTCGGAGCGCGCCGCGGAGGTCGAGGCGCTGCTGCGCCTGCTCGCCGCGGTCGTGGACCGGCGGACGCCGGCGGGGTGGGAGGCCGTCGACGCGCTCGCGCGCGTGGGCGGCACCCAGAAGGACGTGGCCCGCGTGCTCGGGGTGTCCGAGCAGGCGGTGAGCCAGCGGTTGCGCACCGCGTCGTGGCCCGAGGAGGCGGCGGTGCGCCCGGTCGTCGCGCGACTGCTGGGCGAGCTGGGTGCCCCGTCGCGCACGGGGCTCGAGGAAGAGTCGGAGGAGGACGGATGACGGACCCGGTGACGGTCGTCCTGGTGGTGCTCGTGTGGTTCGTCGCGCTCGCTGCGAGCGTGCTGGGCGGTGGGATCGTGACGCAGTGGGTGCTGCGCGCCGCGGCGCGCTCGGGCGACCCGGGCAGCGCCCCGAGAGCCCGGCCGCGGCCGCGTCGCCCCGCGGGGCCGGGAGCGCCGGTGGACCCCGCGGCGGTACCCGTGCCGCCGCCGCCGCGGACGGGGCCCATCGGCACCGAGGCCGTCAAGGCGTTGCGCGGCGGGACGTGGATCGGGATCCTCGAGCGGTTCGCGATCACGGGCTGCATCCTCGCGGGCCAGCCGGGCGGCATCGCGGTCGTCGTCGCGGTCAAGGGCCTGGGGCGCTACCCGGAGCTGCGCGAGCACCCCGTCGCGTCCGAGCGCTTCGTCGTCGGCACGCTCGCGTCGATGTGCTGGGCGGCGACCGTGGGCGTCGTGGCGAACGCGGTGCTGCTCGCGCTCCGGTAAGATCGGCAAGGCCCATTTCCCGCTCTGCTCCCCGGGTGCTCCACCGTGCGCCTCGAGTGCTCCTCGAGACGCGGCGCGCCGGGCGCGGTGGAGACCGTAGACCCTCCGACAGGAAGACGAACGTGGCGACCACCAACGACATCAAGAACGGCACCGTGCTGCGACTCGACGGCCAGCTGTGGACCGTGATCGAGTTCCAGCACGTCAAGCCCGGCAAGGGTGGCGCGTTCGTCCGGACGAAGATCAAGAACGTGCTGTCCGGCAAGACGATCGACAAGACGTTCAACGCCGGCCTCAAGATCGAGACCGCGAACGTCGACCGGCGCGACTACCAGTACCTGTACATGGACGGCGCCGACTACGTGTTCATGGACACCTCCACGTACGAGCAGATCCCCATCGCGCCCGAGGTCGTGGGTGACGCCAAGGACTACCTGCTCGAGAGCCAGAACGTGCTCGTCGCGACGAACGACGGCCAGCCGCTGTACATCGAGCTGCCCGCGTCCGTGGTGCTCGAGATCACCTACACCGAGCCGGGCCTGCAGGGCGACCGCTCCACCGGCGGCACCAAGCCCG
>CAZFUQ010000246.1:0-557 GCA_964521905.1 uncultured Cellulosimicrobium sp.
GGTGCGCGTCCCGCTGGAGGGCCCGGACGCGGGGCTCGTCACGCTCGTCGACCGGATCAAGGAGATGATCGTCACCGGCGGGTTCAAGGTGTACCCGTCCCAGGTGGAGGACCACCTGCGCGGGATGCCGGGCGTGCGCGACGTCGCCGTCGTCGGGGTCCCCGGGTCCGGCTCGGACGAGCACGTCGCGGCCGTCGTCGTGCTGGACGTGGACGACGATGCCGGCTCACCCCCGCGCGTCGACCTCGCCGCGGTGCGCGAGTGGGGCGAGCAGCGCCTCGCCCGCTACGCCCTGCCGCGCGCGTTCGCCGTGGTCCCGGACCTGCCGCGGTCCCAGATCGGCAAGGTCCTGCGCCGCGTCGTCCGCGACGACCTGCTCGGCCGCGACGACGTCGAGCACCACCGCGCCTGACCGCAGGCAGCTCGCCCGGGGCGAGCGGAGACCAGGGCGAGACGAAGCCGGGGCGGGGTGGGTGGTGGTGCGGGGTGCAAGGGCCGCTGCCGCGGTGGCACCGTTCGCTCGGGGGCGAGGCGGCACGTAACCTGGCAGACGTCGT
>CAZFUQ010000246.1:567-6191 GCA_964521905.1 uncultured Cellulosimicrobium sp.
GCGACGTCCGCGACGCAGGCGGGCGAGCACCGACGCTCTCCCCCGCTCCGTCGCCCCGAGGAGGCCCCGTGCCCGAGCCCGTCACCCCTGCCCCCGTGCCCCACGTCGTGGTGGTCGGCGCAGGATTCGCCGGACTCGCCGCCGTCAAGGGCCTCGCGAAGGCACCCGTCCGGGTCACGCTGATCGACCGTCGCGTCTACAACACGTTCCAACCGCTGCTCTACCAGGTCGCGACGGGCGGCCTGAACCCCGGCGACGTCACCTACTTCCTGCGCGGGCTGCGGCTCCAGCAGAAGAACGTGCGCGTCGTGCACGAGCACCTCGTCGGCATCGACCACGAGAACCGTCGCGTCCGCCTGCTGAACGACGAGTGGATCGACTACGACCACCTGGTGATCGCCAACGGGGTGACCGCGAACTTCTTCGGCACGCCGGGCGCCAAGGAGAACTCGTTCCCCATGTACTCGCGGTCCCAGGCGATGCGGATCCGCGACACGCTCTTCATCCGGCTCGAGAAGGCGGCCTCGGCGTCGGGCACGGACGAGGGACTGCGCGTCGTGGTCGTGGGCGGCGGGGCGACCGGCGTGGAGGTCGCCGGCGCGCTCGCCGAGCTGCGCACCGCCGGGCTGCGCCCCGCCTACCCGGAGATCCACGGCGACGCGTTCGAGGTGAAGATCGTCCAGCGCGGCGGCGAGGTGCTCAAGTCGTTCCACCCGAGGCTGCGCACGTACGCGGCCGAGGAGCTGCGCCGCCGCGGCGTCGGGCTGCACCTCGGCGCGGGCGTCGCCGAGGTCCTGCCCGACGCCGTCGTCCTCACCGACGGCACCCGGATCCGCTCCGACCTCACCGTGTGGTCGGCGGGCGTGCACCCGCACGCCGAGGTGGACGACTGGGGCCTGCCGCGCGGCGAGGGCGGCCGCGTCGTCGTCGGGGACGACCTGCAGGTCGAGGGCCTGCCCGGTGTCTTCGCGGCGGGTGACATCGCCATCTCCCCGGCCGGGCTCCCGCAGCTCGCGCAGCCGGCGATCCAGTCCGGCAAGCAGGCCGCGAAGAACATCCTCGCGCTCCTGGACGGCCGCCCGACGACGTCCCTGCGGTACTTCGACAAGGGCACCATGGCCGTCATCGGCCGGCGCGCCGCGATCGCGGAGGTCGTCGGGAAGCTGCGGCTCACCCGGGGCGTGGCGTGGCTCGCCTGGCTGTTCGTCCACATCATGGGTCTCATCGGGCCACGCAACCGGCTCACCACGCTCGCCGGCCTGGTCACGCGGTACGGGTTCCCGTTCCACCGCCGACCCATCCCCATCGTCGGCGACGTGCCGACGGTCCGGCCGCCGAAGAAGCCCTCGCCCGGCCGCGGCTGAATCACCCGCGCGGCCGCCGCGGCCCGGCCGCGCCCCGGGCAACCGTCCCGTACCCTCGAAAGGCCAGAGGCGGTACGCAGTGGTTCATGGGGGCACGTGTGAGACATCCGAGGACGACGTCGACGACGCGCGGCGTGACACGCAGGGCGCGGGCGATCGCCGTCACCGTCGTGGCGGCCGCCGCGCTCGCTGGTTGCCGCGGCGCGGGCGATCCCGGCGGGCCGGGGACGCCGACGGCGTCTCCCACCGCGGAGCCGACCTCCGGACCCACCACCGGCCCGACGCCGGAACCCACGCCCGCTCCCACGGCGGGACCGACGACGCCCGCGCAACCCGGTGGCCCGACGCTGCCCGGCGGTTCGGAGGGTGTCGAGCTCTCGGTCGAGATCGAGGCCGCGTTCACCATGCCGAACCTCGTCGAGACGCGGCTCAAGCAGGCGAGGGCCGACCTCGCGCAGCGCGGGGCCGCGCAGGTCGTCGTGGTCGACGCGCGCGACCCGGGCGACGGCACGCTCGCCGGGGCCGCGAACGGCTGGACCGTGTGCGTGCAGGACCCGGCCGGCGGAGCGCTCGTCCGGGCGTCGGGCGCCGTGACGCTCGGCGCCGCACCGAACGCTCGCGCCTGCCCCTGACCCCGACTGGCGCCGGGGGCCGGGACGGAGCACGGTGGGATCCTCATCGCGAGATCGACAGGAGAGACCCCCACATGAAGATCGCCCTCGTCGGAGCCCACGGCAAGGTGGGCCGGCTGCTCGTCCCGATCCTCGTCGACCACGGCGCGACCGTGGTCGGGATCGTCCGGTCCGAGGAGCAGCTCCCGCTCGTCCGCCGGACCGGCGGGGAACCTCTCCTGCTCGACGTCGAGCACTCCTCGACCGAGGAGCTCGCCGCCTCGCTCACCGGGTTCGACGCCGTGGTGTGGTCCGCCGGGGCGGGTGGCGGGAACCCGGACCGGACGTACGCCGTCGACCGCGACGCGGCGAGCCGGACGATGGACGCCGCGTCGGCGGCCGGGGTGGGGCGGTACGTCATGGTGTCGTGGATCGGGTCGGTCCCCGACCACGGGGTCGACCCGGACAGCAGCTTCTTCGCCTACGCCGACGCGAAGCTCGCGGCCGACGACCACCTGCGCACCACCGACCTCGACTGGACGATCCTCGGCCCCGGGACGCTCACCGACGACGACCCGACCGGCGCGATCCGCGTCGTCGGCGACGGCCCGGACGGGCTCGACGGCGCGGACGACGTCCCGAGCGGCGCAGCCTCGCAGGTCTCGCGCGCGGACGTCGCGATGGT
Source organism: uncultured Cellulosimicrobium sp. (assembly GCA_964521905.1). GTDB lineage: Bacteria > Actinomycetota > Actinomycetes > Actinomycetales > Cellulomonadaceae > Cellulosimicrobium. The sequence goes on from CAZFUQ010000246.1 coordinate 3,228, forward strand.
CGTCGCGCAGGCGCTGCGCACCCCGGCGAGCGTCGGACGCTTCATCCGGTTCAGCACGGGCGACACCCCGATCCTCGAGGCGCTCGACCGCTGGAACGCGTCGACCTGAGCCGGTCTCGATCCCGCGGCCGTCGGCCGGAGGACCGCCGCACGAGCACCGAACCGGCCGACGTCACCACGGGTGACGGAAGAAGAACCGACCGTCGACGAACACGTCGATGTACTTCGCGCCACCGTCGACGAGCTGCTGGGCGATGAGCCGCACCGAGACCATGTGCTTCTCGCGGAGACCGACCTCGACGTCGAAGACGTTCGGCATGACGATGCCCAGGTTGCCGCCGCTGTCGACCACGGTCACCCCGTCGACGCTCACGGTCGCGCGGTTCCGGACGCCTGCCACGCGCACGACGACCTGATGACGCTCGACGGACCCGACATCGAAGGTGAACGACACAGCCATGCCCCCAGCAGACCATGACGATCGCCCCTGAGACGCATCGATCACCTGGTGGGATGCCCGGTCGTCAGCGCCGGACCCGGCGGGCGACACGGTCACGCAGGTCGAGCGCGGAACGACGCCACGCTGCGGCCCTCTCGACGACCTGACCCATGCTCGTGTCCTCGACACGCACGTGCACGACGTCGACCCCGCGCGCCGCGGCCGTGCGTACGACCGTGTCCGTCGAACCGCGCAGCGCGAGCTGGAGCAGGACGGACGCCGTGCTCGCCTGCGCCTCGCCCTGCCCGAACCGGCGCCGGTAGACGACGTGCGTCACGACCCGGTCGAACATCGGCTCGCACTCCTCGCGGTCCTGCGCGAGGAGCGCCTGCGCGTCGTCGTCGAGGTCCGGCGGGAGGACCGTGAGGTAGAGCGAGAACAGGAGCTCGCCGATCTTGCGCAGCACCCAGGACCGGCCCGGCAACGGCGGGAGCGCGACGACGTACTGCGCGAGGTTCGCCTCGAGCGCCTCGGCGGACAGGCACGTCCACGCGGGCGCCGTGCGCACCTCGACCACGCGGTCCCAGTCGACGTCCTTGCCGTCGAGGCCCACGCGCTCGGGACCGACCGTCACGGCCCCGAACCGGTCGAGCAGCGCGAACGGCGCCGTCGCGAACCGTGGCACGTACGGGATGAGCCGCACGAGACCCTGGACCGACACGTCCCACTCCTGCTCGAGCGGGTACGACGGCCGGGGGTACGCGTCGATCGCGCGCCGGACCCACTCCGCGACGAGGCCCTCGAACGACCCGTCGTCCAGGTCGCCCAGCAGGTCGAGGTCGTCCGGGTCGGGGAGGTCACCGTCCGTTCCGGAGGCGGTCCCGGCGGTGCTCGCCGTGTCCTCGGTGAGCGCGTCGACCAGCGCGTCCTCGAGCGCGCCGCCCGGCTCGGGATCGACGGCACCCCCCGACCCGGCCTCGTCGGGCGCCGCGTCGTCGTCGGTCCCGGGCAGCCGTGACCGGTCGGCGTCGCGACGTCCTCGGCGCAGGCTCGGGAGCGAGACCGCAGGCAGCGAGACGGACGGCAGGGTCGGGCGCGGAACGCCCGGGAGAGCACGCAGCCGGGCCTTGCGCTCCGCGAGGAGCCGGGCGAGCGCGTTCGTCCGGTCGCCCGACGCGACGCCGGGGAGGTCGGACCCCTCGCCGGGCTCGTCGTCCGTCGTCGTGAGGAACTGTTCCTTCGCCACCTCGACCTCTCCGTCCCGGGGCGCACCTCCGACGACGCGCCGCGGGCAAGCCTAGACCGGACCGCCCGTACCGGGCGGGTCTCGTCCCGGGTGCCCGACACCGGACGGCGAGGTGCCCGCGCACGAGCGCGGGGTCGGCGTCGTCCCCCGGAGAGGACGACACCGACCCCGTTCCCGCCGACGCGCGGGGCGAGCCGTCAGCCGCAGTCGATCGCGTCGTACGCGACGTCGTACCGCTGGTACACGGGGTCACCGCCACGCCACTGGTACGCGGCGACGGTCGCGGTCCCCGCCTCGATCGACGCCGACCGGGCGTTGAACGACTGGTACGCGTTCCTGTCCGGGGCGAGCGCCGAGAACTTCTTCTCCCCGAACGGGGTGATGAGCCTGACGTCCGCGGGGGTGTCCTCACCGTTCGCCCCGCGCAGCGCGACGTACGCCGTGCCGTTCAGGCACCGCGCCTGCGCCTCGACGTCGTCGACGCGCGGGTTGCCGACGCCGTTGATCGCGAACGTGTCCTCGGACAGCGACGCGACCGCGTACCCGATCGCGCGCGACATGATGTCGAGCGCCGTGGGGTCGACGTTGTCGATCGTGTCGTCGGGCGAGTGGTAGTTCGGGTCGTAGAAGATGCCCTCCGTCCCGCCGAACAGCGCGACCTCCTCGGCCGTCTTGGACCCGTCCGCACCGGTGAACAGTCCCGATGCCGGGATGCCGTTCTCGATGAACGCCTGGTAGTCGGAGCGGCCCGAGAACTCGGTGTCGACCCACGCCTGGTCGATGCCGTCGAAGTAGTCGGTGAACACCGCCTCGGTCTCGGCCGACCCCTCGGGCACCGGCACCGGGGCCGGGTACGTCGACTCGTTCGCGTCGTACACGCCGATGATGTAGTTCGGCGAGCCGACCATGTCGAAGTTGAGGTAGGTCGCGATGTCGTCGAGCGCCGCGGGGTCGTTCTCCGCGAGGTCGCTCACGTAGTGGGTCGAGCCGCGCAGGCCGACCTCCTCCGCGCCCCACCAGGCGAACCGGACCGCGTTCTCGACGTCCTGACCGCCGTCGGTCGCCGCGGCGAGCTGGACCGCGACCTCGAGGATCGCGGCCGAGCCGGAGCCGTTGTCGTTGATGCCCGGCCCGTCCTCGACGCCGTCGAGGTGCGCGCCGACCATGACGACGTTGTGGTCGCGCCCGCCCGGCGTCTGGGCGAGCACGTTGAACGTCTCGAACTCCTCGACGTGCGTCTGCAGGTCGTAGGTCGCGACCGCCTCGGCGCCGTCAGCGA
>CAZFUQ010000247.1:0-2793 GCA_964521905.1 uncultured Cellulosimicrobium sp.
GTCGACGAGTACGTCGAAGCGAACCGAGCCGCCGCGGAGCGGGTGCGCGCGCTCGCTCCCGACGGGGTCGACGTCGTCCTCGACTACGTGGGCGGCGAGGCGCTCGACTCCGTGCCCCAGGTCCTGCGCGACGGCGGCACGGTCGCCTCGATCACGGACGCCCGGGCCCGCGACGAGCTCGGCGGGCACTACGTGTGGGTGCGCCCCGACGCCGCGGACCTCGCGGAGCTCGCGCGCCTCGGCGACGAGGGGCTGCTGCGCCCGGAGGTCGCGGAGGTCTTCGACCTCGCCGACGCGGCCGACGCGCACCGCGCGAGCCAGTCCGGCCACGTGCGGGGCAAGGTCGTCGTGCGGGTCTAGCTCCTCGGGAGCTCGCGGAGCGGCGATGTCATGTCGCCGCCCGCGTCACCGGTGTTGACCGTCCCCTGCGGCTCGACGAGCACCGCGGCGGTCTCGACGTCGGCGCGGGGCCGGTGCTCGACACCCCTCGGCACGACGTACACGTCGTTCGGGCCGAGCACTACCTCGCGCTCCACACCGTCCTCGCGCAGGCCGATCGTCAGCTCGCCGGAGAGGACGAGGAACAGCTCGTCGGTCTCGGGGTGGGAGTGCCAGACGAACTCGCCCAGGATCTTGACGACCTTCACGTCGTAGTCGTTGAGGCTCGCCAGGCGGTGCGGCTGCCAGTGCTCGCCGATCGAGTCGAGGGCGGCGAGGAGGTTGCGGACGTCGGCCATGGCACCACCCTGCCACGCACCGCCCACCCGTCCGGGTCGATCTCGGCGGCGGGCGGTGCGAGCCTGGGGGCATGACCAGCACCGACGCCGCACGTCCGGGGGCCGCGTTCGGCCCCGAGGTGTACGCCGCCCGCCGCGAGCGCGCCGCCGCGCACGCGCGCGACGCCGGCCTCGCCGGGCTCCTCGTCTCACCAGGCCCCGACCTCGCGTACTTCACCGGGTACGCCCCGCCGGAGACGGAGCGCCTCACGCTGCTGACGATCCCCGCGGGCGCGTCGGGCTCCTCGACCCGCACGACCGTCGTCGTGCCGCTCCTCGAGCGCGGCGACCTGGCCGCGGCCCCGGGCACGGGCGACCTCGACGTCGTGACGTGGCGCGACGGCGACGACGAGCACGACGCCGCGGCCCGCCTCCTCGATCCCGACGGCACCTACGCCGTCTCGGACGCCACGTGGGCGCTGCACGTGCTCGGCCTCCAGCACGCGCTCCCCGGCGCGCGGTTCACCGCCTTCACCGACGCCGTCCCGACGCTGCGGGCGGTGAAGGACGCCGCGGAGGTCGAGCGCCTCGCGGCCGCGGGCGCCGCGGCCGACGCCGCGTTCGCCGACGTCCTCCGGGTCACCTTCGCGGGCCGGCGCGAGAAGGACGTCGCCGCCGACCTCGACCGCTTCCTGCGCGACCACGGGCACGAGCAGGTCGACTTCACGCTCGTGTGCGCGGGGCCGAACGGCGCGGACCCGCACCACGACGCCGGCGAGCGCGTCATCGCGCCGGGCGACCTCGTCGTGCTCGACTTCGGCGGCCTGCGCGACGGGTACGGCTCCGACACGACGCGCACGGTCCTGGTCGACGGGCCCACCGGGCGCGGCACCGACGACGCGATCGCCGCGCAGCAGCGCGAGGTGTACGACGTCGTGCGCCGCGCCCAGCAGGCGGGCGTCGACGCGGTCCGTCCCGGCGCGACGTGCCAGGACGTCGACCGCGCCGCGCGCGCCGTGATCACCGAGGCCGGGTACGGCGAGCTCTTCGTGCACCGCACGGGCCACGGGATCGGCACCACGACCCACGAGCCGCCCTACATGGTCGAGGGCGAGGACCGGCCGATCGAGCCCGGCATGTGCTTCTCCGTGGAGCCGGGGATCTACCTGCCCGGGCGCTTCGGCGTGCGGATCGAGGACATCGTCGTCGCGTTCCCGCCCGACGTGCCCGACGGCGCGCGCCGCCTCAACGTCTCGACGCACGACCTGCAGACGGTCCGGTAGACCACGCGGTCCGGGCGATCAGGAGCGCCGTTCCTCAGCGCGCGCCGGTGCCCGCGCGCACGTGCTCGTTGCGGATGCCGGCCCAGCTCAGGACGCCACCGAGCACGAGCAGCCCGGCGGTGACGAGGAGCGAGCGGTGGAACCCGTCGAGGTCGAGCACGCCGCCGACGACGACGCCCGCGAGCGCGATCATCACGAGACCCGCGACACGAGACACGGCGTTGTTCACGGCCGACCCGATGCCCGCGTCCGCCGCGGGGATCGAGCCGAGGATCGCGGACGTGAGCGGCGCGACGGTCATCGAGAGCCCGAGGCCGAAGAGCAGGAGCCCCGGCAGGATCTGGGTGACGTACACGGCCTCCTCGGAGGCCGTGAGCAGGAGCAGGTAGCCCGCGCCGCCGACGATCGGCCCGAGCGTCATGAACAGCCGCGGCCCGTAGCGGCCGGCGAGCGCCCCGAACCGCGTGGACAGAGCGAGCAGCACGAGCGTCACGGGGAGCTGGGCGAGGCCGGCCGCCGTCGCGCTGTACCCGCCGACCTGCTGGAGGAACAGCGTCACGACGAACCCGCCGAAGTACAGCGCGCCGTAGATCGCCGCGGTCGCGAGGTTGCCCCACGCGAAGTTGCGCACGCGGAACAGGCGCGGCGGCAGCATGGGGTCGGGGGCGCGCCGCTCCCACCGGACGAACGTGACGAGGCACGCGACCCCGACGACGGCCGGCCCCCACACGACCGGGCTCCCCCACCCGAACCGGCCCTGCTCGATGAGCGCGAACACCGTCCCGGCGAGCCCG
>CAZFUQ010000247.1:2803-6152 GCA_964521905.1 uncultured Cellulosimicrobium sp.
GACGTGGCCGGTGCGACGCTCGCCGCCGTCGATCCGGCGGGTCGCGACGGCGCCCACCTCCTCCGCCGCCGACCGCGGCACCCCGCGCAGCAGCCACAGCGTCACGGCGACGGGCACCACGTTGATCCAGAAGACCCAGCGCCACGAGATGGCGTCGATGAGGATCCCGCCGAGCAGCGGTCCGACGAGCGACGCCGTGCTCGTCCACGCCGTCCAGGAGCCGATCGCCCGGGACTGCCGCTCGCCGTCGAACGTGGAGATGATCATGGCGAGCGAGCTCGGCACGAGCAACGCCCCCGCGACTCCCTGCAGTCCGCGCGCCACGACGAGGAACAGCCCGTCGGGCGCGAGGGCGCACGCGACCGACGTCACCGCGAAGCCGACGAGACCGATCGCCATGATCCGCCGCCGGCCGTGGACGTCGGACAGCGACCCGGCGAGCAGGATGAGCGCGCCGAGCGTGATCATGTACGCGTCGACGACCCACTGCTGCAGGGCCAGGCCGGTGACCGGCCCCGTCGTGAGCTCGGCCGAGATCGCGGGCAGGGCGACGTTGACCACCGAGCCGTCGAGGAACGACACGAACGAGGCGAGGACCGCGACCACCAGCACACGCTGCTGCACCGTCACCGCTCCACCGTACGACCGGACTCCCATGCCGTACCGACCGAGCGGGGTCCAGGAACGTGACGAACTGCCGGGCCTCGCCACGCCTCGACACCATACCTAGAGGTAGGTATGGTGACCGTCATGACGACGACCGGCGCCCGCGAGCGCCTCGTGGCGGCCGCCCAGGAGCTGTTCTCGGCCCAGGGCGTCGGCGCGACGAGCCCGCGCCAGGTCCTCGCGGCGAGCGGCGTGGGACAGGGAAGCCTCTACCACCACTTCCCCACCAAGCAGGACCTCGCCGCCGCGGCCGTGGACGCCACGACGACGGCCGGGCTGGACGCGGCGCGGCGAGACCTCGCCGCGAGCGGGACCCCCGTCGAACGCCTCGTCCGCTACCTCGAGAGGCCACGCCCCGCGCTCGCCGGCTGCAAGGTCGGCCGCCTCGTGAGCGACCAGGCCGTCATGGACGACCCCGCGCTCGCCGCCGAGGTCCGGGGCTACTTCGCCGGGCTCGTCGGCCTCGTCACCGCGGTCCTCGTCGAGGGCGGGCTGCCCGACGACGCGGCCCGCGACCGCGCGCTCGCCGCCGTCGCGATCGTGCAGGGCGGGTACGTCCTCGCCCGTGCCCTCGACGACCCCGACGCGTTGTCCGCCGCCGCGCGCGGCTTCGTGGCCCTGCTCGAGACCGCCACACCCCGACCGGAGGACGCATGACCGACACCCCCGACCGCCCGACCCTGCGCGAGCGCCTGCGCGCGCTGCCCGTCTTCGGACCGGACCTGCCCGGCCTCGACGTCGACGCCGCACCCGACACGCCGACCGCCCTGTTCCTCACGTGGCTCGACGACGCGATCGACGCCGGGCTCCCCGCGCCGCACGCCGCCACGCTCTCGACCGCCGACGCGAGCGGCCGCGTCGACGCCCGCACGCTGCTCCTCAAGGACGTCGACGGGGACGGCTGGGTGTTCGCGACGCGCTCCGACTCGCCGAAGGGACTCGCGCTCGCACAGAACCCGAACGCGGCGCTGACGTTCTTCTGGCGCGAGCACGGACGCCAGGTGCGCGTGCGCGGCCCGGTCGTCCCGCTCGGCGCGGACACGTCGGCCGCCGACTTCCTCGCCCGGTCCGACTTCTCGCGCGCGACCGCCCTCGCCGGGCAGCAGAGCGCACCGCTGACGTCGCGCGCGGAGCATCGCACCGCCTGGGACGCCGCGCTCGCCCGCGTCCGCGCCGAGCCGGACCTCGTGCTCGACGCCTGGTCGGCGTACGCCGTCGAGCCGACGGACGTCGAGTTCTGGGCGTCGTCACCCGACGGTCAGACCCGCCTGCGCTACACCGCCGCCCCCGGCGGCACCCCCACCACCCGTTGGACGAAGGAGCTCCTGTGGCCGTGACCCCCGCCCCCTCCGCCGTGCTCGACACCGAGGAGGTCCGCCACGACGCGCGCGACGCCCTCGCCGCGGTGACCGCGGCGACCCGTGGGCTCGACGCCTCGGCGCTCGCCGCGCCGTCGGCCCTGCCCGGCTGGTCGCGCAGCCACGTGGTCGCGCACATCACCGCGATCGGCGAGGCGATGGCCCGCCAGGCGGAGCGCGCCGCCGACGGCGAGCTCGTCGAGGTGTACGACGGCGGCCCCGCGGGCCGCGAGGCCGGCATCCAGGCTGGCGCGCTGCGCACGGTCGACGAGCACGTCGCCGCGCTCGGGGCGCTCGCGGCCCGTCTCGACGCCGCGTGGCCCGCGCCGGGTTCCCCCGGCTGGGACGCGCGCGTCACCTACCGGGACGGGACGGTGACGGACGCGCTCGTCGCTTGGCGGCGCGAGGTCCGCATCCACGCGGTCGACCTCGATGCCGGCATCGGCCTCGACACCTGGCCCCGCCCCCTCGGCCTCCATCTGCTCGACTTCCTCGCCGTGCGCCTCCCCGAGGACACCGTCGTCGAGGTCACCGGCGAACCCCACCCCGGCACCGACCCCCTGACCGGCACCGTCGTCCGCGGGTCCCTCATCGACGTCGCCGCGTGGCTCGCCGGCCGCGCGCCCGACGTCGAGCCGGTCGCCCACCGCGCGGGCGAGCCCGTCGAGCTCCCCGAGATCGGCCCCTGGCCGTCCTCGTACTCCCCGCCCAGGTAGAGCCCTGGTCCGCCCAGGTAGAGCCCTGGTCCGCCGAGGTAGAGCCCTGGTCCGCCCAGGTAGAGCCCTGGTCCGCCCAGGTAGAGCCCTGGTCGGCCGAGGTAGAGCCCTGGTCGGCCGAGGTAGAGCCCTGGTCATTGCCCGACGGCGGCAGGCTCGCCTGTCGCGGTCTGGCGTTCGGGCCGACCAGGTGAATCCCCGAGACGAGCAGGCCATCCGGGCAGGTCACGCGAGCGGGACGCGCCCCGATGACCTGCTTGACGCGAAGACGACGCCTGGGGCGCGTCTCCCAGCTCTTGGGCGAGGGTGTTTCTAGGAGAGCTCCAGCCACTCACACGGCTCGTCCGCGGCCGTGGCGATCTGTCGAGTGACCTGCTCGACCCATTCCTCGGCCCGAGGCATCTCCCGGTCGAAGCTGACGTGCCAGCCGACTTCCTCGCCGGAGTACGAGACCTGGACGCCCTCGGCCCGGACACGGAAGTCGCCTGCGCCACCGACGGGCTCACACTCCCAGCCCGCTGGCTGGAGGACCCCGGCCATCCGGTCTGGATGGAACGCGGGCCAGCCATGATCGGCGCTGGTACGGATCAGGAACTCACGCACTGCCGA
>CAZFUQ010000248.1:0-6150 GCA_964521905.1 uncultured Cellulosimicrobium sp.
TACCAGTCGCGCTGGACGTCGCCGGGCTTCGGGGTGTACGTACGCACGGTCGTAGCCTTCGTTTCTGTCTCAGAATGTCTTCTTCGACCGCTGAAGCGTGCGGCCGAGAGGGCAGGTCGTTGCGCGGCGGGCTCGTTCGACGCCCGCTCCTTGGCCGGCAGCGAGTGGGCGCGCTAGCGACACGGGCGTCGTGAGGTGAGCACAACGACTCACCAGACTACCCGCGAGGAAGGCCGCCGGTCAAAACGGTCGGGTCCGCCGCCGGGCGTTCCCCCACGCACGTCTCGCACCGGGTCGAGCGCGCGACGTGGGCGCAGCCGGTGCAGAAGAGGCGCAGGGTCCGGCAGCTCGGATCGGCACAGTTCTCGTACCTCGCCGTGGCCGCGCCGCACTGCGTGCACGCACCGAGCGGTGTCGCCCCCGGGCCGAGGTCCACGTGCATGCGCTCGTCGAACACGTAGAGCGACCCCTCCCACAGGCCGCGGGAGCCGAAGACCTCTCCGTACCGCACGACACCGCCGTCGAGCTGGTAGACCTCCTCGAAGCCCCGGGCCGTCAGGAGGGAGGACAGCACCTCGCACCGCACCCCGCCGGTGCAGTACGTGACGACGGGCCGCCGCTTGAGGTCGTCGTAACGGCCCGAGTCGAGCACGGCGACGAAGTCCCGCGTCGTCGCGACGTCCGGGACCACGGCGCCGCGAAAGCGACCGATCTCCGCCTCGAAGGCGTTGCGGCCGTCGAACATCACGACGTCGTCCCCGCGCTCGTCGACGAGGTCGTGCAGCGCCTGCGGCGTCAGCCGAGTCCCGGTGCCGACGACCCCGTGCTCGTCCACCCGGACCTCGTCCGGGACGCCGAACGCGACGAGCTCCTGCCGCACCTTCACCGAGAGCCGCGGGAAGTCGCGACCGGTCCCGTCGGACCACTTGACGTCGATGCGGCCGAACCCCGGGTACTGCCGGGTCGTCTTGACGTACTGCTTGAGGTCCTCGACCGTGCCGCCGAGCGTCGCGTTGATGCCGTGCTCCGAGACGACGACGCGCCCCGTGAGGTTCCACCGCTCGCCCAGCGCCCGCTGCCACAGCTGTACCGCCCGCGGGTCGGGCAGCGGTGTGAAGGCGTAGAAGAGCACGATCTTGTGGACGGCCATCCCCCCAGGATAAGGACGGCTACCGGGCCCGACGGACGCGCTCGACCTCCCAGACGGGCCCCGGCGTCTCGACGACCTCGCCGTCCGAGCCGAAGACGACGAACCGGTCGAACCCGCGGGCGAACCAGCGGTCGTGCGTCACCGCGAGGACGGTGCCCTCGAACGCCGCGAGGCCGGTCTCGAGCGCCTCGGCGGAGTGCAGGTCGAGGTTGTCCGTCGGTTCGTCGAGCAGCAGCAGGGTCGCCCCGTCGAGCTCGAGCAGCAGGATCTGCAGGCGCGCCTGCTGCCCGCCGGAGAGCGTCTCGAAGCGCTGCTCCGCCTGCCCCACGAGCTCGTACCGGTCGAGCGCTCGGCTCGCCGCCTCGCGCCCCATCCCGGCGCGGTGCCCGTCGCCGCGGTGGAGGATCTCCAGCAGCGTACGGCCGCGCAGCTCCGGATGGTCGTGGTTCTGCGCGAACCATCCCGGGCGCACGCGCGAGCCGAGCACCGCCCGACCGGTGTGCGCCACGGGGTCCGGCCGCACGCCGTCGGACGTCGCGGCGTCGGGCACCACCCCGGGCTCGGGGTCGCTCCCGCCCGCGGCGAGGAGCCGCAGGAAGTGCGACTTGCCCGACCCGTTGGAGCCCAGGACCGCGACACGCTCCCCGAAGAACACCTCGAGGTCGAACGGCTCCATGAGCCCCGTCAGCCCGAGCTCCTGACAGGTCACCGCGCGCTTCGCGGTGCGACCGCCGGCGAGGCGCACCGAGACGCGCTGCTCGCGCGCGAGCACCTCGGGCCGCCCGGCCTCCTCGAACTTGCGCAGGCGCGTGCGGGCGGCCTGGTAGCGGCTCGCGAGCCCGTCGTTGAAGGCCGCCTTCGTCTTGAGCGTGAGCACGAGCTCGCGCAGCTTCGCGTGCTCCTCGTCCCACCGCCGCGCGAGCTCGGCGAGCCGCGCGCGCCGGTCGTCGCGCGCCTGCGCGTACGTCGCGAAGCCGCCGCCGTGCACCCACACCGTGCCGCCGCCGGGCGTCGGCTCGAGGGTCGCGACCTGCGTCGCCGTGCGGGCGAGCAGCTCCCGGTCGTGCGAGACGAACAGGACGGTCTTGGGCGACGCGACGAGACGCTCCTCGAGCCAGCGCTTGGTCGGGACGTCGAGGTGGTTGTCCGGCTCGTCGAGCAGGAGGACCTCCTCGGGGCCGCGCAGGAGCGCCGTGAGCGCGAGGCGCTTCTGCTCGCCGCCCGAGAGCGTGCGCACCGTGCGCCACTGCGCCTTCTCGAACGGGATCGACAGGACCTCGTCGGTCACCTCGTCCCACGACGCCTCGGCGTCGTACCCGCCCACGTCGGCCCAGTCCGCGAGCGCCTGCGCGTAGCGCATCTGCGCGGGCTCGTCGTCGACGGTCATGATGTCGAGCTCCGCCGCGGCGAGCTCGAGCGCGGCGTCGCGCAGCGTCGGGGGCGCGAGCTCCACGAGCAGGTCGCGTACCGTGCGGTCGTCGTCGATGCGCCCGACGTCCTGCCGCATCACCCCGAGGCCGCCGCTGCGCGCCACGCTCCCGCCGTGCGGGGCGACGTCGCCCGTCACGATGCGCAGGAGCGTCGTCTTGCCGACGCCGTTCGGGCCGACGAGCGCGACGCGCGCACCGTCCGCGACGCGCAGGTCCACCCCGTCGAGGAGGGTGCGCCCGTCGGGCAGGTGATACGTGACGTCGCTGAGGTCGAGGTGTCCCACCCCGCCATGGTCCCCCGGCCGGGGCGTGCGGGTCACGCTCATTCCCCGGGCCGGCGCCTGCCGCCCCCGAGGAGGCCGCCGGGCCCGCCCCGGGAGACGTCCGTGCAGGTCGGGACGCGGCGTCGGCGCCCGATGGCGCGAGGTGCCCGTGAGGTGCCACTGTGGGGTCATGAGCGAAGACACGACGGGCACGAGCCCCGACCCGGAGACCGGCGCCGAGGGCGACAACGACCAGCTCCAGGCGGAGGACACGCTGGTGGACCGCGGCGTGGACGACGTGCTCGACGAGGGCTACTCGGTGCCCGACCGCCCACGCACGAACCACTTCGGCGAGACGGCGTGGGAGGAGGTCCACGGCGAGTCGCTCGACCAGCGCCTGGCGGAGGAGGAGCCCGAGGACTGGGAGCGCGACCCCCTCGAGCGACCCGACGAGACCCGGTCGGGCCGCCTGGTCGCGGACGCCGAGGCCCTCGACGGTCGCCAGAACGACACCTACGCCGACGACGAGGGGATCTCCGGGGGTGGTGCGGGCGCCGAGGAGGCCGCCGTGCACGTCGTCGAGGAGCCCTGAGCGCGCCCCCGCGCGGTCAGGACGTGCCGGCGTCCCAGACGTCCTCCTCGTTGCGCACGGCCCGGACGCGGTCCGCGCGCTCCGCGAGCCCGGCGTCCGGCGGGTAGGTGACCTCCTCGAGGACCAGCCCGTGCGCGGGCACGACGCCGGCACCCGAGTCCCGCCGTCGGCCCGCCAGGAGCCGGGCGGGCCACGCGACGTCACGGCGCCCCTCCCCCACCGCGAGCGAGGCGCCGACGAGCGCGCGCACCATGTTGTGGCAGAACGCGTCGGCGCGCACGTGCGCCACGACGAGCCCCGCGTCCGGGCCGTCGTCGGGCCGCGTCCACGACAGGTGCTGGAGCTCGCGGATCGTCGTCGCACCCGGGCGCGGCTTGCAGAACGCCGCGAAGTCGCGCACCCCCAGCAGCGGGCGGACCGCCGCGTCCATCGCGTCCACGTCGAGCGGGCGCCGGTTCCACAGCACCCACTCCCGGCGCAGCGGGTCCCGCTGCCCGGGGTCGTCCGCCACGCGGTAGCGGTACGCGCGGTGCAGCGCCGAGAAGCGCGCGTCGAAGCCCGCGGGCGCGGCGCCCGCGCGGTGCACGACGACGTCGCCCGGCAGCACCCCGCCGAGGCGCGTGACGAGCGCGTCGCCCGGCGCACGGTCCGACCTGCCCGGCAGCGCGTCCCACTGCGCACGCGTGAGGTCCACGTGCGCGACCTGCCCGCGCGCGTGCACGCCCGCGTCCGTCCTCCCGGCCACGGTGAGCCGCGGGGCAGGTCCTCGCAGGAGCGTCGCGAAGCCGTCCTCGACCGTCCCCTGCACGGTCCGCAGCCCGGGCTGGCGCGCCCAGCCCGCGAAGCCCGTCCCCTGGTAGGCGAGGTCCAGGCGGACCCGCACGACGTCGTCGGGCACGGCCGGCGTCCCGGTGGGCGGTGCGGCGGTCGGGACGACGGGCCGGACGTCGGGGGGCGGTGCAGCGGTCACGGGAGTTCACGGTAGCCGCCGTCGACGCCCGCGGACACCGCGCCCCCGTATCCCGCGTGCCGCGCACGGCGGGGTGTGCCTACGCTGCCGCCCATGACGGGCGACCAGGCAGACGTCCGCACGCTCGCCGTGGACTGCGGCGGCGGCGGGATCAAGGCGAACGTGCTCGACGCGTCGGGCACCGCCCACGCCGCGCCCGTGCGGGTCCCCACGCCGTACCCGCTCCCGCCCGAGCTCCTCGTCGAGACGGTCGCCCAGATCGCCTCGTCGCTGCCCGCCGCGCACCGCGTCACCGTCGGGATGCCCGGCATGATCCGCCGGGGCGTCGTCGTGCACACGCCGCACTACGTGACGCGCAGCGGGCCGCGCTCACGCGTCGAGCCGGCGCTCGTCGAGGCGTGGTCGAGCTTCGACGTGCAGGCCGCGGTGGCGCGGCGGCTCGGCGTGCCCGCGCTCGTGCTCAACGACGCGGAGGTGCACGGCGCGGGCGTCATCGCGGCGTCGGGCCTCGAGCTCGTGCTCACGCTCGGGACGGGGCTCGGGTCGGCCCTCTTCCACGGCGGGCGCGTGGCGCCGCACCTCGAGTGGTCACGTGCGCCCGTACGCCGCGCCACGACGTACGACGAGTACGTCGGCGAGCCCGAGCGGCGCCGGCTCGGCAACGCGCTGTGGTCCCGGCGCGTCCTCGCGGTCGTCGAGGGGCTGCGGCCCGTCTTCTGGTGGGACCGGCTCTACCTCGGCGGCGGGAACTCGCGCCAGGTCACGCCGAGCGTCCTCGACCGGCTCGGCGACGACGTCGTCGTCGTGCCCAACTCCGCCGCCCTCGTCGGCGGGGCGCGCGCGTGGGACCTGCCGCCGGCCTGACGTCCGCTACCGGCGGGCCAGACGGGTCTCCTCGGCCCCCGCGTCCACGCGGACCTGCGCGTGGGCGGCGAGCAGAGCCCGGTTGAACGCCACGGGGGCGTCGAGGCTCACCAGGTGCCGGGCCCCCGGGACCACCACCAACCACGCCGGGGCACCCGCGCCGCGGGCGGCTTCGACGTATGCGCGCTCGCGAGACCGGAAGTGGTCCCAGCGCCCGTTGACGATCCACACGGGCGAGTCCGTCGCGGCCAAGGACCGCAGCGGGTCGCACACCCCCGTCTCGCGCAGGATCGCGCTCATGACGTCGAGCGCGAACCCGCCCGCCGCGATGTCCGCGGCGGCCCGAGGCGTCAGCGCGCGGTCGACGAGCGCCTGGTTCAGGCCTGCTCCCCCGTCCGGGAGGCGCTCGATCCCCCGCGCGAGGAGCAACCAGCCGTCGCGCAGCCGCGTGGCCGGGGGTGTCGAGCACGCCGCGGCGACCAGGCCCGCGACCCGCTCGGGGTGACGCGCACGCGCCTCGATCGCGACGTAGCCACCGAGCGACAGCCCCACGACGAGCGCCCGCCCGCCGACGTCGTCCAGGCCCTGCGCGACGGCGTCGACCGCGCCGTCGAGCGTGAAGGGCTCGCCGCGGCGCGCGCCGTGGCCGGGCAGGTCCACCGCGAGCGCCGGGACGCCGGCACGGTCCAGCGCGTCGAGCTGCGCGCGCCACATCGTGCGCGACGTGCGCGAGCCGTGCACCAGCACGACCGGTGGGCCGGCGAGCGGGTCGGGGCGAGAGCTCACGTCCCGACCCTAGGTCGGGCCCGACGGCGTCGCACGACGTGCGCCCGGGGCGTTCTCCCGGCCCAGGCTCCCGGCGCGCTCACCGCACGCGCTCA
>CAZFUQ010000249.1:0-6147 GCA_964521905.1 uncultured Cellulosimicrobium sp.
TCGCGGCCGACGCGACACGCACGTTGGCGCGCACCGCGAGCCACATGCCGAGGTAGCCGATCGCCGCGGAGAAGCCGGCTCCGACGAGGAACGCCACCGAGCGCCCGACGCGGATCCCGCCGTCGCCGGGCAGCAGGAACAGCAGGCCGAACACGATGACCGCGAAGAGGGCGAGCGTGCGGAACTGGCGGCTCAGGTAGGCGCTGGCCCCCTCCTGCACGGCCTGCGCGATGTCCTGCATCTTCGCGGTGCCGTCCTGCGCGGCCAGGACCTGTCTGCGCAGGACGAACGCGAAGACCAGCGCCACGAGCGCGATCACCGCGATGACGGCGACGATGGTGAGACTTTCGGTACCGAGCGTGAGCATCCGTCCTCCTTGACGACTGCGACGACCATCGTTCCGGGCCCCTGCCAGAACGATGGGGTGAGTCTACGCACGTGTGGCGTACGTCACGACCATTCGTGCAGGTCGTCACGAAGGCGCCGTGCGGGGCCGCTACGCGCCGCTCGTCCCGAGGGCGAGGCGCGCGACGTCGTCGGGCCGGGTGAGCGGGAAGAGGTGCCCCTCCCCCGCGAGCCCGACGCGCGGGATCCCCAACCGCTCGGACAGCTCGCGCTGCTCGCGCAGGAACCGGGCGCTCGTGCGCAGACCCGTGACCAGCAGCGGGTCCACCGTCGCGGCCGGGCCGTGCCCCGTCTCGAGCAGGCCGCGGACGCGGGGTGCCTGCTCCCAGCTCGCGAACCACTCCTGGAC
The DNA here is from genome assembly GCA_964521905.1 of uncultured Cellulosimicrobium sp. Lineage (GTDB taxonomy): Bacteria > Actinomycetota > Actinomycetes > Actinomycetales > Cellulomonadaceae > Cellulosimicrobium. The sequence goes on from CAZFUQ010000249.1 coordinate 755, forward strand.
GAGCATCCGCCACGCGCCCGACGACCCGTAGCGCTCCCGCGCCTCGGCGCGGGTCAAGGCGTCCACCCTGCGCGCGACGGCCAGGACCGCCGCCCGCCGCAGCGTCGGGCCGGTCGCGGCGAACGCCGTCGCGAGGGCCCGCGCCGCCCAGGTGCCCGCGCGCGCGAGCGGGCGGCCCGGGTGCAGCGCGGGGACGGGAACCTCCCACGGGCTGGTCGCGTCGAGGAGCACGAGCCGACGCACCTCGGCGGGGTGGCGCAGCGTCCACTCGAGCGCAGCGAGGCCGCCCACCGAGTGACCGACGAGGTGGACCGGCCCCGAGCCGTCGATCCCGAGCGCCGCGCGGACGTCGTCGACCGGACCGGTGACGGGGGTGCGCCAGGCGTCGAGGACACGGACGTCGTCGGTCCGGCCGGACGCGCGCAGCGCCCGGGCCAACGGCGCGTAGTCCTCGGGGGCGAGCGCCAGGCCGGGCAGGACGACCCAGGTCATGAGGTCTCCGTTCTCCTCGTGGCGGACCGCGCGGTGTGCCGGACGGTCGCGCGCGACCACCCTACGGAGCGCTCCTGGGGCTGCGTAGGGTGGAGCCTGTGCCCACGCCCAGCAGCCACGCAGCGACCGACCCCTCCCTCCACGACCGTGCGCGCACCCACGCGCAGGACCTCGCGACGTTCGTCGAGGCGTCCCCGTCGTCGTACCACGCGGCCCACGAGGTCGCGCGTCGCCTCGAGGCCGTGGGCTTCGAGCGGCTCGACGAGACGGCGGCGTGGCCGACGGTCGCCGCCGGCCAGGGCGACGCGGGCGCGGGCGGGCGCTAAGTCGTCGTGCGCGACGGTGCCGTCATCGCCTGGGTGGTGCCGGCCGGGGCGGGCGCGACGACGCCGTTCGCGGTCCTCGGCGCGCACACCGACTCCCCCGGCTTCAAGCTCAAGCCGCGCCCGAGCGTCGTGCGCGAGGGCTGGTGGCAGGCGGGCGTCGAGGTCTACGGCGGCCCCCTGCTCAACTCGTGGCTCGACCGCGAGCTCGAGCTCGCGGGGCGCGTGGTGACGTCCGACGGCGAGGAGCGCCTCGTGCGCACCGGTCCGCTCCTGCGCATCCCGCAGCTCGCGATCCACCTCGACCGTGCCGCGAACGAGGGTCTGACCCTCGACAAGCAGCAGCACACGCAGCCCGTGTGGGGCCTGGCGTCGGCGTCCGGCCCCGCCGCGTCGGACGCGGTGTCGGGCGACGCGGCGCACGCGAGCGGGACGAGCGGCGGGGACGTGCTCGCCGAGCTCGCCCACCACGCCGGGGTGCGCGCGAGCGAGGTCGCGGGCTACGACGTCGTCGTCGCGGACACCCAGTCGCCCCGCGTGTTCGGGGCGCGCGAGGCGTTCCTCGCGTCCGGCCGGCTCGACAACCTGCTCTCCGTGCACGCGGGTCTCGTCGCGCTGCTCGAGGTCGCGGGCTCGCCCGACCGCCCGGTCGAGGGTGACGTGATCCCCGTGCTCGCGGCGTTCGACCACGAGGAGATCGGCTCGGAGTCGCGCTCCGGGGCGTCGGGCCCGTTCCTCGCGGACGTGCTCGCGCGCGTCTCGGCGGGGCTCGGCGCGACCGACGAGGAGCGGCACCGCCAGCTCGCGGCGTCGCTGTGCGTGTCGAGCGACGTCGGGCACTCGGTGCACCCGAACTACCCCGAGCGCCACGACCCGGCGAACCGGCCGCTGGCCGGCGGCGGCCCGATCCTCAAGATCAACGCCAACCAGCGGTACACGACCGACGCGCACGGCGCCGCGACGTGGGCGCGGGCCTGCGCGCGGGCCGGGGTGCCGAGCCAGGAGTTCGTCTCGAGGAACACCGTGCCGTGCGGCTCGACCATCGGCCCGCTCACGGCGACGCGCCTCGGGATCCGGACGGTCGACGTCGGCGTCCCGATCCTGTCCATGCACTCCGCGCGCGAGCTCACCGCCGTCGTGGACCCGTGGTACCTCTCCCGTGCGGTCGTGGAGATCTTCCGCGGCTGAGCGCGCCGCTCAACGGGAGCGGCGTCCGGCCCGGTCGCGGATCCCGCGCAGCATCTTCTGCGACATGACGAAGCTCACCGGCTGCACCGCCTCGACGACGGCGCGCCCGGCGGCGCCGAGCGGCAGGTAGCGCTCGCGGACCAGCAGCCGCGTGCGGGCGGACCCGGCGCGGCCAGGCGGCAGGGGACGCACGACGAACGCCCACGAGAACCGGAACGGCATCGTGTCCGGCCGGCCCGGGCCCGGGGCACCGAGCAGCACGACGTGCGAGCCCGGCTCCAGCAGCGCGACCCGGAGCGCGACCTCGTCGGCCAGGTGGACGTCGTCACCCACCGCGAGGTCCTGCCACCGGTCCTCCACCGAGTCCGCGCTGTGGATGCCGAGGCCGGCGAGGTTCTCCAGCGCGTCGTACGAGTAGAACCCGCCGCGCCCCTGGCCGAGCTGCACGAGCCACGGCCAGACGTCGGACGGCGGCGCGTCGATCGTCACGGCCCGCGTCGCGACGACCGCCCGGGCGTCCGGCACGAGCTCGTCGCCCGGGAGCACCATGTCGTGCTCGCCCTCGGCCGTCCCCCACGTCTGCGTCATGCGCCGCGTCAGCAGCAGCGCGCCGAGCGCGAGCGTCGCCGTCGCCACCACCCGGAACCCGTGCACCGCTCCCATGCGTCGATCGTCGGCCCCGGCCGGCCCGTGCGCGAGGGTCGGAGGTCCCGAGCACCCGAGAGGTGGGCGGGAGGTGCGAGACTCGACACCATGCCCGAGACCGCCACGGAGAGCCCTCGGCTCCCCCGGACCGCGCACCTGCTCGACGTGCTGCGTGCGGGCGGACGCCGCGACGAGCGGCTGCTCCACGTGCGCGAGCTCCCGGCGCGGGAGGGCACGCGGGGCGACTGGCCGACGTGGGCGGACCCGTCGCTCGTCGCGGGGTACCGCGCGCTCGGCGTCGAGCGGCCGTGGGAGCACCAGGTCGTCGCGTCCGACGCCGCGTGGTCGGGCCGGCACGTCGCGCTCGCCACGTCCACGGGCTCCGGCAAGTCCCTCGCGTTCTGGCTCCCCGCGCTCTCCTCGGTCCGGGCCGACGCCGGCGCCCGGCTCCTCGACCCGGGCCGCATCGAGTCCGTCGCGCGCCGCGGGTCGGTGCTCTACCTGTCGCCGACCAAGGCGCTCGCGGCCGACCAGCTCTCCGGGCTGCAGCGCCTGCTCGACGCCGCGGGTACGCGCGACGTGCGCGTCGCGACGTGCGACGGCGACACCGGCCAGGACGAGCGCCGCTGGGTCCGCGAGCACGCCGACGTCGTGCTCACCAACCCGGACTTCCTGCACTTCGCGCTCCTGCCGTACCACCGCGGCTGGTCCCGGCTGCTGCGCGACCTGCGGTACGTCGTCGTCGACGAGGGCCACGCCTACCGCGGCGTCTTCGGGGCGCACGTCTCGCTCGTGCTGCGCCGGCTGCGCCGCCTCGCCGCGCACTACGCGAAGGAGGGTGACCGCCCGCCGACGTTCGTCGTCGCGTCCGCGACGTCCGCCGACCCGGCGACGAGCGCCGCACGCCTGGTCGGGGTGGCGCCCGACGACGTCGTGACCGTCGCGCAGGACACGTCGCCCGCGGGCCGCAAGACGTTCGCGCTGTGGGAGCCGCCCGTCGTCGTGGGCTTCGCCGCGGCGGTGTCCGCCGGGACGCCCTCCGAGGCGCACGCCGACGACCCGGCCGTCGCGACCACCGTCGAGGAGGCGCCCGAGCACCCCCGGCGCAGCGCGACGAGCGAGGCCGCGGACCTGCTCGCCGACCTCGTCGTCGCGGGCGCGCGCACGCTCGCCTTCACCCGCTCGCGCCGCGGCGCGGAGGCGGTGGCGACGCAGACGCAGGACCACGTGCGCGTCGTCGACCCCGGGCTCGTGCGGCGCGTCGCCGCCTACCGCGGCGGGTACCTGCCCGAGGAGCGGCGCGACCTCGAGGACGCGGTCCGCACGGGCGAGGTCCTCGGCCTCGCGACGACGAACGCGCTCGAGCTCGGCGTCGACATCTCCGGCCTCGACGCCGTGCTCATCGCCGGCTGGCCGGGCACGCGCATGTCGGTGTGGCAGCAGGCCGGTCGCGCGGGGCGCGCGGGCGCGGACGGGCTCGTCGCGTTCGTCGCGCGCGAGGACCCGCTCGACACGTTCCTCGTGCACCACCCCGAGGCCGTGTTCGACGCCCCGCTCGAGGCGACGGTGTTCGACCCCGCGAACCCGTACGTCCTCGCGCCCCACCTGTGCGCGGCCGCGGCCGAGAACCCGCTGCGCGCCGAGGACCTCGCGGCGTTCGGCGACCCCGCCGCCGTGCGCGGCCTGCTCGACGTGCTCGTCGCGCGCGGCGCGCTGCGCCGCCGGTCGTCGGGGTGGTACTGGACGCACGCGCAGCCCGCGAGCGGCATGACCGACCTGCGCGGCTCCGGCGGCGCTCCCGTGCGCGTCGCCGAGGCGCGCACCGGGCGCCTGCTCGGCACGGTCGACGCGGCCTCGGCCGACGGGTCCGTGCACGACGGCGCGGTGTACGTCCACCAGGGCCGCACCTACGTCGTCGAGCACCTCGACCTCGCGGACCACGTCGCGCTCGTGCGCCGCCAGGACGTGGACCACGGCACCTGGTCGCGCTCCGCGACGTCGATCGAGATCGTCGACGAGCCCGAGCCGGGTGACGTCGCGGCCGGGCGGAGCGTCGTCGAGCGGAGCTGGGGCCCGGTCGGCTGGGGCTACGGGCCCGTCGACGTCTCCTCGCAGGTCGTGAGCTTCCAGCGCCGCCGCCTGATCGACATGCAGGTGCTCGGCACCGAGACGCTCGACCTGCCCGAGCGCACCCTCCCCACGATGGCCGTGTGGTGGACGGTCCCCCAGTCCGTGATCGAGGAGGCCGAGGTCGACGCGGACGAGCTGCCCGGCGCGCTGCACGCCGCCGAGCACGCGTCGATCGGGCTCCTTCCGCTCCTCGCGACGTGCGACCGCTGGGACCTCGGCGGCGTCTCCACCGCGCTGCACGCGGACACCGGCGAGGCGACCGTCTTCGTCCACGACGCCTACCCCGGCGGTGCGGGCTTCGCCGAGCGCGGGTACGAGCTCGGTGCGACGTGGCTGCGCGCGACGCGCGACGCGATCGCGCGCTGCCCCTGCCACGACGGCTGCCCCGCGTGCGTGCAGTCCCCCAAGTGCGGCTCCTACAACGCGCCCCTCGACAAGGCCGCCGCCGTCCGCCTCCTCGACGCCGTCCTCGCCCACGCCCCCGCGAGGTAGACCCCCGGTCACCCGAGGTAGAGCCCCGGTCACCCGAGGTAGAGCCCTGGTCGCGCGAGGTAGAGGCCTGGTCATCGCGCGGTCGCCGGTCCGGCGCGGGCGGCGGCGGTCGCACGGCCGAGG
>CAZFUQ010000250.1:0-6101 GCA_964521905.1 uncultured Cellulosimicrobium sp.
AGCCGCTCGCGGAGGTAGCGCACGGCGGGGGCGTCGGTCATGGTCGCGCGCCACACGACCGTCACCGGGCGCGTGGGGACCGGCTCGCGGACCGGCACCGCGACGACGTCGGCGGGCAGCGGCCCCCGCCCGAGGCGCGGCACGAGCGCGACGGCCAGAGCGTGGGCGACCAGCTCGACCTGCGAGGCGAACTCGAGGCAGCGGAAGTCGATGCGCGGGACGCGGGGCTCGCGCGCGAACATGTGGCAGAACCACTCGTAGCAGATCGTGCCGTCGGGCGTGCAGACCCACGTCTCGTCGAGGAGGTCCGCGGGCGTGAGCACGCCGCGCGACGCGAGCGGGCTCGTCCGGTGCACGAGCACGTCGGCCTCGTCGCGGAACAGCTCCTCACCGCGCAGGCTCGGCGGCAGCGCGAGACCCACGCCCTCCCAGTGGTGCACGAGGGCGAGGTCGAGCGTGCCCGCCGCGACCGCGGCCACCGCGTCCCACGGTTCCGCCTCCTGGACCAGCAGGCGCAGGGCGGGGACGTCGTCGGGCCCCCCGGGGACGGGCTGCGCGACGACGCCGCGCACCGCCGTCGAGAACGACCCGAGCCGTACGGTGCCCGTGGGGCGCGCACCGGCGTCGTGCAGGCGGGAGCGCAGGGACTCCACCTGCTCGCGCAGGGCCCGGCCCTCCTCGACGACCCGGCGGCCGGCGGCCGTCAGCACGACGCCGCGGCCCTCGCGGTCGAGCAGGCGCGCGCCGAGGTCGCGCTCGAGCCGTTTCACCTGCTGCGAGACGGCGGACGGCGTGTACCCGAGATCGCGGGCCGCGGCGTGCACGGTCCCGGTGCGCTCGACGGCGAGCAGCGCGTCGACGGCGGCGAGGTCGATCATGCCTCGAGGCTACCGAGAAAGATCGCTACCGAAAACCATGCAGAACCGTGCGCTGGACGTGCACGGTCACGCGGCGGCACCCTCGAGGCATGCCCCTGCGCCCGTCCCTCCTCGCCGTGCTCGTCGCGGTGATCTGGGGACTCAACTTCGTCGTCATCGACCTCGGGCTCGGCGACGTGCCGCCGACGCTGTTCGTCGCCCTGCGCTTCGTCGTCGTGCTGGTCCCCGCGGTCTTCCTCGTCCCGCGACCCCGGGCACGGTGGCGTGACGTCCTGCTCGTCGGGGCGTTCATGAGCCTCGGCCAGTTCGGCCTGCTGTACACCGCGCTCGCGCTCGGCATGCCGGCCGGGCTCGCGTCGCTGGTGCTCCAGGCGCAGGTCGGGCTCACCGTGCTGTTCGCCGCGGCGACGCTGCGCGAGGTCCCGACGCGCACCCAGCTCGTCGGGGTCCTGGTCGGGGCCGTGGGCCTGGGGATCGTGGGGCTGGGACGCTCCGCGTCGACGCCGGCCCTCGCGTTCTTCGTCACGCTCGCCGCGGCGGCGTCGTGGGCGGTGGGCAACGTCGTCGCCCGGCGCGCGGGGCGCCGTGACCACGGTTCTCCCTCGCGCGACCAGGGTCCTGCCTCGCGGCCCGGGCTGGACGGGCTCTCGATGACCGTGTGGTCGGCGCTCGTCGTGCCCGTGCCGATGCTCGGGCTCTCGCTCGCGATCGACGGGCCGGACGCCGTCGGGCACGCGCTCACGCACCTCACGCTCGCGCCGGTGCTGTCGACCCTGTACACCGCGTGGCTCGCGAGCCTCGTCGGGTACGGGATCTGGAACACGCTGCTCGCACGCCACCCGGCCTCCGCCGTGGTGCCGTTCACGATGCTCGTGCCGGTCGTCGGGATGCTCGCCGCGTGGCTCGTGCTCGACGAGGTGCCCAACGCGGCCGAGCTCACGGGCGGCGTCGTGCTCCTGCTGGGCGTCGCGACCACGACGGGCGTGCTGCGCCGACGGACCGGGCACCGTCGGGCCGCGCACCCCCGACCCGACGGGCGCGAGAAGGAGACACGCGCGCTCTCGCGCTGACAAACCGGGCTCCGGGCGGTTGCATGGAGGTCCGGGCACGTCGGAGACGCGAGGGAGCCTCTCATGAGCCGGACCGCGGGTGACACGGAGGAACGCCGACAGCCGGAGCTCAAGCGGGTCATGGGACCCAAGCTCCTGCTCCTGTTCATCGTCGGGGACATCCTCGGCACGGGCGTGTACGCACTCACGGGCCAGGTCGCGGGCGAGGTCGGCGGCGCGGCATGGCTGCCGTTCCTGCTCGCGTTCGTCGTCGCGACCATCACCGCGTTCTCCTACCTCGAGCTCGTCACCAAGTACCCGAGCGCGGCCGGCGCCGCGCTCTACGTGCACAGGGCGTTCGGCATCCACCTGCTGACGTTCGTCGTCGCGTTCATGGTCATGAGCTCGGGCATCACGTCGGCGTCGACCGCGTCCAACGCGTTCGCGGGGTTCGTCTCGGACGGGTTCGGGCTGGACCTCGGCACCGGCAGCGGCGGGCGGCTCGCCATCGCGCTCGGGTTCATGGCGCTCGTGGCGCTCGTCAACCTGCGGGGCGTCGCCGAGAGCGTGAAGACGAACGTCGTGCTGTCCCTCGTGGAGCTGTCCGGCCTGCTGCTCGTGATCTTCGTCGGGCTGTGGGCGGCGACGCAGGGCCGCGCCGACTTCTCGCGCGTCGTCGTGTTCGAGAGCCCCGACGACAAGAGCGTGTTCCTCGCCGTGACGGCCGCGACGACCCTCGCGTTCTTCGCCATGGTCGGGTTCGAGGACTCGGTCAACATGGCCGAGGAGTGCAAGGACCCGGTGCGCGACTTCCCCCGCATGATGCTCACGGGGCTCTCGATCACGGGCGTGATCTACGTGCTCGTGGCGATCAGCGCCGTCGCGCTCGTCCCCGTGGGCGACCTGGTCGACGACTCCAGAGGATCCGCCCTCACGCAGGTCGTCGCGGCCGGGGCGCCGAACCTGCCGTTCGACACGATCTTCCCGTTCATCGGCATGTTCGCCGTCGCGAACTCGGCGCTCATCAACATGCTCATGGCGTCGCGACTGCTCTACGGGATGGCCAACCAGGGGGTGCTGCCGCGCGCGTTCGGCCAGGTGCACCCGTTCCGCCGCACGCCCTGGGTCTCGATCCTCGTGACGACGGCCATCGCGTTCGCGCTCATCGTCTACGTCGTCCGGCAGTCGGCCACCGAGGCGGGGACGAGCGCGATCGCCCTGCTCGGCGGGACGACGTCGCTGCTCCTGCTCGTCGTGTTCACGATCGTCAACGTCGCGCTGCTGGTGCTGCGGCGCGAGCGCGTGGACCACGCGCACTTCCGGACCCGGACCTGGCTCGCTGTCCTCGGCGCCCTGACGTGCGCCTACCTCGCCGGGCCCTGGGCGCGCAGCGCCGACCAGCAGGAGCAGTACGTGATCGCGGGCGCGCTCGTCGCGCTCGGGGTCGTGCTCTCCTTCGTCACGTGGCTGTACAACCGTGCGGTGCGCCACCGACAGATCACCTTCTCCGACGTCTCCCACCTCGAGGACGACGTCGAGGAAGACCGCGACGACGACACCGGGCAGAGGTGAGCGACCCCACCCCGGGCGACGACCGTCGTCGGCCCGCCCCGGACCGCGTGGGCCCGGCGGGCGTCCTCGCCTTCCTCTGCGAGCTCGCGCTCCTCGCGCTGCTGGCCGTGGTCGGCTGGCGCCTCGGGGCAGGGGCCGACATCTCGGCCCCGCTCCGCATGACGCTCTCCGTCGTCCTCGCGGTCGTCCTGCCCGGGCTGGTCGTCGTGGTGTGGGGGCGCTGGCTGGCACCCCGGTCGGCCCACCGGCTCTCTCAGCCGTGGCGGCTCGACGTGCAGGTCGCGCTGTTCGTCGCGGCGGGTCTGGCGATCGCGGGCGTCGGGCTCGTGTGGTGGGGCGTCGGTCTCGCGCTCGTCGGCACGACGGCGTTCGCCCTCACCCGGGACCGCTGACCCCGGGCGGGGCGGACGCCGCCGGACCTGTCAGGCCGAGCGCTGCCGCGTACGGAACGCCTGCGTCGCGAGCCGCCCCATGACGACCGCCGCGAGCGCGAGCAGACCGAGCCGGCCCCACACGAGACCCCAGTCGGGCGCCGCCGCGAGGGCCTCGCGCCCCGCGACGACGGCCCAGTCGAACGGGTTGTACCGCGCGACGTCCGCGACCCAGTCCGCCGACAGGCGCGTGTCCATGACGGCCGACGACAGGAACATGAGCGGCAGCGTGATGAGCTGGGAGATGCCGATGAGCGCCTCCTGCTGGCCGGTGAGCAGGGCCGTCGCGTTGCTCAGCGCGGAGAACAGCGCCGTGAGCAGCACCACGGCGAGGAGCAGCGCGAGGACGCCGAGCGTCGTCTCCCCCGGTGTGCTGCCGAACCGCGCGCCGCACAGCCACGCGACGGCCAGCACGACGAGCGCCTGACCGACCGCGATGACGGCCTGGTAGATCATCGTCGACGCCACGAGCGCCCCACGTGACGTCGGCGACGTGAGGAAGCGGTCCATGACCCCGCGGTCCATGTCCTGCACGAACGACGTGCCGGACCATGCCGCCCCGAACATCGCGGTCATCATGACGACGCCCGGCGTGATGAACTCGAGGTACGTGCCGCCGGTCGAGAACCCGGGGATCTCGACCACGGACCGGAAGAGCTGGCCGAACAGCAGCAGCCAGATCATCGGCTGCACGAGGTTCATGACCATGAACACGGGGATGCGCGCGCCCTGGCGCAGCGCCCGGGCGGTGAGCAGCCCGGTGTGCACGACGGCGGTCATGCGGCCACTTCCTCGGCCGTCGCCCCGGCGTCCGGGACGGGAGCGCCTGCCTGCGCCGAGGCGAACGTGCGGCCGGTGTGCCGCAGGTACACGTCGTCGAGGCTGGGGCGGGCGAGCGTCGCCGACGCGACGGCCAGCCCGGCGGCGTCGAGCGCCGCGAGGACGGCGGGCAGCGCGACGGCGCCGGAGTCGGCGCGGGCACGCAGGGTGCGCCCGTCCACGTGCACGTCGCCGACGCCCTCGCACCCGAGCACCGCGTCGGTGACGCGACGCGCGAAGGACGGGCCGCCGTCGGGCACGGCGGCGCCCGGCGCGACAGCGGGGGCCAGCTCGACGACGATCCCGTCACCGCGCAGCTCGTCCTTCAACGAGTCGGGCGTGCCTGCGGCGACGACGCGGCCGTGGTCGACGATCGCGAGGTTCGCGGCGAGGCGGTCCGCCTCCTCGAGGTAGTGCGTCGTGAGGAGGACCGTCATGCTCTCGACCGCGGTCATGCGCTCGATCTCGGCCCACATCTCGGCGCGCGCCTCGGGGTCGAGGCCGGTGGTCGGCTCGTCGAGGAACAGCACGCGCGGGCGGTGGACGATGCCCATCGCGACGTCGAGCTTGCGTGCCATGCCGCCGCTGTAGGTCTTGACGAGGCGGTCGGCGGCGCCAGTGAGTGAGAAGCGGTCTAGCAGCTGCGTCGCGCGGACGCGGGCGTCGCGCGCACCGAGGCCCTGGAGCCGGCCCGCGAGGACGAGGTTCTCGCGACCGGTGTCCATGGGGTCGGTCACGGGCTTCTGCGCCACGTACCCGATCGTCCGCCGCACGCGATCGGGCCGGCGCGCGACGTCGGTCCCGGCGACGTGCGCCGTGCCGGAGTCGGCGCGGCTGAGGGTCGTGAGGATCTTGGCGGTCGTCGACTTGCCCGCGCCGTTGGGGCCGAGCAGGGCGAAGACCGTGCCCGCGGGGACGGCGAACGACAGGCCGTCGAGCGCGTGCACGGGCGGGCGGCCGCGGCCGCCCGGGTAGGTCTTGCGCAGGTCGACGGCGGAGATCGCCGTCTCCCCCGCGGTGTCCGGGGTGGATGACATGGGTGGGCTCCTTCGGTCAGGAGCCGTCTCGCCGGGGCCAGCGCGCACCCACGCGGATAGCATGGGTGAGCCCTGGGTGACTGTTGACGCAGGTGTTCCGTGGAGAGATCGGCGGGACGACTCGGGCTCGGTGGTCCGGATGTTGGCGCATCCGGGCCACCACTTTTCTCGGTCCGGCCCGCACCGAGGTGCGCACCGGGGTCTGTGGGCCCGGCACCGTTCTCTCGGTGCCGGTCAGGTGCCGGTCAGGTGCCGACCGACCGGGTGCCGGTCAGGGCCCCGGGCGGGGGCGCCTCAGGGCGCGAGGTCGACGGG
>CAZFUQ010000251.1:0-5938 GCA_964521905.1 uncultured Cellulosimicrobium sp.
TACCTCGCCGAGATGTCCGACGTCGCCCGCGTCGCCGTCGGGCTGCGCGCCGTCCGGTACGACCTCACCGGCACCGCGTCCGCGTCGAGCTCGGACCGGCTGCCCCACGGCCTGGACGCGGCGTACCGCGAGGACGTCCCGGTACCGGGCCCGTCGTCGATCCGCACGCGGGGCGGCGCGCTCGACCTGCTCGAGGCGTGGGTCGACGACTGGTCCGAGCGGTGCGGCGACCCCGAGGGCGCGTGGGACACGCTCGCGTACCTGCACTCCCACACGCTCTGGGCTGCGCAGAACCATCCCGCGTGGGACGTGTACCTCGACGAGCTGCGCACCACGCGCACCGTCGTGCGTCGCCTCGCCGGCCTCGCCCCGGAACGCCTCGCTGCGCCGTGCGTGCACTGCGGCGGGCCGGTCGTTCGTGACTGGGACGTCGTCGACGGTCTCGCTGACATGGCCCGCTGCACCAGGTGCCGGCGGTCCTGGTCGAGCACGGCGCACATGACCGTCGACGTCGTCGCGTCCTGGTCCGGCATGTCGCGTCACCGCCCGGCCGCCCTCCTCGCGTTCGGCGAGCTCGTCCTCGCGCTGCAGGGCCGGGTGCCGAAGCACACGATCGCGACGTGGATCCACCGCCAGCAGCTCCCGCCCGTCCTCGGGCCGTGGCCGCGCGCCGAGAAGCGCGCGCGCCGTCGTCGCGACGGCACCACTGAGCGCCTGTACCGGTTCGTCGATGCCGAGATCCTCGTCGCGCACACCGAGGCGCTCACCGAGCACGAGCTGCGCGCCGCGTGGGACGCCGCGCACGCCGAGCACGCGGCGCGCCGTCGTGCTGCACAGTTGGCCGAAGGGCCTCCTCACGTGGCATGATGCTCCTGAAAACACTTCTGGGTACTCACGCGCCCAGAAGCAGCCGCCAAGCCCCGGACCGCGCACCTCGCGCCCGGGGCTTTGTGCTACCCGGGCTCGGGCGGGCCCGGGTCGGCCGAGACCCGGCCGCGCGCCTTCCTTCCCGCGCGGCCGAGGCAGGCCCGAGGCCGGCGGCGATCGAACGCACGCGATCGCCGCCGGCCCACACTCTCCCCGCCGTCGCCCGGACCGTGCGACACACAGACCACGGGATCTCGGCACGGGTCACCGGCGACGGCGGGAGGCAGCGATGGACGACGAGGGCGAGCCGATCGGGGCCATGCTCGATGGGCTCGGGGTGACGGCCCACCTCCCGGAGGGGGCGCTGGTGTCGAGCGCCGTCGTCCTGCTCGCGGCCGTCGGGGCCGACGGCCGCGAGATGGTCAAGCTCGCCTGGTCGGGTGGGCAGTCCTGGGTCACCAGGCGGGGCCTGCTTGAAGTCGCCCTGGACGGTGAGCGAGTGCCGCCCTCTGGCTGGGACGACGACTGACAGGCACCTCCCTGGGGCCTATCTGCGCACCAGGGAGGTAGGCCATGGCGTGGAGGGTCTGCACCACCGACGGCTGCGGCGTCCTTCACGAGGACGTCGGGCGCTGCGCGAAGTGCAGGGCCGTGCACGACAAGCGCCGCCGGCCCGCCGGCAACCCGTACCGCACCCGCGGACACCGGGGGTTCCGGGAGGCGGTGCTTGCCCGGCACCCCCGGTGCGTCTGCCCTGGTGACTGCGGCCGGCACGACGGCTGGTGCGGCGCTGTCTCGACGGTCGCTGACCATCATCCGCATGAGCGGGTCGACCTCGTCGCGATGAAGCTCGACCCCGACGACCCGCGCTACGGACGAGGCGTCTGCAAGGCGTGTCACGACGCGAAGACGGCTCGCACGAAGCCCGCGGGCTGGGCCGCGCGCTGACCGTCGAATCGGACATTCCGGCCCCCTCGGGTCGGCGGTTCGGGGGTGGGGGGGGACCCCCTCCGGAGGGCGACCCGGCGGACCGCCGGGGAGGTCTCTTTTTGGTCTGTCAGGTTCAAACGCTCTTCGGAAACCTGCCCTGACCTGCGGCGACGCGCCGCGCAGGCGGTCGCGAGAGGCGACCGCATCGACGCCGCGAGAGGCGGCTGAGGAGGACGAACGATGACCAACGAACCGACCCCGACCACGTCGACCGCGCCGGCGGCCGAGCCGCTCCTGCGGTACTTCGCGTGGAAGCACCTGCCCATCGGGCCCCTGCGCGAGACGTCCTGGCGCTTCCAGGCGCTCGCGGACGACGTCGTGGCGCGGCTGCCGCGCTCGCCGGAGCGCACGGTGGCGCTGCGCAAGCTGCTCGAGGCGAAGGACGCCGCGGTGCGCGCGGCGCTCGACCTCGTCGAAGCGGGCTGAGCCCGTGACCCGGGGTGGAGCTCGCGTCAACTCGGGCCCGCCGCCGGACCCGAACGCGCTGCGCCGCGACCGCAAGGACGACCGTGCCGGGTGGATCACGCTGCCGTCGGAGGGTCGGAGCCGTCCGGCTCCTGGGTGGCCGCTGCCGGCGCCGACGCCGAACCCGGTCGACGCCGCGCGCGTCGGGGACGACGTCGAGGCCGCGGGCGAGCTGCTGCGCGACGAGATCGAGCGCGAGCACGAGCTGTGGGAGCACCTGTGGTCCAAGCCGCAGGCGGTCATGTGGGAGCGGCTGCGGTGCGCGGACGAGGTCGCGATCTACGTGCGTCTGCGGGTGCGCGGCGAGCGGGACGGGAACGTCAAGCTGCTCGCCGAGGCGCGCATGCGCGGTGACCGGCTCGGCGTCGACCCGGCGTCGATGATGCGCCTGCGGTGGAAGATCGCGACGGACGAGGTCGCTGCCCGCCGCCAGGAGCAGGCCGAGACGTCGGGCACGACGGCGCGGCGCGGGTCGTCGGTCCGGGACCGCGCGATGCGCGTGGTGACCGGTGGCGCGTGAGGCGCGGCGCGGCCCTCAGCCGCTGAGTGTCGCGCTCGCGTGGATCGAGGCGCACTGCGTCGTGCCGGACGGGTTCCAGCGCGGCGCGCCGTTCCAGCTGTACGACTCCCAGTTCGAGTACCTGACCCACTTCTACCTCGTGCGGGCCGGTGTGAAGTGGACACCGCACGACCCGGTGAAGGGCCCCGCGTTCGTGAACCGTCGCGGGATGCTGGTCGACCCGCAGAAGAAGGGCAAGGGCCCGATGTCCGCGGCGCACATCGCGCTCGAGGGCGCTGGCCCGGCGCTCTTCGCGGGGTGGGCCGGCGCCGACGACGGGTACGACTGTGCGGTCAACGGCTGCGGCTGTGGGTGGGAGTACGGGTACGAGCCCGGCGAGCCCATGGGCATGATGTGGCCGACGCCGCTGATCCAGGTCACCGCAGTGTCCGAGGAGCAGACCGACAACATCTACGGCGCGCTGCGCCCGATGATCGAGCTCGGCCCGCTCGACGACCTGATCCCGAACGTCGGCGAGGAGTTCACGCGCCTGCCCGGCGGCGGACGCATCGACACCGTGACGTCCTCGGCGCAGTCCCGCCTGGGCCAGCGCGTCACGTTCGTGCCGCAGGACGAGGTCGGGCTGTGGACTGCGCAGAACAAGATGCTCAAGGTCGCGCGCACCCAGTACCGCGGCCTGGCCGGCATGGGTGGCCGCGCGTCCCTGACGACGAACGCGTGGGACCCGTCCGAGCACTCGCTCGCGCAGATCGAGTACGAGGCCGCGGCGAAGGACGTCTACACCCAGTTCCGGCAGGCGCCGGCGTCGCTGAAGTACTCGGTGAAGGCCGACCGCCGCAAGATCCACGCCTTCGCCTACGGCGAGACGCTCAAGACCCGCGGCGGGCACATCGACCTCGACGCGATCGAGGCCGAGGCCGCGGACCTGCTGAAGAAGGACCCCGCCGAGGCGGAGCGGTTCTTCGGCAACCGGATCGTGTACGGCGCGGGGTCGTGGCTGCTCGAGGGGGCGTGGGAGGCACGGTATGCCGGTAGCGCTCGCTGAGCAGGTCTGGCGGAACAACCCGCCGCGCGGCACGAGCGTGTGCGGCGGCTTCGACGGGTCGGACAACGACGACTGGACGGTCATCAAGCTCGAGACCCGGGACGGGCTGCTCTTCACCCCGCGGTACGGCCCGGACCGGGTCCCGGCGATCTGGAACCCGGACGAGTGGGGCGGGCGGATCCCGCACGACCAGGTCGCCACGGCCTGGGACGAGATCACCACGAGGTACCGCGTGCTGCGCGTGTACTGCGACCCCGGGTTCCGCGACGAGCTGTCGTGGGCGTCCGACATCGAGGCGTGGGACCAGAAGCACGGCCCGAAGGTCTTCATCCCGTGGCAGATGTCCGGCAACCACCGCGTGAACGCGGTCTACGCGTCCCTGCGTCGCTTCGAGGCCGACCTGGGGTCGCTGATCACGCACGACGGGTGCCCGATCACCACGACGCACATGGCGAACGCGCGCAAGGTCGCCCGACCGGGCGAGCGGTACGGGCTGATGAAGCCCGCCCGACACCAGAAGATCGACGCCGCCGTGACGAGCGTCCTTGCGCACGAGGCCGCCTCGGACATGCGGGCCGAAGGCTGGCCCGAACACCGCCCGAGCCGCATCTACACGTCGTCGAGCACGAGAAGGAGGTGAGCCAGCCCGTGACCGAAGCCCAGCTGCTCGCGCTCGCGCAGCTCCTGTCCGAGAAGATCCAGGCCCGCCGGACCCCGGTGCAGGAGGCGGTGCGCTACTTCCGCGGCCAGGAGGGCCGCATGCGGTTCGCCTCCGACGAGTTCCGCGACTACTTCCAGAAGCGATTCACCGGGTTCTCCGACAACTGGTGCATGCCCGTCGCGCAGGCCCCGATCGAGCGCATCGAGTACCTCGGCATGCGCCTGCCCGGCGATGATGGCACCCCGCGCACGTGGGGCGCGGACGAGGACCTCGCGCGCACGTGGGAACTCAACGACGCCCAGCGCGGCCTGAACGAGGCGCTGCTGATGATGACGATCGCGAAGCGCTCCTACGGCATGGTCGCGACCGACGGCGCAGGCAAGGCGCGCATCACGTTCGAGAACCCCGACTCGACGGTCGTCACCTACGACGGCCTCACGCGCCGTCGCAAGGCCGGCATGGTCGTCTGGGAGGACGACACCAAGGAGTACGCCGAGCTGCTGCTGCCAACCTTCGTCGTCGCGCTCGAGCGCAAGAAGATCGCCACCGACCGAGGTGAGCGCCGCATCGCGCCGGACGCACAGGGCTGGAACTTCAGCGGCACCGAGCCGCGCAGGCACAAGCTCGGCACCGTGCCGCTCGTCGAGCTGCGCAACCAGTCGCTGCTGGACAACGACCCGATCTCCGACATCGGCCTCGTCATACCGATGCAGGACTCCATCAACCTGGTCTGGGCGTACCTCCTCAACGCCCTCGACTACGCCTCGCTGCCCGGCCGGGTCATCCTCAACGGCGAGACGCCGAAGGAGGACATCCTCGACGCCGACGGGAACAAGATCGGCGAGCGGCCCCAGGAGCTCGATTCCCTGATCCGCGACCGCGTCGCGTGGCTCGAGGGCACCGGCATCACGATCGGCGAGTGGAAGCCCGCCACGCTCGACGCATTCTCAAAGGTCATCGAGGAGGCCGTCGCGCACATCGCGGCCCAGACCCGCACCCCCTCGCACTACCTCATCGCGTCCTCCTCGGCGAACGTCCCCGCCGCGGGATACGAGCTCGCCGAGGCGGGCCTGGTGTCCAAGGCCAACGAGCGCATCACCTACGCCAACGACCCCGTGCGCGAGATCAACCGCCTCGCGGCGCTCGCCGAGGGCGACACGGTCCGCGCGGAGCGGATCGCGGTCGGAAAGGTGCTGTGGAAGAAGCCGCAGTACCGCTCGGAGTCCCAGCTCATGGACGGGCTGCAGAAGATGCGCGGCGTAGGGTTCCCGATGCGGTGGATCGCCGAGGAGTACGGGCTCTCGCCGGCCGAGGTCGACCGGGTCATGGAGATGATCCGCGAGGAGAGCAGGGACCCGACGCTCGAGCGGATGTCGCGCGACGTCGCGGC
>CAZFUQ010000252.1:0-5910 GCA_964521905.1 uncultured Cellulosimicrobium sp.
TGGGGTCGAACTGGACCTTGCACGATCTTCGCCACACCGCGGCCGAGCGCTTCCTGGCCGACCCGCAGTTCACGCTCGTGGACGTCCAGACGATACTTCGCCACGCGCACATCACCACCACCACCGTCTACACCCAGCCGCGGATGGAGGACGTCCTGGCGAAGGTCGTCGAGCACTACGCCAAGCCCAAGGCCCCGGCTCCGGCGATCGAGCCGGAGTACGACGAGGCGGCGGTCCGCGAGCTCCTGGGGCTCGGTTGAGCACCGGCAAGACGCTGCGCCAGAGCGAACGGCGGCCCTCACGCACAGCCGCGGTGGAGACGCGCCAGCGCGCCGCTCGGCTGCAACGCCTCCCCGTCGCCGCCGATCCAGCCACGAAATCCAACGGAGTGGTCGCACCGAGGCCGGCCTACGACAGCGGCCTCCCGCCACCCGTGCGACCAGACGGCTCCCCAGATGCCATGCTCCAGACCCTCGGCATCGAGGACCTCGTCGAAGTCGTGTGCACGATCGCTTCAGACCGCATCCAGCGCACGGCGGCCGTGACCGGATACCGCCGCCGGGCTGTGCGAGGCCTGCTCACCTGGCTCGATGGATTCCCCGGCGAGACCTGGGAAGAACGGTGGCTGCTCAGCGGCCTGGACGCCGCGCCCCGGACCTGGGTTACCGAGGTTGCCGCACAAACTGGCATGCGGCACTCGACCTTGTCGCGGGGCCTGATCCCGCTGCTGTACTCCCGGGTGCTACGGCCATCGTACTCCTGGCTTCTCGCCGCACTACAGATCAACCGCTTCGGCACCATGCTCCTTGAGGCGTGCGAGCCCGAGACGACCCGCCGCCTCCGCGAACTGTCGATGTACCAGTCAGCACCCGAGCTAGCCCAGCGCAACGCCGAGCTGTGCATCGCCCGGGTTCTGATCCGGACCGGGAAACGGATCGGGGATCTACGCGCAAGCGACCTGCTGGAGTACTCCGACATCGTGCGCACCTCAAGCCGCAAGCACAAGGAACACCTCGCGTGGGAGCTGCTCGTCGCGCTCGGACCCCTCGCCGGAGAACCACCAACGCTTCGCGCGGCGTGGGCATCCTCCACCCGGTCGCGCCAACACAGCGTCGCGACACTCGTGGACCGCTACGGCCTGCCGCCCTCGCCGGTTCGGGACCTGCTCGTGGATTACCTCAACGAGGTCAAGGACGCCATGGACTACGGCTACTTGTCCGGCCTGGCCTACCGACTGGCTCGGCTCTTCTGGGGAACAGTCCTGGAGATCAACCCCGACCAGAGCGACCTGCGCCTCGCCGCCGGCGTGGCTGCGCAGTGGCGAGAGCGACTCGCCGTGAACCTCGACGGGCAACCACGCCGGGAGCTGTACTCGACGATCTTCTCCGTACGGGCCCTGTACAGGGACATCTCGGAATGGTCGTACACCGAACCCGAACGCTGGGCCGTCTGGGTCGCGCCCGTGCCCATCCCCAGGAGCGCGTCCAAGGCATCAGCGAAGGCACGGCGCAAGGTCACCGCCCGGATGCACGAACGAACTCGGATGCTGACACCCAACCTGCCCCGCTTCCGTGCCAGCGCGCTCGACCTCAAGAACCGCGGCGCCCGCCTGCTGGAGGCGACCCTCGCTGCCCGCCACGGCGAGCAGTACGTAATAGACGACATCACCTACGAACGCCACGACCCACCTCAACGGTCCAACGCTTCCCCTGCCCGCGCCATGGTCTGGGCGAACCTCATCAACGCGCCCACCGAAACCCGGCCGCCCGGACTCGAGAAGGGACGCGTCAACGTGAGCCGAGCCGAAGCCGACGGCTTCTGGGCATGGGCAGTCACCGAGACTCTCAGCGAAACGGGCGTGCGCATCGAAGAACTGCTCGAGACAACCCAACTGTCGTTGCGCCACTACGTCGCGCCCACGACCAATACGCTCATCCCGCTGCTGCACATCGTGCCGTCCAAGACCGACGCGGAACGGCTCCTGCCCATGAGCCCCGATCTCGTCAAGGTGCTCCTCGAAGTCCAGCGCCGCGCTCGCGGCACCGCATCGCACATACCGCTCTCCGTCCGCTACGACCCGACCGACAGAGTGTTCAGCGATCCGCTGCCCCACCTGTTCGCCCGCCTCGTCGGAGCACGCCAAGAAGTCCTGTCGATGGCCTACATCCGCACCCTCATGAAGAAGATCGCCGACCAGGCAGGCATCACCGACGCAGGCCAGCCCGTCCACTTCGTCCCCCACGACTTCCGCAGACTGTTCAGCACCGACCTCGTCGGCAGCGGCCTACCCCTGCACATCGTCGCCACCCTCCTAGGCCACCTCAGCCTCGACACCACGCGTGGCTACACAGCGGTGTTCCCCGAGGACGTCATCCAAGCCCACCACGCGTTCATCGAACGCCGACGCCAGACCCGACCGAGCGACGAGCTGCGCGCCGCCACCGCCGAGGAGTGGACCGACTTCGAACAGCACTTCCTCCTGCGCAAGGTCGCCCTCGGAGACTGCCACCGGCCATACGCCACCCCGTGCGTCCACGAGCACGCCTGCGCACGCTGCCGCTTCCTCGACGTCGACCCCGCCCAGACCCAACGCCTGGAACAGATGACCTCCAACGCCGAAGAACGACTCGACGAGGCCCGAAGCCACGTCTGGCTCGGTGAGGTCGCAGCACTCGAAGAGAGCCTCATCCACCTGCGCCGGCGACGCGACGAAGCCCTCACCAAGGCACGCAGCGCCGCGGACGCCGCGCTCTGATCTACTGGACACCGCACCGCCCGACGCCACGACAAGGGAGCCGCCATGGACCTGCCCGTGATGCCGCCCATCGCCCCGATGCTGGCCAAGGCTGTACCCGAGATCCCCGACCTCGGACACACCGAACCCAAGTGGGACGGCTTCAGATCGGTCGTCTTCCGCGACCACGACGACGTCGTCCTCGGGTCACGCAACGAACGCCCCCTCACCCGCTACTTCCCCGAACTCGTCGAACACATCAAGGCCAACACTCCCGTCCGCTGCGTGCTCGACGGCGAGATCGTCATCATCAGCGACGGCCGCCTCGACTTCGACGCCCTCCAACAACGCATCCACCCGGCTGCTTCCCGGGTCCGCCTCCTCGCCGAACAGACACCCGCGGCCTTCATCGCTTTCGACCTGCTCGCCATCGACGACACCGACCTCATGGCGATTCCCTTTCGGGAGCGCCGCGCGCAGCTCGTCGACGCGCTCGCGAGCGCACGCCCACCGGTGTACGTCACGCCCGCGACAGGTGACCTCGCGCAAGCACACGACTGGTTCCACCGCCTCGAAGGCGCTGGCCTCGACGGCGTCGTCGCCAAACCTCTCGATGGCACCTACCAGCCCGACAAGCGGGCAATGTTCAAGATCAAGCACACCCGCACCGCCGACTGCGTCGTCGCCGGGTTCCGATGGCACAAGTCCGGCCCAGTCCTCGGGTCGCTGCTCCTCGGGCTCTGGACGGACGACGGGCGCCTTCAACACGTCGGAGTCGCCGCGTCCTTCCCGATGGCCCGCCGGAAGACCCTGATCGACGAGCTCGCACCGCTACGCGAGGGCGACCTCTCCAGACACCCATGGGCCAGCTGGGCCGACCAATCGGCACACACGGACAAACGCATGCCCGGCGCAGTCAGCCGTTGGAACGCCTCCAAGAACCTCTCCTTCGAACTCCTCCGCCCCGAGCTCGTCGCCGAGGTCGCCTACGACCACATGGAGGGTGACCGATTCCGACACACTGCACAGTTCAAGCGATGGCGACCAGACCGAGATCCGCTCTCCTGCACATACGCGCAGCTTGAGGAGCCAGCGGGCTTCGACCTCTCGAACTTGCTCGGCGGCCACCCCTAGGGGCATCCCGCCCGTGCAGGCCCTGACCTGCCCGAAGCTACGACGATGACTGACGAGGCACACCACCGCCAACTCGTCCAGCCGTGCGCGAACGCTGGTGTCAAGGCCGCGCGGATCGCGGCGAACCTCTCGGCCTGGCGCCGCAGCGCAGGTCCGATCTCGTCGAGAGCCCGGGTCGGGGCGCACTCTGCGATCACCTTGGCCACGTCCACCTTTCGTCCGCGTACGTGATCTTCGCGCACCTCGTCCAGGCACTCCTGGATCTCGAGCGGCAGGAGGCGGCCATCAAGTTCAGCGAGCCGCGCCTGTGCGACAGCAGCGTCGGCCTCCAAGTCATCGCAACGCTTTGCGAGGCCGTTCTGCTCGCTCGCCAGACTGATCACGCGGGAGACGAGCAGGCCACCCACGATCGCGACCAACGCAGCCGCTGCCGTAGCGATGGTCGAGAGCAACACGTGCGCATCCACGGGACGTAGGGTGCCACATCCCGCCAGCCCACCGACCACAGGTGTGCCGCCACCTGACGACCGCACCGAGTGGCGCCTGCAACCCGCGCGGCGGGACGCGCTAGCCTCGCGAGCGGTACTCCCAGAGTTCCCGAGCCGTAGGAGGCGTCGTGTTTCCACCACCAACCGGCACGTCTACCAGCCCGGAGCAGGTTCGCGAACTCGACGACAGCTACTTCTCGGGAGACCCCGCCGAGTACTTCCGTTGCAGAATCTCCGGTCTTCTCGCGTGGTCACAAGGCCCGAGCATCGACTCCTCTGCGGGTCTGGCGAGCGAAGTCAGAAAGTTGCTCGTCCGACAGGAACCCGGCGACCCGCTTCCCGACACGCGACGACGTGAGATCCAGATCGCCGTCGACGCGTTCTCCGTGCGCCATCACGTTGCCGAGACCCTCCTACGGTTCGTCGAAGCACTGACCCGCGCACGGGTGGCAGACGTCGACGACGTGAGCTTCTGGGAGACCTTGAGCAAGAGCCCCACGAACACCAGCGACGTCGTCAAGAGCATCCGCACCTACTTCTCCGACGACGACCATGGCGCCGACTTCGCACGGTGGTGCATCCCCGAGCGGATCCTGCGATCGGACCAGGGATCGGCCGAGCTCGAGCAGGCGGCACGAGTCCTCGAGGCTTGGGTCGGGCACGCGGAGTACTTGCTGACGAGGGACGACATCCACCTGAACGCCGGCAACAACAAGGCGAAGCACGGCATGTCACTCCGGGCGCGCGACGACCTGCTTCTCACCGTTATCCGCGCGGATGGCCTTCGCGGCGACTTGCCTACCGCTTCCGAGCTCAACGGACCGGGTGCATTCAACGTTCTTGATCGCCCGGTGATGGAGATCCTCGCCAAGACCCCACCCACAGTGCAGCCGCGGGCTGACCTCGAGTTGTCGTGGCTTCGGCTCGACAGCGCCACCTTGCTCGCGGAGGCGTCGATGCTGACCTACACGCTCGCCGCGTTCTTTCACGTCGCTGCGCAGGGGCACCTCGACCGGTACGGCTCTGACGACGCGATAGCACCGTATCCACTGCTCCGGTTCGGCCCGCTCCCAGACGTCATGCTGCGCAACGTCGTGACAGGGATTCGGCTACCTGTCGTCGCACCTCACAACGGGAAGGCATCCGAGCGCCCCGCCGGGTTCGCCCTGCACCGCACATTCATACCCATCGCTGAACTGCAGAGCCATGGCGAGTACCGCTTGGAAGAGTGACACCGCCTCGACGCGAACCGCCCCGGCGCTCCGGATCATCGCAGAAACGAGGGCCAGACTCGACGACGCTGCGGTACGCAGTCACCGCTCGAAAACTGAGTAGTCGGTCGAGCCGAAAGAGGTGGCTCGGATGATGACTGGCTCCTCCTCGAAGGGCGGCAGTTCTGTGAACACGGACTCCAGAGCACGGCCAAGGTCGGGATCGATCTCCCAGACGCGGTCCAGGACGTCAGCGCTGGCGAACTGACGTGCGCAAAGCAGGATGTCTGTCAAGCCCCGGGTTTGGTGGAGGGTGGGTTATCTGGCGTTCGTGAGGTCGGGG
>CAZFUQ010000253.1:0-5392 GCA_964521905.1 uncultured Cellulosimicrobium sp.
CAGCTCGGGGAAGCGCACCCGCAGGCGGCGGACGGTCTCCATCGTCTCGTCGACGGACAGCGTCGTCTGGGAGATCCACACGACCTTGTCCGGGTCGCGGACCACGACGTTCTCGACGTGGTCCGGGGAGTCCACGATCTGCACGTGCTCGGGCGCCTCGCCCGCCGTCCCCTCGACCTCCTCGTGACCGGTGTGGCCGATGAGGAGGATGTCGTAGTCGTCCTTGGCGAAGCGCACGGCCTCCTTGTGCACCTTCGTCACGAGGGGGCACGTGGCGTCGATCGTGTCGAGGTTGCGGGCCGCGGCCGCGGCCTTGACCGCGGGCGAGACGCCGTGCGCCGAGAACACGACACGCGCGCCCTGGGGCACCTCGTCGGTCTCGTCCACGAAGATCGCGCCGCGCTCGCTCAGCGTCTCGACGACGAACTTGTTGTGCACGATCTCCTTGCGCACGTAGACGGGGGCGCCGTAGTGCTCGAGCGCCTTCTCGACCGCCACGACCGCGCGGTCCACGCCGGCGCAGTACCCGCGCGGCGCCGCGAGGAGGACGCGCTTGCGGCGGCCGTCGCCACCGGCTGTCGCGTCGGGGCGGGCGGCGGACGGGCTCGCGGGGAGGTCACTCACGCCCCGAGTCTAGGCGAGCCGTCGCCCTGCGGCCCCGGTGAGACCCGTCACCCGTCGCGTCGCGCCACGTCACCACGGGGCCCCCGCCGGGGCTCCACAGCCCCTCCTCACTCGCCCCACCTTCACCCGCGCTGCGGTAGCCAGGACGCACCGGTCGTCGGAGGATCGCACCATGACCTCCGCTCCCGACCCGTCCGCGCAGCCCGCGGGACCGGCGGGACCCGCGGTCCGCAGGCACCGGCGATGGTGGTGGGTCCCCGTCGTCGCGGTGCTGGTCACGGGGGCGGTCGTCCTCGCGGGCGTCCTCGAGCACCGGTCCTGGGTCGCGGCCGTCGAACGCTACGACGCCCAGGTCGCCGAGCAGGCCGGTGCCGCCCAGGAGTCCCTCGCCCGGGTCGAGGCGCTGGAGGTGATCCACCCCGCCGTGCTCGCCGCCGTCGCGGTCACGGGCCGCACGCTGCTCTCCGCGAGCGAGGGCCAGGTGGCCGACCCCGCCGTCCGCGAGCCGCTGCAGGCAGCGCTCGACGCGGCGGACGGGCTGCTCGCGACCGGGGTCGAGCGCACGAGCGAGGAACGGACGGTGGACGCCCTGAGCCGGCCGAACCCGCTGCGCCCCGCGACGCGCCCCGCGCGGCACGTCACGATCGTCACGGGCACGTCGCCGGCCACCGCCGAGCTCGACGACGCGGCGTCGGGCGTCGCGACCGCGGCGTCGGACGTGGCCCACGCGCAGCAGCAGTGGGCGTTCGACGGCCTGCAGGCCGCGGTGACCGACGGCGAGCCCGTGCTGACGGAGTCGGCGGGCCTCGTCTCGGACGAGGGCACGCGGGCCGGTCTCGACGCCGCGCTCGCCGCGTCCCGGACGTCGCTCGACGCGGGCGTGGGCGGCGTGCCGGTGGCGCGGAGCGTCGCCGAGCGCGACGCCGTGACCGCCGCCACGGAGGCCGTGTGGGCCGACCGGCTCGCCCGCACGCTCGAGCTCCGCCGCCAGCAGGCCAAGGACTCGGGCATCGACTGCAGCGTCGAACGGTGCGTCGCGCTGACGTTCGACGACGGGCCCGGCCCGGACACGGAGCGCCTGCTGCGGGTCCTCGCCGAGAAGCACGTGCCCGCGTCGTTCTTCCTCGTCGGACGCAACGTCGAGGCACGGCCCGAGGTCGCCCGCGCGACGGCCGAGGCCGGCCACCTCGTCGCGAACCACACGTGGGACCACCCCCGGCTCACGACGCTCGACGACGAGGAGGTGCGCGACGAGCTCGAGCGCACCCAGTCGGCGATCACGAGTGCCACCGGCCTGACGCCGGACGTCCTGCGCCCGCCGTACGGCGACGTCGACGCCCGCGTCCGCTCGATCGCGACCCGGACCGGCCTGCGGGTCGTGCTCTGGAACCTCGACACCGAGGACTGGCGGACGAAGAGCACCGAGGAGACCCACCGCCGCGTCGTGGAGGGGGCGCGGCCGGGCAGCGTCGTCCTCATGCACGACATCCACTCCTCGACCGTCGACGCCGTCCCGGCGATCGTCGACGACCTGCGCGCGCAGGGCTTCCGGCTGGTCACCGTCGACCAGCTGGCGCCCTGACGCCCGTCGTGGGTGGCGTGCGGCAGGCTGGACCCGTGACCTCCTCGCTCCCGGACCGCGCGCTCGACACGAGCGCCGAGCACCCGTGGCCGGTGCGGCTCCTGTCGCGCAAGATCGAGCAGTACGTGGACCGGATGGCACCCGTGTGGGTCGAGGGCCAGGTCGTGCAGCTCAACCGCCGCCCCGGCACGGCGACCGCGTTCCTCACCCTGCGCGACACCGACCTCGACATGTCGCTGCCGGTCTCGGCCGCGGTCCGCGTGCTCGACGCGACCCCGCTCGCGGAGGGTGCGCACGTCGTCGTGCACGCCAAGCCCGTGTTCTGGACGCGGCGCGGCACGCTCCAGCTCCAGGCGCGCGAGATCCGGCCCGTCGGGGTCGGCGACCTCCTCGCCCGCATCGAGCACCTGCGGCGCGTGCTCGCGGCCGAGGGCCTGTTCGACGCGGACCGCAAGCGTCCGCTGCCGTTCCTGCCCAGGGTCGTGGGCCTCGTGTGCGGGCGCGAGTCCAAGGCGGAGCACGACGTCGTGGTCAACGCCCGTGCGCGCTGGCCCCGGGTCCGCTTCGAGATCCGGGAGGTCGCGGTCCAGGGTGCGCACGCGGTCCAGCAGGTGGGCGACGCGATCCGCGAGCTCGACGCGCACCCGGACGTCGAGGTGATCGTCGTCGCGCGCGGCGGCGGTGCCGTCGAGGACCTGCTGCCGTTCTCGAACGAGACCCTCGTGCGCGCGGCCGCCGCGTGCCGCACGCCGCTCGTCAGCGCGATCGGCCACGAGACGGACGCGCCGCTGCTCGACCTCGTCGCGGACTACCGCGCGTCGACCCCGACGGCGGCCGCGAAGCGCGTGGTCCCCGACGTCTCCGAGGAGCGGTCCCGCGTGGCCCAGGCGCGCCAGCGCATGGGCCGGGCGGTCGCGGCGCGTGTCGCCCGTGAGCAGGCGGGGCTCGACGGGCTCCGGTCCCGACCGGTGCTGGCGTCGCCCGACGTCATGCTCGCCGACCGCGAGGACCGTGTCGCCGCGCTGCGCGAGCGTGGCCGGCGCGCGCTCGACGTCCGGCTCGTGCGCGCGTCCGGCGAGGTCGGGCGGCTCGAGGCGCAGGTGCGCGCGCTGTCGCCGGCGTCGACGCTCGAGCGGGGCTACGCCGTCGTGCAGCGGGCCGACGGGCACGTGGTCCGCTCCCCCGACGACGTCGCGGCGGGAGAGGCCGTGCGCGTGCGTCTCGCGCGCGGCGAGCTCGACGCCACGGTGACCGCGACGCACGACGACCTGCCCGATCCCCGGACACCCCGGTCCACGACCACGCACAGATGAGGTTGAATACTCCCGTGACCCCTTCTGACAACGCTGTCACACCTGATCTCGCGTCGCTCTCCTACGAGCAGGCGCGCGACGAGCTGGTCCAGGTCGTCGCGCGGCTCGAGGCCGGCGGCGAGCCGCTCGAGGCCTCGCTCGCGCTCTGGGAGCGCGGCGAGGCCCTCGCCGCACGCTGCCAGGAGTGGCTCGACGGCGCCCGCGCCCGCCTCGACGCCGTGCGCGCCGAGGACCGCGCGGGGAGCGACGGCGACGGCACCGAAGCCGCCCACACCACCGACGACACCACCGGAGACGACCGATGAGCACCTCCCCCGCAGCCGCCGACCCCGCCGCCCCCGCACCGGGGCACGTCCTCGTCGTCGGCGAGGCGCTCATCGACGTCGTGCACCGCGCCGACGGCAGCGTCGACGAGCACCCCGGGGGCAGCCTCGCGAACGTGGCGCTCACGCTCGGCCGCCTGGGCCGCGACGCGCGGCTCGCGACCTGGGTCGCGGACGACGCGCACGGCGACGCGATCCGGTCGTGGCTGGACGAGTCCGCGGTCGTCCTCGCGCCCGGGAGCACCGGCGCCGCGTCGACGAGCGTCGCCACCGCGCACCTCGACGCGCAGGGTGCCGCGACCTACGAGTTCGACCTGGAGTGGCGCGTCCCGGCCGGGACCGCCCCCGACCCGGCCACCCTCGCCGTCCATACCGGATCGATCGCCGCGGTGCTCGAGCCCGGCGCGAGCGACGTGCGTGCGCTGGTCGACGCGGCCCGCGCCACCGCGACGATCACCTACGACCCCAACGCGCGCCCCGCGCTCATGGGCGACCCGGCGGACGCCCGCGCGCGGATCGAGGCGCTCGTCGCGCTCGCCGACGTCGTCAAGGTGAGCGACGAGGACGTCGAGTGGCTCGCGCCGGGATCCGACCCCGTCACCGTCGCCCGCGGGTGGCTCGCGCTCGGCCCGGCGGTCGTCGTGGTGACCTTCGGCGGCGAGGGCGCGGTCGCCGTGACCGCGTCCGGAGAGCAGCGCGTCGCCGCGCCGCGCGTCAGCGTCGTCGACACCGTCGGCGCGGGCGACTCGTTCATGGGCGCCCTGATCGACGGACTGTGGGACGTCGGCCTCCTCGGCGCCGACCGCCGCGACGCGCTGCGCGCGATCGACCCCGCGACGCTCGCGCGCCTGCTCGAGCGCTGCGTCGCCGTCGCCGCGATCACCGTCTCGCGCGCCGGCGCCAACCCCCCGCGTCGCACGGAGCTCACCGAGGTGGGCTGAGCCTCCTCAGACCTGGGCCTCCTGCTTCTGCGCGCGCTCGAGCGAGCGCTTGCGGTCCTCGACGTTCTCGACCTCGATGCGCTCGGCCTCGGCGTCGTCCCGAGTGAGGTTCTGGCTCGTCTCGGGGTCGAAGACCATCATCTTCGTCGGGTCGAACCAAAGCTCGGTCGTGTCGCCGTCGCGCACGCGCGACGCGGAGTTCAGGGCGACGACGAACTGGGTCCGCAGCCCCTCGCCGTCGAGCTCGCGGTCGAGCTCCTCGAGCTGTCCCTTGACCGACTCGTGCATGTCGAACGGCACGTAGGCGTAGAGCTCGGCGCCGAGCCACTCGGTGACGTCGATCTGTGCCTCGAACGTGTAGCCGCGGTCCTTCTTCAGGGGGTCCACGAGGCGCGCGTCCTCGAAGTGCTCGGGCCGCAGGCCCACGATGACGAGCGGGCGGTCGCCGACGGCGGCGCCCAGCCCCTCCGGCAGGTCGAACTCACCGAACGGCAGCCGGATCTTCCCGCCCGAGACCTCGCCCGGCAGGAAGTTCATCGGCGGCGTGCCGATGAAGCCCGCGACGAACAGGTTCACGGGCTGCTCGTAGAGCCCGCGCGGGCTCGCGAC
>CAZFUQ010000253.1:5402-5842 GCA_964521905.1 uncultured Cellulosimicrobium sp.
CGGTCTGGTCGTGCGTCACGTAGACGGTCGTCGTGCCGAGGCGGCGCTGCAGGCGCGCGATCTCGGTGCGCGTCTGCCCGCGCAGCTTGGCGTCGAGGTTGGACAGCGGCTCGTCGAAGAGGAACGCCTTGGCGTCGCGCACGATCGCGCGACCCATCGCGACACGCTGGCGCTGGCCGCCCGACAGGTTCGCCGGCTTGCGGTCGAGGTGCTCGCGCAGGTCCAGCATGTCCGCCGCCCGCTCGACCTTCTCGCGGATCTCGGCCTCGCTGTGCTTGCCCTTGGCGAGCCGCAGCGGGAACGCGATGTTCTCCGCGACCGTGAGGTGCGGGTACAGGGCGTAGTTCTGGAACACCATGGCGAGGTCGCGCTCGCGCGGGGCCTTCTCGTTGACGCGCACGCCGTCGATGTCGAGCTCGCCCGACGTGATGTCCTCGAGC
>CAZFUQ010000254.1:0-5807 GCA_964521905.1 uncultured Cellulosimicrobium sp.
TGTTGAGGCTCGGCGACTCGCCGCCCGTGTACTTGGTGACCTGGTCGAGCTGGTCCATCGGCACGAACAGCCGGTCGCCGGGCTGACCTCGCTTCGACGACGCGTACTCGATCACCAGGTACTCGCGCGTCGCCGCGTTGCCGCCCGTGCCGAGCGTGCGCTGCACGAGCTCGACGAACCGCCCCACGCCGTGCTGCTCGTGCACGACGAAGTCGCCCGCCTTGAGCTGCAGCGGGTCGACGACGTTGCGGCGCCGGCTCGGCATCCTGCGCATGTCACGCGTGCTCGTGCCCGCGCGGCCCGTGAGGTCCGCCTCGGAGAAGACGGCGAGGCGCAGCTCGGGCGCGACGAACCCCTTGCCGACCATCGCGGGCGTGACCGAGACGATGCCGCCCTCCGGCTCGTCGTCCAGGCGCGCGACGAGCCGCGCGGGCGTGTCCACCGCGCCGAGCTGCTCGACCATGCGCTTGGCGGGCCCGTGGCCCTCCGTCGTGAGCACGAGGCGCCAGCCCGCGTGCTGCAGCCCGCGCACGTCGTCCAGCGCGCGCGACACGTCGCCGCGGTAGGACTCCACGTCGCGCGCGCCGATCGTGAAGGTCGGGACGCCGTCGGCGTTCTCGCCCACGTGGGCGGCCGTCGTGCCCGACGCCGCGCCCGCGCCGTCGGCGGTCGGCGCCCCCTCGGGAGCCGGGTCGGGCGGCAGGTCCAGGTCCGGGTTGTCGAGCGCGAACGAGGACAGCGTCCACCAGCCCAGCCCGCGGCGCTGCGCGACCGCGCGCACCTCGGCGAAGGTCTCGAACGACGCGGCGGACAGGTCGAGCGGCGCCTTCCCGCCCGCGACCGCGCCCGTCCACGCGGCAGCGAGGAACTCCTCGGTCGTCGCGACGAGGTCGTGCGCGCGGCGGCGCACGCGCTCGGCGTCGTCCACGACGAGCAGCGCGTCGCCGGGCACGAGCTCGAGCACCGGCACCATGCGGTCCACGAGGACCGGGGCGAGCGACTCCATGCCCTCGACCGCGACGCCCGCGGCCAGCCTGTCGAGCATCTCGACCGCACCCGGCAGGTCCTCCACGAGCGCGGCCGCGCGCTCGCGCACCGCGTCGGTGAGCAGGATCTCGCGGCACGGCGGCGCCCACAGCCCGTGCTCGGCGATCTCGAGGCTGCGCTGGTCGGCGACGGAGAACCAGCGGATCTCCGACACCTCGTCGCCCCAGAACTCCACGCGCAGCGGGTGGTCCTCGGTCGGCGGGAACACGTCGAGGATGCCGCCGCGCACCGCGAACTCGCCGCGGCGCTCGACCATGTCCACGCGCGTGTACGCCGCGCCGACGAGCCGCTCGGCGACGTCGGTGAGGTCGGCCGTGCTCCCCGCGTCGAGCTGCACCGGTACGAGCTCGCCCAGCCCGTCGACGACCGGCTGCAGGAGCGCGCGCACCGGCATGACGAGCACGCGCACCGGGCCCGACGGCCCGACCTCGGCGTCCGGGTGCGCGAGGCGGCGGAAGACGGCGATGCGCTTGGCCACGGTGTCCGCACGCGGGCTCAGCCGCTCGTGCGGCAGCGTCTCCCAGCTCGGCAGCACCGCGACGACGTCCGCGAGCTCGTCCGGCAGGTACGCGCGCACGCTCGCCGCGAGCTCGTCCGCGTCGCGACCCGTCGCCGTCACCACGACGAGCGGACGCGAGCCCGCCGTCCAGCCCGGCGCCGCACCGTCGCCCGCGGCGGGACCGTCGCCGTCGGGCACCGGACCGGTCGCGTGCGCGCCGGCCATCGCCGCGAGCAGCGGCGGGCGGACGCCCGCGGGACCGACGACGTCCGCCTCGCCGCGGGCACGCACGTGCTCGACCGCGGCCGCGGCGGCCGGGTCGACGAGCAGCGCGGGCAGGATGCCGGTGAGGTTCATGGGGTCCTTCCGAGGGCGGCGTCGAGGGACGAGCCGTGCGGGACGGCGGTTCGGGCGGTCAGGTCGCGCGGTCGGGCGTGGCAGGAGGCAGCACCAGCGGCCCGGACCGAGGCACCCCCGAGGTCGGGGAACGGGTCCGGGCTGGGTCGCGCGAGCACGACGGATCCAGCGTACGCCCGAGGACCCACACCACGGGCGGCCGCGGAGGCGCGTTTTCACCCGGCGAGAACCGGGCGACCCGGTGACACGGCCGGGCCGCTCCGCCATGCTCGGGACGTGGCCACCTCCTCGGCGCCGACCAGCCGTCCGGCCCGGTCCCGCTCCCGCGTGCCGCTCGTGCTCCTCGCGCTGCTCGTCGTCGCGTTCGTCGCCCTGTGGGCCACCTCGCACCTCACGGTCGCCGGCCAGCGGGCCGACGCGGGGACCTTCCGGACGCTCGCCCCCCTGCACGACGTCGGCCGCGACGCGGCCGGGTCGCTGCGCCAGGGCCTGCCCGTGGCGTGCGCGGCCCTCGTCGTCGTGCTCGGGATCGTGGCGCTCGTGCGCCGCAGATGGCGGGAGCTGCTCGCCGCCGTGCTCGTCGTGCTCGGCACCGTCGGCATCGCGCTGGGGCTGCGCGAGCTCCTCGTCCGGCCCGATCTCGGCGGGTTCGGCTACGCGTACCAGACCTTCCCGAGCGGGCACGTCGCGGTCGTCGGCGGCCTGTGCGTGGCGATCTGGCTCCTGTGGCCGTGGCCGACCTCGCGCGCCGCGGTCGGCTGGGCCGTGCTCGCGGTGACCGCCGTCGCGGCGCTCGCCTCCGTGGTGACCTACGCGCACCGGCCGAGCGACGTCGTCGGCTCCCTGCTCGTCACCGCGGCCGTGACGGTCGTCGTGGTGTGGCTCCTCGACGTGCCGCGGGCCCTCACCGACCCGTCGTAGCGCCCCGCGGCGACCCGTCGAGCCCCGCGTACAGGTCCTCGTACCGGTCGACGACGCGCTCCCACGTGAAGTCCTCGACCCGACGCCGTCCGGCGGCCCCGATCCGCGCCGCCCGCTCCGGGTCGTCGAGCAGGCCGAGCACCGCGCCCGCGAGGGCGGTCGTGTCCTGCGGGTCGACGAGCACGCCGTCGACGCCGTCCGTGACGATCTCCGGTGGCCCGCCGCGCACGGTCGCCACGAGCGGGCGGCCCGACCGCCACGCCTCGAGCACGACGAGCGGCGCGGCGTCCGCACGGCTCGGCACCACGACGACGTCCGCGGACGCGAGCCGGGCCGCCACGTCCGCCGGGTCGAGCCGGCCCGGCAGCTCGACACGGTCCTCGAGACCCGCGGTGGCCACCCGGCGCCGCAGCGCACCCGCCTCGCTCCCGTCCCCGACGACGACGAGCCGCGCGCGGTCGCGCAGGGCCGAGGAGGCGAACGCGTCGACCAGCAGGTCGAACCCCTTGACGTGCTCGATGCGGCCGACCGCGACGACGACGGGCTCGCGCTCGGCCGGCTCACGCACGGCCGGTCCGTGCCCGGTCAGGTCGACGCCGTTCGGCACGATCGCGGCGTCCTCGACGCCGAACCGCACGAGGTCGTCCGCGACGACGCGCGAGCAGCCGGTCACGGCGCCCGCGACGGCGACGGACCGCTCGAGCGCCGCGCGCAGCAGCCGCGAGCGCTCGAACACGGCATGGTCGTCCGCGAACGTCTCCCCGTGCGAGCTCACGACGAGCGGCGTGCGCGTGAGCGTGCGCAGCGCGAGCGCGTACGCGCCGTTCGGGCCGAAGCACTGCACGTGCAGGACGTCGGGCCGGAACGCCCGGTAGGCGCTGCCCCAGGCGCGCGCGGCCCCCGGCGCGGCGAGCGCGAACCGCGCGACGTCGCCCGGGCGGCTCGACGGCTGCGGGGTCGGCAGGTAGCGCACGAGCACGCCGTCGACGCGACGCGTCCCGAGGTGCTCGCCACGATCGACGGTCCAGACCTCCACCGGCGTCCCGCGGGACGCCAGCACGCGCGCGACGTGGCGCACGTGGGACTCGACGCCGCCCGTGTGCGGGTCGAACGAGCTCGCGACGAGTGCCACCCGACGACCGGCCACAGGTCCCTCACCCTCTCGCGGGACGACCCGCGCCCGATCCACGATCACCCGATCATCACCCGCTCGGGCCCGTCCTGCGGGGCCCGCGCGCCACTAGAGTGGGCCACTCTACCGACCGTGCCGCACCGGCCGGACGCCACGTTCCGAGGGGGACCCGCCCGATGCCGCAGCTCGTCGTCGCGACCGTCGCGGTCGAGGTCCCCATGGGTGCCCAGGTCTACCAGGAGGAGGTCGCGGCACGCGCCGCGAACGCGCTCGCGGCACCCGCGCCGGGCCGTGCCGGGGCCGACGGCAACTGGTCCGTGGACCGCGCGGTCTTCCGGTCCCTGCGCTCCCCGCTCGAGGGCACGCACCGGCTGCCGCTCGGCCGCCTCGCGTCCGCGGGCCCCGCCCTGCGCCGGGCCGTCGGCCGTGCGGTGTACCCGCGTCGCGCCGTCGTGCACCGCGTGGGCCTCGACCTGCCGCCGCACCCCACGCGCGACGTCGTCACGATCCAGGACGTCGTGTCGTGGCGCTACGAGGACGAGTCGGCGCCCGTGCGCGCGGCCGCCGAGGAGGTGCGCCGCGCGGCGGCCGTCGTGTGCGTGTCGGAGTTCAGCGCCGACGAGGCGGCCGAGGTGCTCGGCCTGGCCGAGCGCCCCGCGGTCGCCTACAACGGGGTAGACCCCGTCTACCTCACGGCAGAGCCGCTGCCGCGCGAACGCCTCTCCGCGCTCGGCGTGGACGGCCCGTACGTCCTGCACGCGGGCGGTGCGTCGCGGCGCAAGAACCTCGAGGAGCTCGCCGTCGCGTGGCGCACGGTCCGCTCCGCACGGCCCGACCTCACGCTCGTCATGAGCGGCCCGCCGCACCCGCGGCGCACCGCGCTGTTCGCCGACCTGCCCGGCACGCGGCTCGTCGGTCGGCTGCCGGGCGAGCTCATGCCGGGCCTCGTCGCGGGAGCGGCGGCCGTCGTCGTGCCGTCGCGCTACGAGGGCTTCGGCCTGCCCGCCCTCGAGGCCATGGCCGCGGGCGTCCCCGTCGTCGCTGCCCGCACGAGCTCGCTCCCGGAGGTCGTGGGTGACGCCGGCGTCCTCGCCGAGCCCGACGGCGCGAGCCTCGCCGACGGCCTGGTGTGGGTGACGGCGCGCGACGCCGAGGTCGAGGCGCTCGTCGAGCGCGGGCGCGAGCGCGCGGCCACGTTCACGTGGGAGCGCAGCGCTGCCCAGCACGCGGAGATCTGGCGCGCGGTCGCCGCGCGCGGCTGACCGGTCCCGGTCCCGCCCGGCGGACGACGGCGTCCCCGGCCTCACTCCGCGGGCTCCCACGCCTGCACGGCGCTGATCGTCGCGATCCACTCGCTCTCCGTCGCGAGCGGGACGAAGTCCGGGTGCAGCCCGCCGACGATCCCGGTGTAGTTCGCCGCCAGGACGGGCACGTCACGCTCCGTCGTCATCGGCAGCGAGACCCGCACCGCCGTGACCTCGACGGGCTCGAACGAGAACAGCGCGACGCGGTCGAGGAACTGGTCGGCCTGCTCCGCGACGTCGTGCCACGCGCCGTCGGGCGTGCGGACGGAGACCGTGTAGTCGCGCAGGCCGGACGTGCAGCACCGGATGCCCGCGGTCGCGACGGCGACGCGGTCGACCGTGCGCGGGCCGTCGGTCGTGACCTCGACCGCGGGGGCCTCGTCGACGGAACCGTCGGCGAGCCGGCCCGAGCGCCACGGCTCACGCACCGCGAAGGTCCCCGACGTGACGACGTCCGGGTCGTTCGCGTCCTCGTGGGTCGACGTCGCGGTCACGGGCCGGCCCTCGAGCACGTCGTCGCCGAACGGCTCGACGGGCGCGACCTCGA
>CAZFUQ010000255.1:0-3997 GCA_964521905.1 uncultured Cellulosimicrobium sp.
CACGTCGACCAGGGGCCGATCGGGCGGACGCCGCGGTCGAACCCCGCCACGTACACCGGCGTGTGGGACCACGTGCGCAAGCTGTTCGCGGAGACCACGGAGGCGAAGGTCCGTGGCTACACGCCGGGCCGGTTCTCCTTCAACGTCAAGGGCGGGCGCTGCGAGGCGTGCTCGGGCGACGGCACGCTGAAGATCGAGATGAACTTCCTGCCCGACGTCTACGTACCGTGCGAGGTGTGCCACGGGGCGCGGTACAACCGCGAGACGCTCGAGGTGCACTTCAAGGGCAAGACCGTCGCCGACGTGCTCGACATGCCGATCGAGGAGGCGTCCGAGTTCTTCGCCGCCGTGCCCGCGATCTCGCGGCACCTCAAGACGCTCGTCGAGGTCGGGCTCGGGTACGTGCGGCTCGGCCAGCCGGCGCCGACCCTGTCCGGTGGCGAGGCGCAGCGCGTCAAGCTCGCGAGCGAGCTGCAGAAGCGCTCGACCGGCCGCACGATCTACGTGCTCGACGAGCCGACGACGGGCCTGCACTTCGAGGACATCCGCAAGCTGCTCGGCGTGCTGCAGTCGCTCGTCGACAAGGGCAACTCGGTCCTGGTGATCGAGCACAACCTCGACGTCATCAAGAGCGCGGACTGGGTCGTGGACATGGGCCCCGAGGGTGGCTCCGGCGGCGGCACCGTCGTCGCGGAGGGGACGCCCGAGCAGGTCGCGCGCGTCGAGGCGAGCCACACCGGGCGCTTCCTCGCCGAGATCCTCGACCAGCACCCGCCCGTCCCGGTCGGGGCGGCTCCCGCGAAGTCGGCGGCGGGTGCGCAGGCACCGGCGGGCAAGGGGGCGAAGGGTCGCTCGGCGGCGGCGCGCCGTGCGACGGACGAGGGGCCGAGGACGGGGTCGCGCCGCAAGGCGTCCGCCGCGTAGCCCGACGTCGCCGCAGGAACGGCCCGGCACGCATCGTTCAGGCCGGGGCGCCGCCCTGCTGACGGGTCTTCTCGAGATGGCGGCGTGCCTTCAGCCGGTTCCCGCAGGTGGCCATCGAGCACCAGCGCGCACGGTTGCCGTTGCTGCGATCGAGGAGGAAGAGCCGGCACTCGTCGTTCGCGCACGCCCGCAGGCGTCCCGGAGCCCGGTCGTCGACCACCACCCAGGTGAGCAGCATCCGCGCGGCGAGGTGCTCGTCCCCGGCCGTCTCGAGCTGCCAGTCGAGCTCACCGTCGAGCAGGCGCGGCCGGAGGGCGACACGGTCGAGCTCCCGGTCGAGGGTGCTCGGGTCGCAGGAGCCACGAACGACGCTCTGGACCGCGTCACGGACGCGCCGCAGGGCGGACGCCTCGGCGGGCGAGCCGGTACCGCCGCGCGCCGACGCCCAGCGACACCCGTCGCGCGGGTCGGCGAGCTCGTCGGTGCGTTCGCCGTCCACGACGGGCGTGGTGTTCAGGAGCGCCAGCAGCGCGTCCTCGTCGTCACGCGTCACGGCCTTCATGGGACCACCTCACCTCGATTGACAGACCGACCTCCCCGTGCTCGGATAACCATATCAATCGCCGGAAGGGGTTAGTGCCATGCCTGTCGTCCATCATCGCTCCACCACCGTCGAGGGACACCGGATCTTCTACCGCGAGGCGGGTTCGCCCGACGCGCCGACGGTCGTCCTGCTCCACGGGTACCCCACGAGCTCCGCCATGTTCCGCGAGCTCATCCCCCTGCTCGCGGACCGGTACCACGTCGTGGCCCCCGACCATCTCGGCTTCGGCCTGTCCGACGCCCCGGGCGTCGAGGAGTTCGACTACTCCTTCGACTCCCTCGCGCGGATCACCTCGTCGTTGCTCTCCCGTCTCAAGGTCTCCCGGTACGCGATCTACGTCCAGGACTACGGCGCACCGATCGGCTGGCGGCTCGCGCTCGAGGACCCGACGGCGATCACGGCGGTCATCAGTCAGAACGGCAACGCGTACGAGGAGGGCTTCGTCGAGTCGTTCTGGCAGGACGTGTGGGCCTACGGGCGCGACCAGACCCCGGAGACGGAGGCCGCGGTACGGTCGGCGCTCACGATCGACGCGATCCGTTGGCAGTACGTGACGGGGGTCTCCGATCCGACTCTCGTCGACCCGACCTCCTGGGAACGGGACGCCGTGCTGGTCGGGCGCCCCGGCAACGACCTCGTCCAGCTCGCGCTCTTCCGGGACTACTCGACCAACGTCGGGCTCTACCCGCGCGTGCACGAGTACTTCCGCTCCTCGCAGGTCCCGCTGCTCGCCGTCTGGGGTGACGGGGACGAGATCTTCGGGCCGGCCGGTGCGCACGCCTTCGCCCGCGACCTCCCGGGCGCGCGCATCGAGCTGCACCCCGGCGGTCACTTCCTCCTGGAGTCCGCGCTCGACGACGTCGCGACCTCGGTGAGATCGTTCCTCGGGGCGGCGCTCGGCCGATGACGGGCCAGGGCCCGACCGCGCGACGGGAGCGGTCCGTCCGGCGCGTCGCGACCGCGGGCGGCCACGTGGCCGTCGACGTGCACGGCCCGCCCGGCGTGCTCGACGGACCGGGCGGTGCCGCAGGGCTCGTCAGGCGGCGGCACGGCGCGCCGGCGCGGGCTCCACGAGCACGCGGAAGTTCACCGAGCGCGCGATGAAGCAGTGGTCGTGCGCGCGGTGGTGGAGCGCGGCGAGCGACGCGTCGTCCGTCCCCGGGCCGTCGTCGACCACGACGCGCGGGTGGAGCGTGACGTCCGTGAACTGCCCCTCGCCGCCCGACTCGACGCGCATCGTCCCCGTGGCGTCGTCGACGTACTCGCGCACGACGACGCCCTCGGCCGCGGCGAGGTGGAGGAACCACAGCATGTGGCACTGCGACAGGCTCACGACGAACAGCTCCTCGGGGCTGTAGCGGGTCGGGTCGCCGCGGAACGCCGGGTCGGCCGATCCCGGCAGCGGCGGGCGGCCCGCCAGCAGGACGTCGTGGTCGCGGCCGTAGGACGTGTAGGAGGCGGTCCCCCTGTCGCCGGCGCCGGTCCAGCGGACCGTCGCGGCGTACCCGTGCTGTGCGCTCATGCCCGTCACCCTAACGGGCCGTGACGACGGTCACACCAGGGCCCGGGCCGGCCCTTCCCGAGCGCCGCCGACCCGTCCGCGTGGGCGGCCCGAACTAGGCTGGGGAGCATGGCTGATCCCGCGACGTACCGCCCTGCGCCGGGGGAGATCCCCACCTCGCCGGGCGTCTACCGGTTCCGCGACGAGCACGGTCGCGTGATCTACGTGGGCAAGGCGAAGAACCTGCGCGCTCGTCTGGCGAACTACTTCCAGGACGTCGCGAACCTGCACCACCGCACGCAGACGATGGTGACCACCGCCGCCTCCGTCGAGTGGACCGTCGTCGGCACGGAGGTCGAGGCGCTCGCGCTCGAGTACTCCTGGATCAAGGAGTTCGACCCGCGGTTCAACGTCAAGTACCGCGACGACAAGTCGTACCCGTACCTCGCCGTGACGATGGGGGAGGAGTTTCCCCGGGCGCAGGTCATGCGTGGTGCGAAGCGGCCCGGCACCCGGTACTTCGGTCCCTACGGCCACGCGTGGGCGATCCGCGAGACGCTCGACCTGCTGCTGCGCGTCTTCCCCGTGCGCACGTGCTCCGCGGGCGTCTTC
This sequence comes from uncultured Cellulosimicrobium sp., assembly GCA_964521905.1. Lineage (GTDB taxonomy): Bacteria > Actinomycetota > Actinomycetes > Actinomycetales > Cellulomonadaceae > Cellulosimicrobium. The sequence continues at coordinate 3,642 of CAZFUQ010000255.1, forward strand.
AAGCGCGCGCACCAGACGGGCCGGCCCTGCCTCCTCGGCTACATCGACAAGTGCTCCGCGCCGTGCGTCGGCCGGATCACGCCGGAGGACCACCGTGCGCTCGCCGAGGACTTCTGCGACTTCATGGCCGGCGACACGCAGCGCTTCGTGCGCCGGCTCGAGCGCAAGATGGACGAGGCCGCCGCGGCGATGGAGTACGAGGCCGCGGCCCGCCTGCGCGACGACATCGCCGCGCTGCAGCGCGCGACGGAGAAGAACGCCGTCGTCCTGGGCGACGGCACCGACGCGGACGTGTTCGCGCTCGTCGGCGACGAGCTCGAGGCCGCGATCCAGGTGTTCCACGTGCGCGGCGGACG
>CAZFUQ010000255.1:4007-5757 GCA_964521905.1 uncultured Cellulosimicrobium sp.
CGCGGCCAGCGCGGCTGGATCGTCGAGAAGGTCGAGGACGTCACCGACGCCGAGCTCGTGGAGCACCTCCTGCAGCAGGTGTACGGCGCGGCCGAGGAGGCCGTCGCGGCGGACCCGGCCGGCGCGTCGTCCCGCGCGGCCGGGCGCGACGTCGTCCCGCGCGAGGTCCTCGTCCCCGTGCTCCCCCCGGACACCGAGCAGGTCACGGCCTGGCTGTCGGGGCTGCGCGGGGCGCGCGTCGACGTGCGCGTGCCGCAGCGCGGGGACAAGAAGGATCTCGCCGCGACGGTACGCGCGAACGCCGAGCACGCGCTCGCCCTGCACCGCACGCGGCGCGCCGGCGACCTCACGACGCGCAGCCAGGCGCTGCGCGAGATCCAGGAGGCGCTCGAGCTGGACACGGCACCGCTGCGCATCGAGTGCTACGACGTCTCGCACAACCAGGGCACCTACCAGGTCGCGTCGATGGTCGTCTTCGAGGACGGGCTGGCCCGCAAGAGCGAGTACCGCCACTTCACGGTCCGCGGTCCGGACGGCGACGGCGCCGCGGACGACACCGCGGCGATGTACGAGGTCATCAGCCGCCGCTTCAAGCGCTACCTCGCGGACCGGTCGCGCTCGGGCGAGGTCGAGCTCGACCTCGAGGCCGACGACGTCGCCGCGGGGTCGGACGCGGCGGGCCGCGCGGCCGAGCGCGCCGCCGAGGACGCGGGCTACGTGCCGCGCAGCGGCGAGGTCGCCGCGGACGCACCCGCCGACCGGCGGGCCCGCTTCGCCTATCCGCCCAACCTCGTCGTGGTCGACGGCGGACCGCCCCAGGTCGCCGCCGCCGCCCGGGCGCTGGCGGACCTGGGCATCGACGACGTCGCGCTGTGCGGCCTGGCCAAGCGTCTCGAGGAGGTGTGGGTGCCGGGGGAGGACTACCCCGTCATCCTCCAGCGGTCGTCCGAGGGGCTGTACCTCCTGCAGCGCGTGCGCGACGAGGCGCACCGGTTCGCCATCACCCAGCACCGCCGCCGGCGCAGCAAGGGCATGACGGCGTCCGTGCTCGACGACGTCCCCGGTCTCGGCCCCGCGCGCCGGGCGGCGCTGCTCAAGCACTTCGGCTCCCTCAAGCGCCTGCGCGCGGCGAGCGCGGAGGAGATCGCGACCGTGCGCGGCATGGGGGAGCGGACCGCCCAGGCCGTCGTCGCGGCGCTCGGCGGGGACACACCGGCGGAGCGCGCAGCCGCCCCCCGCGAGTGACCGGCTGGCATGCTGGTGCCATGACCTCGGACCCGACCCCGGAACGACGACCGGACCACCGGCCGGAGCCCTCCCCGATCACGGTCCCCAGCGGTATCCCCGCGATCGAGGCGGCGACGCACGCCCCCGAGCGCCGCGAGGCGGAGGTGCTCATCATCACGGGCATGTCCGGCGCGGGCCGCTCGCGCGCCGCGGCCGTCCTCGAGGACCTCGACTGGTACGTCGTGGACAACCTCCCGCCGCGCATGATCGTCCCGCTCGTCGACCTCATGACCCGGTCGGGCTCCACGCTCGAGCGCATCGCGGCCGTCGTCGACGTCCGGGGCCGCGAGTTCTTCACCGACCTCGTCGAGGTGCTCGACCACCTGCGCCAGAGCGGGGTGTTCTACCGGATCCTCTTCCTCGACGCGTCCGACGAGGTGCTCGTGCGCCGCTACGAGCAGGTCCGGCGCCCGCACCCCCTGCAGGGCGAGGGGCGCATCCTCGACGGTCTGGCGGAGGAGCG
>CAZFUQ010000256.1:0-5722 GCA_964521905.1 uncultured Cellulosimicrobium sp.
ACCACGACGTCGATCTCGCGGTCCCCGTCCTCGATCGCCATGCCTCGACGGTCCGGCCCCGCGGAGCGGGGCACAACCAACGAGACGTGAACAGCGAGGCGAGATCGGTGTCCGGGATGGCGGTGAGTCCACCTCAGCGCCGAACGCTCTCGGAGAGGTGGGCCCCGTGGGATTCGAACCCACAACCTATGGATTAAAAGTCCACAGCTCTGCCGGTTGAGCTAGAGGCCCCGTGCCGCCCGGGCGGTACGGCACTCTGCAGGGTAGTCCACGGTGTGCGACATGCCCGCCCGCGCTCGCTCGCGGACATCCGCATCGTGGGTGTCCGCGCAGGTCGTGCCATCGGTGCGGCACAGTCGGCCCCATGCTCTCGTCGCGCGCCCCGGGCGCTCTCGTCCGTTCCACCGTCGTGCTCCTCCTGCTGGCGGCGTGCTCGTCGGCCGGCTCGCCCGCGGGGCCCGACGAGCAGGACGGCTCGTCCACCGCGCCCGCTCCGAGCACGGACCCGGCCCCTGCGCCCGAGGCGCTGGCCTCGTTCGACGCCCCGCGTGAGTTCGACGGCGACCCGGTCCCGATCGCGTTGGACGCGGTCGAGTCGAACCTCGCAGGAGACTTCGTGAGCCGGTTCGTGCTCGTCGGCGACCGCGCCTACGGGGTCGGCCCCGGTGGTGTCGGGGCGGTCGACCTCGCCTCCGGGGAGACGCTCTGGGAGACGCCGTTCGTCGCGGGCGCGGAGCCCCCGACGCCGAGCCCGCTGTACGACGAGCGGGGGCCCGGCGCGCCCGTGCCGAGCGAGGACGGCACGGCGGTCCTCGCCGCGGCGGCCGTGGTGGTGCCCGGGAGCGGGACGACGAAGGACGTCGTCGTGCTCCGTGTGGTGGGGCTCGACACGAGCTCGGGTGCCCCGGTGTGGCAGGTGGACGTCCCCGCCCCCGAAGAGGTCACGGGAACGAGCTCGGTGCCGGTGCGCGTCGTGTCCGCGGACGCGGACCGCGTGCTGGTGGCCCTCGACGGCGACGGACTGACGACGGCGGGACTGGTCGCTGCGATCGATCCGGTGGGCCAGGAGCTGCGATGGGTGCGCGACGGCGTCCTGCAGGTCGCGACCTCGGCGGCGCTGCTGGTCGTGGCGACCCCGGACGGTTCGTCGTACCCGCAGCTCGTCGGCGTGGACCCGGCGACCGGTGCGGACCTCTGGGCCGGGGGCACGGACGTCTCGACGTCGGTGACCTCCGTGGCCGCGGTGGAGACGAGCGCCGGGGTCGTGCACACTCCGCGCACCTACAGCGGCGCGGAGGCGGTGACGGTCCTGCTCGACCCGCTGACCGGCACGGTACTCGGTGAGCCGGCGGACGTGGCCCTCCTCAGGCCGCAGCAGGACGGCGACCGCGTCTACGACGTGTCCGGCGGTGCGGTCCGCGCGCTCGACCCCGCGTCGCTGACCCCGCTGTGGGAGCTGCCGTCGGCGGACCGGGTGGCGCCGTCGCACCCGGTCTTCTACGGCGGCCTGGTGTACGGGGGCGTCGGCGGTGGGCTGGGCGTGGTCCTGGACGGGACGTCCGGTGCGGACGTGACCGTGGACGTCGTGGGGACGTTCGTCGGGGTGGGGGAGCACGGCGCGCTCGTCCTGCGCGACGGCGAGACGTTCTTCCTGCCGGCGACGGCGTGACCGCTACGACGGCGTGACCGCTGCGGGTTGGACGTCCACGGCCGCGCGCGGGCGCGGACCCTACGCGTGTCGTGGGGCACTGTCACGCGCGGTCTTGCTCCGTGAGAAATTCGGTGAGAAAGGGGCGATTCGCTTGCGAGCAGCGCGCGTTCTTGTTTCGGTGGGGTGGACCGAGGGGCCCGCGGGAGGGTGCACCGACGGCAGGTCACGCCGGCCAGGCGTGGGTCGCACGGACGTGTCCCGCAGGCTCCGCCCGGCGACGAGAGGAGCTCTCGTGCTTACCCTGACCGACAACGCACGTACCGCTGTCCAGGATCTTCAGACGCAGGCTGGTGTCCCCGAGGGAGGCGGTCTGCGGATCGCCGAGTCGGCCGACCAGGCGGGCAGCTTCGAGCTCGCGCTCGTGCCCGGACCGCAGCCCGACGACACGGTCGTCGAGGACGGGGAGGCGAAGGTCTTCGTGGAGTCGACCACGGCTCCGACCCTCGCGAACCTCACGCTCGACACCGACCCGAACGGCCAGGGGCCGACGTTCGTCCTGACGCCTCAGGGCTGACCGGCCTCCCTGCCTGACCCGGCGCGGTGCGCCGGGCCGGGACGACGTCGCGTCATCCTCCTCCTGGCGCGTCATCGACCTCCTGACGGGCCGTCCGCACACCGCGGGCGGCCCGTCGTCGTGCCCGGCCCCGGGCGCACCCTCCCGTCGTCGGTCGCGCCCGGCCGCCCGGCCGGGAGCACGGGGGAGGACGATGACGTCGCGAACGACGACCACGACCGCTGCCCTCGCGGCGCTCGGTCTCGTCGCCGGCGCCGCGGCTCAGGCGGCCGGACCCACGATCCACGTGCCGCCGAGCGCCGCGGCGCCGAGCGTCACGACGAGGAACACGCCGACCCAGAACAGCCCCGGCAGGTGCGTGAGGCGCGCGAGGATGTCCGCGTCGGAGCTCTTCGCCCGCCCGCGCGCCCGCTCGGACTGCAGCTCGAGCACGGGCCGCACCGCGCCGAGCAGCAGGAACCACGTGACGGCGTAGGCGACGGCGCTCTGGACGTCCGGCGTGGCCCACCACGACACCGCGACGAGCGCCGCGCCGGTCACGAGGACCGACCACAGCCCGAACCAGTTCCGGATCTGCAGCAGCATGAGCGCGAGCAGCACGACGAGCAGCCACAGCAGCCCGACGGCGTAGCCCTGACGCAGGAGCGCCGCGGCGCCGAGCCCGATGAGCCCGGGCCCGACGTAGCCCATGAACGCCGTGAGCACCATGCCGAGACCGCGGGGGCGCCCGGAGGAGACGGTCAGGCCCGACGTGTCCGAGTGCAGCCGGATCCCGGACAGGCGCCGGCCGGTGAGCAGCGCCGCGAGCGCGTGCGACGCCTCGTGCGCGATCGTCACGACGTGCCGCGCGACCCGCCAGACCGGGGTCACGAGCACGACGACGAGCGCGAGCGCGGCCATCGCGAGGACGACGGTCGTGGGCGGGGCGGCGACGGGCGTCGTGGCGGCCTGCCACACCTGCCCGACGACGTCCCCCAGGGACGTGGCGACGTCGCCCCCGGAGGCGGTGCCGCCGTCGGACAGCACGGCTCGGGATGCGGCGAGGGAGGGTGTCAGCGCGTGCACGCGCGACATTCCACCACAGCCCGCTGGGGGCGACGAGACGCACCTCACCCGCGCTCCGGCGTCGGGCATGAGAGACTGTGTGTTCGAGGGCAGCGCGATCCCGCGCGCCCCGCGTCGTGGAGATCCCCCCGGATTGCGTGCGGCGGACCCCGACCTCCAGCCTCGAGAGGCCTTTCTCCCTGTGACTTCCTTTGCCGACTTCGGCCTGCCCACCCCTGTCGTGCGCGAGCTCTCGCGCCAGGGCATCGACTCCCCGTTCCCCATCCAGACCGCCACGCTGCCCGACTCGCTGAAGGGCCGTGACGTCCTCGGCCGCGGCCGTACGGGCTCCGGCAAGACCCTCGCGTTCTCGCTGCCGACCGTCTCGCGCCTGTCGTGGGCGAAGTCGTCGCGCCACCCGCGCCGGCCCCGTGCCCTCGTGCTGTGCCCGACGCGCGAGCTCGCCAACCAGATCAACGCCACGATGGAGCCGGTCGCCAAGGCCCTCGGTCTGGTGACGACGACGATCTTCGGCGGCGTCGCGCAGTCGCGCCAGGTCGCCGCGCTCGACAAGGGCGTGGACATCGTCATCGCGTGCCCCGGCCGGCTCGAGGACCTCCTCAACCAGCGCGTGCTCACGCTCGACGGCATCGAGATCACCGTGCTCGACGAGGCCGACCACATGGCCGACCTCGGCTTCCTGCCCGGCGTGAAGCGCATCATGGACAAGACCCCCAAGCAGGGTCAGCGCATGCTGTTCTCCGCGACGCTCGACAACGGCGTGGACCAGCTCGTCAAGCGCTACCTCAACAACCCCGTGCGCCACTCGGTGGACGACGCCGCGGCCGCGCCCCCGCAGATGACGCACCACATCCTCGCGGTGCGCGACGCGGACGCGAAGAAGCAGGTCGTGCAGGAGCTCGCGTCCGGCACCGGCCGTCGCGTGCTGTTCATGCGCACCAAGCACCAGGCGAAGAAGCTCGCGAAGCAGCTCACCGCCAGCGGCGTCCCCGCCGTCGACCTGCACGGCAACCTCGGCCAGGGCGCGCGCGAGCGCAACCTCGAGGCGTTCTCGTCCGGCGCGGTGAAGGTGCTCGTCGCGACGGACATCGCGGCGCGCGGCATCCACGTCGACGACGTCGAGCTCGTCGTGCACGTCGACCCGCCGGCCGAGCACAAGGCGTACCTGCACCGCTCGGGCCGTACCGCGCGCGCCGGGTCGGAGGGCGTCGTCGTCACCGTCATGCTCCCGGAGCAGCGCGGCGACGTGCGCGACCTCACGCGCAAGGCGAAGATCACGGCCCAGCCGAAGCCCGTCGCTCCTGGCGACGCGACGATCAAGGGCCTCGTCGGCGAGGTCGCCGAGTACGTGCGCCCGTCGGACATCACGCCGCCGCAGACGCAGGCGAAGCGTGGCACGGCCTCGACGAACGGCGGCTCGCGCGCGTCGCGCCGCGGTCGCGCCGGCCAGGGCACGGGCCAGGGCGGCACCCGCCAGGGCTCGGGCCAGGGCCAGACGGCGCAGCGTGGACAGGGCGGTCAGCGTCCGGCCCAGCGCGCGTCGGGCGGCGGACGCCCGGAGGGCGGCGGCCGTGGCGCCCAGGGCGCCGGAGCCGGCTCGACCGGTGGTGGCCAGGCGGCGGGTCGTCGTCGCGGCGGCCGGGGTCGCGCGCAGCGCCCCGCCGGCGGGTCGGGCACCGTCTACTCGACCTCCACCCCGCGCTGACGCCCCCACCGCTGAGTGCATGAAATAGTCGCGGTCGAACCGATTCGGCCGCGACTATTTCATGCACTCAGCGGTGGGGTGGGTGGGAACACCGCGGCGAGGCGCGCGGTTGGGATGGTCGGAGGTGGACCATGACCAGCCAGATCCACGAGAACCAGCCCTACGAGGTCGTCAAGACCGACGACGAGTGGCGCGCCGAGCTGTCCCCGCAGGAGTACGCCGTGCTCCGGCACGCCGGGACCGAGCGGGCCTGGACCGGCGAGCTGCTCGACGAGAAGCGCACCGGCGTGTACGCGTGTCGCGCGTGCGGCAACGAGCTGTTCCGCTCGGACACGAAGTTCGACTCCCACTGCGGGTGGCCGAGCTTCTTCAGCCCGCTCGCAGGGGACCGCGTCGAGCTGATCACCGACCGCAGCCTGGGCATGGTGCGCACCGAGGTGCGCTGCGCACGCTGCGGGTCGCACCTGGGTCACGTCTTCGACGACGCGCCCCAGACCCCGACGGGCGACCGAGTTCATGCAGAACCGGTCGCCGGTCGGCGTCTGCGGGGCGTCGTCGAACACGTGCCCGAGGTGGGAGCCGCAGGTCGCGCAGCGGACCTCGACGCGGACCATGCCGTGCGTACGGTCCTCGAGCAGCTCGACCACAACCTCAAGATCACGGACGGCGTCCTGCGTCACCGGATCATCAAGCTGCGGCCGGGCACGCCCGACCCGCCGGACCTCCG
>CAZFUQ010000257.1:0-5344 GCA_964521905.1 uncultured Cellulosimicrobium sp.
CGAGCCACCGCTGCCGCACGCCGAGCGCGCGGGCCGCCGACGCCATCTCGACGCGGCGCAGGGCGCGCATGCCCTCGATGTCGTCGGGCCCCTCGCCGAAGCTCGGGTTGAGGACGTCGCCGCGCTCACCGCCCGTGCACGTCGCCACGAGGACGTCGACGCCCTCGGCCGCGTACCGGGCGGTCGTCGCGGCGCCCTTGCTCGACTCGTCGTCGGGGTGGGCGTGCACGGCCAGCAGGCGCAGCCGCTCCGGCTGCTCGCGCTGGGCGGTCGATCCGGCCGCGGGTTCGGCCACTGGTCCTCCCGGGGATACCTCGTGCGTCTCCTCGCACGGCCGACGCCGCCGTGGGTGCACGACGCCCGCCGAGGCTCTGCGAAGATGGGTCGAGGACATGATCCCCCACGTCGCCCACACCTGACGAACCGCCGCCCCCGCCGCGACGTGCGGACCGGGCGGGACAGGACACAGGACTGCACCATGACGAACGAGACCGCGCCCCAGCCGAGCCCGGGCGCACCCCTGCGACCGCCGGCGGGGCGGTACGGGCCGGAACCGACCGCGCTGCGCCGACGTCTCGCCGTCGGGGGGATCGTCCTCGTGGCGCTCGTCGGGGTCGCGATCACCCTGGTGATCGGGCTGCGGTCCGCGAACGAGCCGGTGCGGTTCCAGGACGTCGGCTTCTCGGTGGTGGGCCCGGAACGCGTCGACGTGACGTTCGAGGTCTACATGGACCCCGGGACGACGGCGGTCTGCACCCTCGACGCGCTCGCCGAGAGCTACGCCCAGGTCGGCACCGTCGACGTGACGGTCGGCCCGGTCGACGTGTCCGAGACCCGCTACACGGTGCAGGTCGCGACGTCGGAGCTCGCCACGACGGGGATCGTCCACTCGTGCGCCGTCGTCCCGTGACGCGCCACCGCCGGCTCGGGCCTCGTCTGCCACCTCGACAGATCGTCTGACCTGCGGCGTCACCGCTCGCACCCGTCGCTTTGCTATCCTGAGGGATTCCCGCGCTCGATCGCGAGACGCCCGGACGACGGCCCCGCCGCCCACCGGGCGCCGGCTCGCGAGCCGCGGGAGAGACCAGTCATACGCGCTGCCACCCGGGCAGCGTCACCGACCCGGGCAGGCAGGCGCACCGCGTACGCACGCGCCCCGGCTGCCCGTACCCCAACGGCCGCGCCTCCGCGCGGCCGTCGACCAGAGGGAAAGGAAGGAGCGAACCGTGACCGACACCACCGTCACCTGGCTGACCCAGGAGGCGCACGACAGGCTGCAGGCCGAGCTCGCCCACCTGTCCGGCGATGGCCGCACCGAGATCGCGGAGCGCATCGCCGCCGCGCGCGACGAGGGCGACCTCAAGGAGAACGGCGGCTACCACGCCGCGCGCGAGGAGCAGGCCAAGAACGAGGCCCGCATCCGCGAGCTCACCGAGAAGCTGCGCAACGTCCAGATCGGGACGCCGCCGGACGACGGCAAGGTCGAGCCCGGCATGGTCGTCACCGCCGTCGTCGCGGGCGACGAGATGACGTTCCTGCTCGGCTCGCGCGAGATCGCCGGCACGACCGACCTCGACGTGTACTCGCCGACGTCGCCGCTCGGTGCCGCGATCGACGGCAAGGCCGTCGGCGACGAGACGAGCTACACGGCGCCCAACGGCAACGAGATCGCCGTGAAGATCAGCGCCGCGAAGCCCTTCGAGGGCTGACGGCCGCCGACGGCACGTCCCGCCGTCGGCCCGGGTGACGACAGGTGGCCCCTCCGGCACGAGCCGGCGGGGCCACCTGTCGCATCTCCCGGTCAGAGGCCGGGGGCCCCGCCGTCGCTGCGCTCGACGCGGTACCCCTCGGAGCGCAGGTGCGCGACGAGCTCGTCGCAGTGCTCCGGGCCCTTCGTCTCGACCTGCATGCGTACCCACGCCTCACCGATCGCCAGACCCACGTCGGTACGGTCGTGGTCGATGTGCATGATGTTGCCGCGCTTGGACGCGATGGCCTCGAGCATGCGCGCGAGCGCGCCGGGGCGGTCGTCGAGCAGCACCTGGAGCTGGATGTAGCGGCCCGCGGCGGCAAGGCCGTGGCGCACGACCCGCAGCAGCACGAGCGGGTCGATGTTCCCGCCCGAGAGCACGACGACGACCGGTCCCTCGACCGGGTCGGACGTCCCCGCGTCGACCGCGGCGGCCCCCGAGAGGAGCGCCGCGACGCCCGTGGCACCGGCCGGCTCGACGAGCAGCTTCGCGCGCTCGGCGACCATGAGCAGCGACCGCGAGATCTCGTCCTCGGTGACCGTGCGCACGTCGACGCCGTGCCGCGCCAGGATCTCGAACGGGACGACTCCGGGTGTCCCCACGGCGATGCCGTCGGCCATGGTCGCGGCGAGGCGTGCCGTCGTCGGCTCGCCCGCCGCGAGCGAACCCGGGTAGGCGGCCGCTCGCGCCGCCTGCACCCCGATCACGCGCACGTGCGGTGCCGCCTCGGCGAACGCCGCGGCGAGCCCGGCCACGAGCCCGCCGCCGCCCAGCGGCGCGACCACGGTCCGGACGTCGGGCACCTGCTCGAGGATCTCGAGCGCGATGGTGGCCTGGCCGGCGACGACGTCGGGGTGGTCGAACGGGTGGATGAACACCGCGCCCGTGCGCTCCGCCTCGGCGCGCGCGGCGGCGAGCGTCTCGTCGACGTCCGCGCCGACGAGACGGACCTCCGCGCCGTACTGGCGTGTCGCGGCCACCTTGGGCAGCGCCGCGTCCACGGGCATGTACACGATCGCGCGGATGCCCAGCAGCCCCGCCGCGAACGCGACCCCCTGCGCGTGGTTCCCGGCGCTCGCCGCGACGACGCCGCGCTCCTTCTCCTCGTCGGTCAGGCGCGCCATCCGCACGTACGCGCCGCGCACCTTGAACGAGCCGGCGCGCTGCAGGTTCTCGCACTTGAGCAGCACGCGCACGCCCGCCGCCTCGCTGATGGCGCGCGTCGAGTGCACCGGCGTGCGGTAGGCGACGCCCTCGAGCAGGCCGGCGGCGTCGCGGACGTCCTCGAGCGTGACGATCGGGAGGTCGACCGCGCTCACCGCTCGTCCTCGACGCGGGCCGCGGCCTGGCTGTCGAGGTCGGCCTCCGCCCGGGCGACGGCCGGAGGTTGCGGGCTGCCCCGGACGACGACACGGTCCTCGGTCCCGAGCTCGGGGAACTTGTCGTGGCCGTGGAAGTAGAGGATGACGGTGTTCAGCACGGCGGCGATCGGGACCGCGAACAGCGCACCGACGATGCCCGCGGCGAAGCTGCCTGCCGCGACGACGAGCAGGACCGCGACCGGGTGCAGGGACACCGCGTGACCCATGAGGAACGGCTGGAGGACGTGCCCCTCGATCTGCTGCACGAGCAGCACGATCCCGAGCATGACCAGCGCCTGGACCCAGCCCTGCGCGACGAGGACGACGAGCACCGCGACCGCCCCGGTGACGATCGCACCGACGATCGGGATGAACGACCCCACGAAGACGAGGATCGCGAGCGGCAGCGCGAGCGAGGGGACGAAGAACGCGGCGCCGATGCCGATGCCGACCGCGTCGACCGCGGCCACGAGGATCTGGGTGCGCGCGTAGGCCGAGAGCGTGACGATCCCGCGGCGCCCGGCCTGGTGCACGGTGTCCCGGGCGCGGCGCGGGAGGAGCCCGACGGCCCACGACCAGATCGTGCGCCCGTCGAGGAGGAAGAAGAACGTGCAGAACAGCGCGATGAGCGCGCCCGCGACGACGTGCCCGATCGTCGTCGCCGCGCCGAGCGCGCCCGAGACGATGCTGCTCTGGTTGTCCGTGATCGCCGACTGCGCCTGGTCGAGGTAGGAGCTGATCGTCACGGAGTCGAGGCCCAGCGGCCCGTCCGCGAGCCAGTCGGTGAACTTCTCGAACCCGTCGACCGCCTGGTCGCGCAGGTCCTGGAAGCCGCTGACGATCTGCTGGCCCGCGACCGTGATGAGGCCCGCGATGACCACGAGGAGGCTGATGAGCGACGCACCCGACGCGAGCCCGCGCGACGCGCCGATGCGGCGGAAGAACCGCTGGACCGGGGTCAGCAGGACCGTGAGCAGCAGCGCGACCGCGATGGGGACGACGATCACCTTGAGCTGGGCGACGACCCAGAGGCCGGCCGCGATCGCCGCGCCGATGAGCAGCAGCCGCCACGACCACGACGCGGCGACGCGCACCGAGTCCGGGACGACCCCGCCCTCGTTCCCTGGCGGGGCGGGGTCGGGGGCGTCGTGCTGGTCGGTCTGTGCGCTCACCAGGCAACCTTAGGCGGGCCGTGCGGGCGGCGTCGCACGATACCCGCGACGAGCGCCGGAAACCCGTTCGCCCAGGGAGAACCCGGTCAGGCCAGGGCCTGCGCGAGGTCCGCGACGAGGTCCTCGACGTCCTCGATGCCGACGGACAGCCGGACGAGGTCGTCCGGGACCTCGAGCGCGGTGCCGGCGACCGAGCCGTGCGTCATGCGGCCGGGGTGCTCGATGAGCGACTCGACGCCGCCCAGCGACTCGGCGAGCGTGAAGACCTGCGTCCGACCGCACACGTCGAGGGCCTTGGCCTCGCTGCCCGCACGGAAGGACACCATGCCGCCGAACCCGCGCATCTGCCGCGCGGCGAGCTCGTGCCCGGGGTGCGACGTGAGCCCGGGGTAGATCACCTCGGTCACCGCGGGGTGGGCGGCGAGGAAGTCCGCGACGGCCGCGGCGTTCGCCTGGTGGCGGTCCATGCGCACCGCGAGGGTCTTGAGGCCACGCAGCGTGAGCCACGCGTCGAACGGCCCGGCGACGGCGCCCGACGCGTTCTGGTGGAACCCGACCGCGCTCGCCACGTCGGTCCCGCCCGCGGGCGACGCGAGGCCGCCCGGGAGCTGCGCGCCCGTCGCGACGACGAGCGCTCCCCCGACGACGTCGCTGTGCCCGCCGATGTACTTGGTCGTCGAGTGCACGACGACGTCCGCCCCGAGCGCGAGCGGCTGCTGCAGGTAGGGGGTGGCGAACGTGTTGTCGACGACGAGCAGCGCGTCCGCGTCGCGCGCGACCCCCGCGAGCGCCGCGATGTCGCTGACCCCGAGCAGCGGGTTGGTCGGCGTCTCGACCCACACGACCTTCGTCTCGGGCCGCACGGCCGCGCGCACGGCCTCGACGTCCGTGAGGTCGACGGGCGTGTGCTCGACGCCCCACGGCCCGAACACCCGGGCGACGAGCCGGTACGTGCCGCCGTACGCGTCGTCGGGCACGACGACGTGGTCCCCGGGGCGCAGCACCGCCCGCAGCAGCGTGTCCTCGGCGGCCAGCCCGGAGGCGACGGCGAACCCGCGCG
>CAZFUQ010000257.1:5354-5705 GCA_964521905.1 uncultured Cellulosimicrobium sp.
TGTACGTGGAGACCTGATGGATGGGCGGGACGACGGCGCCCGTCGTCGCGTCCGGGTCCTGGCCCGCGTGGATCGCACGCGTGGAGAAGCCGGTCGTCGTCCAGTCGGGGTGCTCGCTGCTGGGGTTGCTCACCCGCCCAGCCTACGGTGCACCCCCGGCACCGAGCAGGTGGTCCGGGTCCGTCTCGTCACCCGGACGGGACCGCACCGACTGGTCGGCCCGGCCAGATCGCCTGCTCGTCCTCGGTGGCGACGGCCGTCGTCGCGCGGCACCGTGGAGGCGGGCCGCGGCCGTCGGCTCGCGACGAGGAGGGAGCCCCCGCATGAGGATCGACCTGGACGGCAGGAGGG
>CAZFUQ010000258.1:0-5701 GCA_964521905.1 uncultured Cellulosimicrobium sp.
GCACGGACACGGGGCAGTCGCTCGGTGCTCACGCGACCATTGTCCCGCGGCGACGCGGCCGGGCGGCACCCTGCACCGGTGCGTCGAGAGCACGACGGTCTGGTGGCGGCGGCTGCGTTCGTGCCCGGCAACGTCGTGCGAGCGCAGTCGTGATGCCTCTAGATCACGATGCTGGACGCGATCGCCTGGGCATGGGCGAAGTGCGGGGACTGGCGTCGACGTTGCGAGCCTGTCGTACGCAGCGTCGTCATCGTCTAGAACGCGCGAAACCCGAGCGCCACGACCATTCCGGAGCGGTCTCGGGTTCATCTCTCGCCACTATTGCGGCAAGCGCTCTCATTCTAGGCAGCGGCAATGACGGCCCTCGCATCAGTCGAGCCACACCAGGACGGCGTCACCCGCAGCGGCCGCCTGCTGGAAGAACGGCCGGAGCGGCTCGAACCACCTTCGGACGAACTCAAGAGCGTCTGCGTCCCGCCAGATCTCGACGGGATAGAGGCCCGCCTCACGGAGGTCGGCGGGAGTGATGTCTCGGGTCAGGTCGTCGAACGTCAGCGACGCGAGCGTCCCAGCAGCGAGGCTCACGCGGTCGGGCCGCACATACCGGGGCGGCCCGTACCCCCAGTCCTCAGTACCCAGATCCGTCTCACCGTGCACGATGTCGACCGGGAACCCGCGCCTGTCCAGGAGGAAGCGAATCGCGTCCCAGGCCTTGTGCGTCTCCAGGCGCCTCGGGTCGTCCTCGCTCTCGAGAACTGAGCCCACGTGCTCCTCGAGCCACTCGGGCTCAACGAGTGCATGAGCCAGCTCGTCGGGATGGAGGCGCAAGTACTCGCCGTTCATGCTCATGGCGGGAACCGTACCGGCCGACGGTGACGCGACGGGACCCGACCTGCTCCGCTCGTCGACACGTGCTTGGGACGGTTCCTGGTGCGCGCTCGTCGTCTCACGCCCGTGACGCGGTGACGCTCCCGATGACGCGGACCTCCACGTCGACGCCGTCGACGTGCTCGGGGACCTCGATGTCGTCGGACGTCACGTTGACGCGCAGCAGCCAGTCGTCGGCGACGTCCTGTGCCCTGGTGCCGCGCACCGGGGCGCCGTTCACGTCGGCGCGCGCGATCCCGACGCCGGTCACGCCGTCGAGGCCTGCCAGCTCGTCGCGGAGCATGGCCTTGGCCTCGCGTGCTCGTTCGAGGGTCGCCACGGCAACCACCTCCCGCCCCCATTGTGCGCCCGGCGGGACGGCTGCGGCAGGGTCAGGAGTCCCTCGCCGCCCCGTCACCCGAGCAGCGTGGCGCCCAGCCGTTCGAGCACGGCGCCGATCGGGTTGCAGTACGTGAGCCCGGTCCCGTTGGTGCCGCCGGTCTCCGAGCCGGCGAACAGCAGCCCGAGCGCGACGCCGTCCTCGCGGTACACGAGCGACCCCGAGTCGCCGCCGCGCGAGAACGGCCCTTCCCCGGTCGCCTCGACCTCGATCTGGTCGTCGAACCGCAGCGCGCCGAGGCCGTCGCCATAGCCCACGACGACGTCGTCGAGCTCGATCGCCGTGACGCGGCCCGTCGTGACGCCCGTGGTCCGGCCGGACTTGCCGACCGCCTCGCCGCCCACCGCGACGGCCGCCCCGGTGACGCGCCCGACGGGGTACTCGGGGTCGACGGTCGGGTCGTCGAGCAGGGCGACGGCGGCGTCGACCGTCTGCGTGACGCCCGCCTCGAGCGGCACGAGCGCGGCGAGGGTGCCGACGCGGTCGTCGGGCGCGCTGCCGCCGTCGGCCGGGCCGGGCTGCACGACGACGTCCCCGACCCGGGCGGACGGGGAACCCGCGAGCACGTGCCAGTTCGAGAGCGCGTACACGGATCCGTCGTCCGCGCCATCGACGGGTGCCGGAGCGAGCCGGACGAACGCCCCGAGCGTCCCGGCGGTGACGTCCACGTGCGCGATCGAGACGCCGGGCCGCAGCGGCCGGACGCGCCCGGTCTCGCCGGTGGCGTACGCCGTGAGGACCGGGGGTCGCACGCCGGGCTCGCCGCTCCCCGGGCCGCCGTCGCCGCCCCGACCGCTCCCCCCAGGGACGGCGAGCGCACGGATACGGCCCGTGCGCCGCACGTCGACGGTGTCCCCTGCCTCCGATGCGACCTTGCGCGCGATGCTGCGCGCGGTCGGCACGCCCAGCCGGTACCGGACCGCGATGGCGTACCCGCCGTCGTCGTGCGGGGCCAGGCCGATCGCGAGGGTGGGCGCGCGCACGACGTCCGCCGCGTCCGGCACGTCGTGCGCCTCGATCGGTACGCCCGACCGCTCCGCGAGCTCGCGCGCGTAGTCCGCGAGCTGCGACTTGATCTCCCGCGCCTTCTGCTGGTCCATGGTGCACCGTCCCCTCGCCCGTCGCGCGGCCCTCGACCGCACACGTTCCTGCCGAGGAAGTCTGACGTCCACCACCCACAGCCTCGACGACACCACGCCGAGAAGTGGGAATCCGCCCCGGATACACGCAGATTCGGGGCGGATCCCCACTTCTCGGCGGGCGGGTCGGTCAGGCGCGCAGGAGCTGCTCCACGCGGACCGAGCGCCGTCGCGCGACGACGAGCGTCGTGAGTGCCACGGACGCCAGGGCCCAGAGGACCAGCGCGACGGCGTCGCCCGCTCCGCCGGCCGCGCCCGGGTCGACGATCGCGGTGAGCAGCCGCAGGACGGAGCCGACCGGCAGCGCGTCGCGCAGGCCGGTGAGCGCGGCCGGGACGGTCGCGACGATCCCGGTCGCGACGAGCAGCACCGCGACGAGCAGGCTCAGCGCCCGACCGACGTTCCCGAGCAGCGCGGCGAGCGCCTGGTTGAGCGCCACGAAGACCACCGACCCGAGCATGCCCACGGCGAGCAGCCCGATCCAGCCGCCGACGCTCGCGTGCTCGACCGCCGCGAGGATCCCGCCGACGACGAGACCCGTCACCGCCGCGATCCCCGCCGTCAGCCCGAGCGCGGCGAGCGCCAGACGACCCGAGGTGCGCGTGGAGCCGAGCAGCTTCGCCGGCACCGGCGGGAACGCCACGAAGATCGCCAGCGCGCCCAGCCACAGGGCGAGGACCGCGAACAGCGGGCCGGTCGACCCGGTGCCCAGGCCCTCGACCCCCGGCGCCGCGACCGGGTCCGCGACCACCGCGGAGAGGTTCTCGCGCTCGGCGTCGGTGTACGAGGGGACCTGCTCGGTCGCCTCGTCGAGGCCCTGGGCCAGCTCGGTCGTGCCGTCCGCGAGCTGCTCGACGCCGCCCGCGAGGTCGCCCGCGCCCGTCGCCAGCTCCTGGGTCCCGGTCGCGAGCTGGTCCGCGCCGGTCCCGAGCTCGCCGGCACCGGCGGCGAGCTGGTCGGCACCGTTCTCGAGCGTGCCGATGCCGGTGGCGAGCCCGTCGGCTCCCGTGGACAGCTGTCCCGCCCCGCCGGACAGCTGCGCGGCGCCGCCGGAGAGCTGGTCCGCACCGGCGGTGAGCTGCCCGAGCCCGGTCGAGAGTGCGGCCGCGCCCTGGGCCACACCCGCGGCCCCGGTCGAGGCCTGGCCCGCACCGGAGGCCAGCTCGTCGGCCCCCGCGGAGAGCTGGTCGACGCCCGCCGCGAGCGCGTACAGCCCGGTCGGCGCGCCGCCGGAACCCGACGGCGCGCCGGCGAGCGCGGCGTTCCCCGCGGCGACCTCCGCCGCGCCCGCGGCGAGCGGGCGCAGCGCGGCGAGCTGCTGGTCGAGCGCCGTGCACGTCGGGCTCGTCGGGTCCGCCTCGCACCCCGCGGCGACCTTCTGCTGCTCGATCCCGGCGACGACCTGGGCGAGGCCGCCGGCCACGTCGCGCGACCCCGTGGCGAGCGTGGTCCCGAGAGCGGGGAGCGACGTCGACGTGCCGTCGGGCAGCTGGACGTCGGCGATCGACGCGTCGAGCGCGCCCAGCCCGCTCGCGAGGCTCGACGCCCCGGTGGACAGCCCCGCCACGCCGTCGGCGAGGCTCAGCGCCCCGGTCGCGAGCTCGCCGGCACCCGCCGCGCTCTGCCCGACGCCGGCGGCCAGCTGCTGCGACCCCGTGGCCAGGCCTCGTGCCCCGCTCGCCACGCCGTCCGCGCCGGACGCGAGCTGGTCGGCACCCGTGCCGAGCTCGCCGACCCCCGACGCGAGCCGGTCCGCGCCCGTGCCGAGCTCGCCCACGCCCGACGCGAGCGCCCCGGCACCGGTCGCGAGCCCGCCCGCGCCGGACGCGAGCTGCGTGGCGCCGTCGCTCGCGTCGGCGGCACCGTCCACGAGCCGGCTCGCTCCGTCCGCGGCCTCGCCGAGCTGCTCGTTCAGGGTCGTGAAGCCGACGAGGACGCCGTCGACGTAGTTCTCGGTGAGGGTCGTGCCGAGCACGGACGTCGCGGTCGTCGTGACGATGCGCGCGAGCGCCTCGTCCACCACCCGGCCGCCGGGCGCGGTCTCGACGGTCAGGGTGGCCTGCGTCGCGTCGGACGCGTCGCCGCTGAACGACGTCGCCGCGGCGGAGAAGTTCTCCGGGATGGTCACGACGGCCGAGTACGTGCCGTCGGCCAGCCCGGACGCGGCGTCGTCCGCGTCGGTGATGACCCAGTCGTAGTTCGTGGTCCCCGCGGCGGCCTGGACGGCGACGGGACCGGTGTCGGTCGACGCCGCCCCGCCGCTCACCAGACCGGCGGTGAGCTGGCGGCCGAGCGGGACGGTCTGGCCGTCGACCTCGACCGGCTCGTCGTCGTTGACGATCGCGGCCTGCACGGTGTCGAGGCGCTCCTGCGGGTCCCACAGCGCCCAGAGCAGCAGCCCGAGCACCGCGAGCGGGAGCACGACGGCGGCGACGACGGTCCACGCGCGACGCGCGTCGACCCGGCGGCGGGCTCGACGACGCGCGGGCTCCGGCGCGTCGGCCGCGTCCGGTGTGGTCGCGTCGGGCGGGAAGACGGCGCTCATGCGGGCACCTCCTCGGTGTTCTGGCCGGTGGTCGCGACGGGGGCGGCGGGCACGGTGTGCCGGGGGTCGGGGTCGTGCAGGTCGAGGAGCTGCGTGCCGGGTGGCGCGAGGTCCGTGGGGGCGGGCCCGACGGCGCCCAGTACCACCGCGGTCCCGGCGCCGTGGCCACGGGCCAGCTCCTCGGCGAGCGCCGCCCGCGCGGCCGGCTCGGTCACCGCGTCGGTGCCGACGACGACGAGCACGCGCGGCCGCTCGCGCAGCGCCTCCGCGACGTTCGCCGCCGCGTGCGTGTGGTGCGCCGCCGGCGCGGGGGCGTCGCCCGGCAGCGCCGCGACGTCCGCGGCGAGGTCGACGACCGCGACCCGTCGACGCACGGTCAGCGCGCGCTCGGGCAGGACGAGCCCCGTCACCTTGAGCGCACCCGCCGTCGGCCTGAGCCGCCCGGCGAGCGCGAGCGCCACCCCGGACACCGCCGCGGGCGACGTCCCGTGCACGACGAGCGCACCGCCGTCGGGCACCCGGACCGTGACCGGCTCGGCGAGCGGGCCACGCGCCCCCGCGACGACGAGCCCGTGCGCGACGACCGCGTCGGTGCTGCCCGGCTCGGGCCAGCTCGCGAGCGCGAGCTCCTTCGACAGGCCCTCGCCCTCGACGTCGAACGTCGGCAGCACCCGGTCCAGCCAGCGCGGCATCCACCACGCCTTGGCCCCCAGCAGCGCGAGCACCGCCGGGACGAGGGTCATGCGCACG
>CAZFUQ010000259.1:0-1398 GCA_964521905.1 uncultured Cellulosimicrobium sp.
CCGCAGCTGCAGCGCATCTACGGCACGGCGTGGCCGACGAAGGACGAGCTCAGGACCTACCTCGAGCGCCTCGCCGAGGCCGAGCGCCGCGACCACCGCCGCATCGGCGCCGAGATGGACCTGTTCTCGTTCAACGACCAGGTGGGCTCGGCCCTGCCCCTGTTCCACCCCAGGGGCGGCGTGATCAAGCGGGTCATGGAGGACTACGTCCGCCAGCGCCACATCGAGGAGGGCTTCTCCTACGTCGGCACCCCGCACATCACCAAGGAAGAGCTCTTCTTCACCTCGGGCCACCTGCCGTACTACGCGGACACGATGTTCCCGGCCCTCGACCTCGAGGAGGTCGGCGACCACGGGCGCTACCGCCTCAAGGCGATGAACTGCCCGATGCACAACCTGATCTTCTCCAGCCGTGGGCGCTCGTACCGCGAGCTGCCGATCCGGTTGTTCGAGTTCGGCACGGTGTACCGGTACGAGAAGTCCGGCGTGGTCCAGGGCCTGACGCGTGTTCGCGGCCTGACCCAGGACGACTCGCACTCCTACGTCACGCCCGAGCAGGCGCCGGGCGAGGTGAAGCACCTGCTGGACTTCATGCTGTCGGTGCTCACCGACTTCGGCCTCGACGACTTCTACCTGGAGCTGTCGACGCGGGACGACTCCAAGCCCGACAAGTTCGTCGGTACCGACGAGGACTGGGCCAAGGCGACCGCGGTGCTGGAGAAGGTCGCGGTCGAGTCGGGTCTCGAGCTCGTGGCGGACCCGGGCGGCGCGGCCTTCTACGGCCCCAAGATCTCGGTCCAGGCCAAGGACGCGATCGGTCGCACGTGGCAGATGGGCACCGTCCAGTACGACTTCAACCAGCCGAAGGGCTTCGGCCTGGAGTACACGGCGGCGGACGGCACCAAGCAGCAGCCGGTGATGATCCACTCGGCCAAGTTCGGCTCGATCGAGCGGTTCATGGGCGTGCTCATCGAGCACTACGCGGGGCTCTTCCCGGCCTGGCTGGCGCCCGTCCAGGTGCTCGCCGTCCCGGTGGCCGAGGCGTTCGACGACTACCTCAAGGAGGTCGTCGCCGAGCTCAAGGCGCAGGGCATCCGCGCCGAGCTCGACCTGTCCGACGACCGGTTCGCCAAGAAGATCCGCAACGCGGCGAAGGAGAAGGTGCCCTTCGTGCTCATCGCGGGCGGGGAGGACGCCGAGGCCGGCGCGGTGTCGTTCCGGTACCGCGACGGGCGCCAGGACAACGGCGTGCCGGTGGCGGAGGCGGTCGAGCGCATCGTCACGGCGGTGCGCGACCGCGTGCAGGTCTGACGCCGCGGTGAGCATCGAGACGCCTGACGAGCACCCCCGGTTCGACGACGGGCTCGAGCGGCTCTGGACGCCGCACCGCATGGTGTA
>CAZFUQ010000259.1:1408-5690 GCA_964521905.1 uncultured Cellulosimicrobium sp.
CCGGTCTGTGCCCGTTCTGCCGCATCCCGGCGCGGTCGGACGAGGACGGGCTGATCGTCGCGCGCGGCGAGGTCGCGTACGTCGTGCTCAACCTCTACCCCTACAACCCGGGCCACCTCATGGTCGTGCCGTACCGGCACGTGTCCGACTACACCGACCTCACCGAGGCGGAGACGGTCGAGGTCGCCCACCTCACCCAGACCGCGATGCGGGTCGTGCGCGCGGTGTCCGCCCCGGACGGCTTCAACCTGGGCATGAACCAGGGTGCCGTCGCGGGCGCGGGCATCGCCGCGCACCTGCACCAGCACGTCGTGCCGCGGTGGACGGGGGACGCGAACTTCCTGCCGGTCGTCGCGCACACCAAGGCCGTGCCGGAGCTGCTCTCGGACACGCGCGCGAGGCTCGCCGCGGCGTGGCCGGCCGTGCCCGCCGAGGGAGGCGACGCCTGATGTTCGGCCGCCTGCGCGCCCTCACCACGCGCCTGTTCACGCCGCTCGCGGCGCTCCTGCTCCGCCTCGGCGTGAGCCCCGACGCGGTGACGATCACCGGGACCCTGGGTGTCGTCGTCGGCGCGCTGTGGCTCTTCCCGACCGGGCACCTGTTCGCGGGCGTCATGGTCGTCATGGTCTGCGCCTTCGCCGACGTGCTCGACGGCGTCATGGCCCGCCGCGCAGGTCGGTCCGGCCCCTGGGGCGCGTTCCTCGACTCGACGCTCGACCGCCTCGCCGACGCGGCCGTGTTCGTCGGTCTGACGCTGTGGTTCGTCCGGGCGGACGACCCGCGGCTCACGCCCGACCTCGCGGCCTGGGGGACCGGCGTCGCGCTCGCGTGCCTCGCGCTCGGCGCCGTCGTGCCCTACGCCCGGGCACGCGCCGAGAGCGTCGGCATGACGGCGCAGGTCGGGATCGCCGAGCGGGCGGACCGCCTCGTCGCGGCGCTCGTCGCGGCGGGGATCGTCGGGCTCGGCGTCCCGCCGGTCGTGCTCGTCGTCGTGCTGGGGCTGCTCGCCCTCGCGAGCGCGGTGACGGTCGTGCAGCGCGTGGCGACCGTGCGGCGCCAGTCGCTCGCGCTCGCCGCCGGCACCACCCGTACCGAGACGACGGAGGACGACGGCTGATGGCTCTCGACGCCGGCAAGGCGTTCACGTTCGCGTGGCGCAACGCGCGCAGGGTCCCCGACCCGCTGCTGCGCGGCCTGTTCGACGTGATCGCGGACGCGACGTGGCTCCTGCACGGCGGGGGCGTGCGCCAGCTCGAGCGCAACCTCGCCCGCGTGCGCCCCGGCCTTCGGCCCCGCGAGCTGCGTCGCCTGTCCCGCGCGGGCATGCGCTCGTACATGCGCTACTACCGCGAGGCGTTCACGCTGCCCGCGTGGACGCCCGAGCAGGTGGCGGCCCGCGTGCGCGTCGTCGGGCTCGACAACCTCGCCGTGCACCTCGACGGCGAGCGCAGCCCCGTGCTCGCGCTGTCGCACCAGGGCAACTGGGACCTCGCCGGTGCCTACGCGACGGCGCACATCGCGCCCGTCCTGACCGTCGCGGAGCGCCTGCAGCCGGAGGAGCTGTTCGAGGAGTTCCTCGCGTTCCGCACCTCGCTCGGGCTGGAGATCCTCGCGCTCGGCGACGGTGACGTCTTCCGGGAGCTCGTGCGCGGCGCGAGCCGGCCGGGCAGGATCATGCCGCTGCTGGCAGACCGTGACCTCACCCACCGCGGCGTCGAGGTCGACCTGTTCGGGCACCGTGCGCGCGTCGCCGCCGGGCCGGCCGCGCTCGCCGTGAGCACGGGCGCGCCGCTGGTGCCCGCCGGGATCTTCTACGAGCGGCTGCGCGGCGCCCGACGCCGTGCGGCCGGGTCCCCGTGGGGGCTCGTCATCCGCTTCTTCCCGTGCGTCGAGATCCCCGCGGACGTGCCGCGCTCGCGGCGTGTCGCGGTGGCGACGCAGCGATGGGTGGACGCCCTGAGCGTGGCCCTGCGCGAGCATCCCGAGGACTGGCACATGCTCCAGAAGGTCTTCGTCGACGATCTCGACCCCGAGCGGTACGCGCGGACCCGGTCGCAGGCCGCGGGGGCCGCGACCGTGCCCGCCGGGACCACGTCGCCCGCCGGGAGCACCTCGCCCGACGCCGCCGGCACGGCGGGGCGGACGGCATGAGCCTGCGCGTCGGGATCGTGTGCCCGTACTCCTTCGACGCACCCGGGGGCGTCCAGTTCCACGTGCGCGACCTGGCCGAGGCCCTCATCGCGCAGGGCCACGAGGTCTCGGTGCTCGCGCCGGCCGACGACGACACGCCGGTCCCGGACTACCTCACCTCGGCGGGCGGTGCCGTCCCCGTGCGCTACAACGGGTCCGTCGCACGCCTGACGTTCGGCCCGCGCACGGCCGGCCGCGTGCGGCGCTGGCTGGAGGCGGGACGCTTCGACGTCCTGCACCTGCACGAGCCCGTGACCCCGTCGCTGAGCATGCTCGCGCTGTGGATCGCGCAGGGCCCGATCGTCGCGACCTTCCACACCTCGCTCGTGCGCTCGCGCGCCCTGCAGGTCGCCTACCCCCTCGTGCGCCAGAGCCTGGAGAAGATCGACGCGCGCATCGCCGTCTCCGAGGACGCGCGGCGCACGCTCGTCGACCACCTGGGCGGCGACGCCGTCGTGATCCCCAACGGGGTGTACGTCGACACGTTCGCGTCCGCGCGGCCGAACCCCGCGTGGCAGGGCGCGCCCGACGCCCCGACGATCGCGTTCCTCGGGCGCCTCGACGAGCCCCGCAAGGGGCTGCCCGTGCTCGCTGCGGCGATCCCGCGGATCCTCGAACGGGTCCCGGGAGCGCGCTTCCTCGTCGCGGGGCGCGGCGACGACGGCCGGGACGCGGCGATCGCCGCGCTGGGCGAGCACGCGTCGTCGGTCGAGTTCCTCGGCGGCGTGAGCGACGACGACAAGGCGAGCCTGCTCGCGTCGGTCGACCTGTACGTCGCGCCGCAGACGGGCGGCGAGAGCTTCGGCATCGTGCTCGTCGAGGCGATGAGCGGCGGCGCGTGCGTCGTCGCGAGCGACCTCGGAGCGTTCCGCCGCGTGCTCGACGACGGCACCGCCGGCGCCCTGTTCGCCGTCGGCGACCCCGACGCGCTCGCGTCGACGGTGCTCGACGTGCTCGCGGACCCGCCGCGGCGCGACGCCTACCGGGCGCGGGCGAGCGACTTCGTCCGGCACTTCGACTGGTCCGCCGTCACCGCCCAGGTGCTCGCCGTGTACGAGATGGTCCTCGCGGCGTCCGAGGCCGTCATCCCGGTGCACGAGGACCCGCGCTCGCGGCGCGGCGGCCGGCTCGTGGGCCGCACCCGGGCCCAGGAGGTGGAGCTCCCGTGACCTGGTCCGAGATCGTCGTCCTCGCGCTCGTCGTCGCGGTGCTCGTGGGCTGGCTGCTGTGGGTCGCGGCCTCCCGGCTCGACCGGCTGCACCGCAAGGTGATGGCGTCGCGCCTCGCGCTGGAGGCGCAGCTCGTGCGACGTGCCTCCGCCGCGGTCGACCTGTCCACGTCCGGCGAGCTCGACCCGGTGAGCTCGGTCCTCGTGGCGGAGGCCGCGCACGCGGTGCTCGACGACGAGGCCGACTCGAGCCGGCTCGCGGAGACCGTGCCGGGCCTGGTCGTGCGCTCCGGCCCGCGACCGCGCCGTCTCCTCGGCGGCATGGCGGAGTCGCGCGCGCTGGCCGAGTCGGACCTGTCCGCGACGTTGCGGTCCGCGCTCGAGGACCCCGACGATGTCGCCGAGCTGCGCGCCGTGCCGGCCGGCGACGAGCTGCTGGGGTACCTCGCCGCGGCCTGGTACCGGGCGCAGCTCGCCCGCCGCTTCCACAACGAGGCGGTCGCGCAGGCGCAGCGGGTCCGCGGCAAGTGGTGGGTGCGGGTCTCCCGGCTCGCCGGGCACGCGCCGATGCCCCTGACCGTCGAGCTCGACGACGCGTGGCCGCCCGCGCTCGGGGAGCCCGCCGAGGCCGCGGGCCGGGCCTGACCCCGCGACGGGCACGGCGCAGAGCCGGGCGGCGGACACTCCGGCGATAGGATGAGGACGGCGTGGGAGCATGTGCCGTCGAGCATGTTCGACGGCGTCCGCGGCAGTGCGGCGCTTCCCCTGACCTGAAGGTGTGAGGTACCGGTGACCAACGTGTCCGACCAGAACGTCCCTGCCGAGAGCGCTCCGGGCGCCGCGACCACCGCGGAGGGGGCCGGCGCCGCGGGCTCCGTCGGCACCGCGAAGGTCAAGCGCGGGATGGCGGAGATGCTCAAGGGC
>CAZFUQ010000260.1:0-5674 GCA_964521905.1 uncultured Cellulosimicrobium sp.
GGTCGAGCGAGCGGTGGATCGCCTCGAGGTGCCACGCGCCGGGCGTGACCGTCGTGGCCTTGGTGCCCTCGCTCGACCGGCTCCCCGTGAACGTCCTGCTGCTCGGCAAGGGCAACACCGTGAGCGCGGAGGGGCTGCGCGAGCAGGCGATGGCCGGCGCGGGCGGCTACAAGGTCCACGAGGACTGGGGTTCTACGCCCGCCGCGATCGACGCCGCGCTCCGGGCCGCCGAGGACTGGGGGCTGCAGGTCGCGCTGCACTCGGACTCGCTCAACGAGGCCGGGTTCGTCGAGTCGACGCTGCGCGCGATCGGCGGCCGCTCCATCCACGCGTTCCACGCCGAGGGCGCGGGCGGCGGCCACGCGCCGGACATCCTCACCGTCGCGAGCCACCCGAACGTCATCCCCGGCTCGACCAACCCGACGCTCCCGCACACCGTGAACACCGTCGCCGAGCACCTCGACATGCTCATGGTGTGCCACCACCTCAACCCGCAGGTCGCGGAGGACCTCGCGTTCGCCGAGTCGCGCATCCGCGGCACGACGATCGCCGCCGAGGACGTCCTGCACGACCTCGGCGCCATGTCCATCACGTCGTCCGACGCGCAGGCCATGGGTCGCATCGGCGAGGTGGTCACGCGCACGTGGCAGGTCGCGCACGTCATGAAGGCGCGCCGCGGCGCCAACCCCGGCGGCGCGCGCGGCCCGGAGCTCCCTGCGGACAACCTGCGCGCCCGGCGGTACGTCGCGAAGTACACGATCAACCCGGCCGTCGCGCACGGGATCGACGCGTACGTCGGGTCGGTCGAGCCGGGCAAGGTCGCGGACCTCGTGCTGTGGGAGCCCAAGTTCTTCGGCGTCCGGCCGAGCGTCGTCATGAAGGGCGGCGCGCTCGTCTGGGGCGCGCTGGGTGACCCCAACGCGTCGATCCCGTCCCCGCAGCCGGTGCTCATGCGCCCCGCGCTCACCGACGCGATCGGCGCCGACGTGTCCATGTCGTTCGTCTCGCCCGCCGCGCTCGACGACGGCCTGGAGCAGCGGCTGGGCCTCGCCCGGCAGCTCCTCCCGGTCGCGGACACACGCGGCGTCGGCAAGGCCCAGATGAAGAACAACGACTACCTCCCGCAGATCGACATCGACCCGGAGTCGTTCGCGATCGAGGTCGACGGCGAGCTCGTCGTCCCCGCCCCCGCCGACCGGCTGCCGCTAGCGCAGCTCTACTCGCTCTTCTGAGCATGCGAGATCCGCAAGATCGGGCAAGCCACCCGTCGAGAAGTGGGTATCCGCCCCGGATCGAGCCGAATCAGGGGCGAGTACCCACTTCTCGACAGGACGGCCGGTCCGAGCTCATGCTCGCGTTGCTCGCCGACGCGCGGCTGCCGACCGGTGGGCACACGCAGTCGGCGGGGCTCGAGCCCGCGCTGCGGGCGGGCATGCCGGCGGCAAGAGTTCCCTGCTACGTGCGTGCGCGTCTCGCCACCGTGACGCGCGTCGAGGCGGCGACGGCGGTCGTCTCGCGGCACGTCGCGCTCGCTGTCGAGCCCGTGCCCGACGGCGCGGGGTCGCGTCCCGCGGGTGCCTCGCCGTCCGCGAGCGTGCCGTCCGGCGAGGTGCTCGACGGCGCCGCGTCCGCGGCGCGCGACCTCGCCGACACGTGGCTCGCCTGGACGGCCCGGACGCCGTCGCCCGCGCTGCGCGAGACGTCGCAGCGGCTGGGGCGCGGCTACCTGCGGCTGCTGCGCCGGCTGTGGACCGGGCATCCCGCGGTCGCCGCGCTGGACGAGGCGGCGGTGCTCGTCGCGGAGGTCCAGCGCGCGGACGCGGAGCCCGACGTCTCCGGCGACGGGGCCTCGGAAGGCGACCGGGCGCCGTCGGGCCGCCGGAGCCGCACGCCCCAGCCCCCGCGGCCCGTGGTGCTGGGCGTGACGGCCGCGTGCGCGGGGCTGTCCGCGCTGCAGGTCGCGCGCCTCGTCGGGTACGAGGACGTGCAGACCGTCGCGGCCGCGACGCTCAAGCTCGAGCCCGTCGACCCGGTCGTCGCGACGGGCTGGGTCGTCGCGGCCCAGCCCGCGATCGACGCGCTCGCCCACGACGTCGCCCACCTGACCGACCCCCGCGCGATCCCTGCGCACGGCGCACCGCTCGTCGAGCAGTGGGCCGAGATCCACGCCCGCACCACCGAGAGGCTGTTCAGTGCCTGACCAGACAAACCCTGCCAGCACCCGTTCCCTGCGACTCGGCGTCGCCGGCCCCGTCGGCACGGGCAAGAGCTCGCTCATCGCGCTGCTGTGCCGCGAGCTGTCCGGCGTGCTGCAGCTCGGCGTGATCACCAACGACATCTACACCGACGAGGACGCGCGGTTCCTGCGCTCGGCGGGCGTCCTCGACCCCGAGCGCATCCGCGCGGTCGAGACGGGCGCGTGCCCGCACACCGCCATCCGCGACGACGTCACCGCCAACCTGCTCGCCGTCGAGGACCTCGAGGAGGACTTCGCGCCGCTCGACGTCGTCCTCGTCGAGTCGGGCGGGGACAACCTCACGGCGACGTTCTCGCCCGCGCTCGTGGACGCGCAGATCTTCGTGCTCGACGTCGCGGGCGGCGGGGACGTCGCGCGCAAGGGCGGGCCGGGCATCGCCCGGGCGGACCTGCTCGTCGTGAACAAGACCGACCTCGCGCCGTACGTCGGCGTCGACGTGCCGCAGATGGTCGTCGACGCGACCGCGGCGCGCGACGGCGGACCCGTGCTCGGGCTCTCGCGCCTCGACCGTGGGTCGATCGACGCGCTCACCACGTGGGTGCAGACGCTGCTCGCCGCGCACCGCGCCGGTGCGCACGTGCCGCAGGACCCCGGGCCCATGGCGCCGCACTTCCACGCGGACGAGGAGGGAACGGGCTTCCTCCACACGCACGACGACGGCGACGCGTCGCACTCGCACTCGCACCCGCACGAGGGTGCCCAGGAGCCTGCCCGTACGCGCGACGAGGCTCCCACGGAGCCCGTGCCGTCCGTCGTCGGGCGCGACTGAGCCCGGCGGGCACGGCACGCATGGGCGACGTGACACGGGTCGGTGTGCGCAGGGTGGCCGGTCGCGTGCGGTGCGAGCTGCGCCCCGGCGCGCTCAGCCCGCGCGTCCTGTCCACCGGCCCCGGCACCGCGCGGGTGGCGCTCGTCGCCACGCGTGCGCTGCTCCTCGGCGGCGACCGTGTCCGCGTCGAGGTGCACGTGGGGGAGGGCGTCGAGCTCGAGCTCGTCGAGGTGTCGGGCACGGTCGCGTACGCCGGGCGCGGCCGGTCGGCGTCGTGGGACGTGGACGTGCGCGTCGACGCCGGCGGTCTCCTCCTGTGGGACGCGGCGCCGTTCGTCGTGGCGGACGGGGCCGACGTCGAGCGTTCCACGCGGGTGTCGCTCGCCGACGGCGGGGCGCGAGGTGCGCGCGGCGTCGCGCTCCTGCGCGAGACCCTCGTCCTGGGCCGCTCGGGCGAGGAGGGCGGACGGCTGCGGACGCGCACGCGCGTCGACCTGTCGGCACCTGGCGCCACCCGGACATCCCGCGGTGTCGGCGGGACCGGTGAGTCCATAGCGCCGGACGGCTCGGGACCCCCATGGCGGAGCGACCCGGCACGGTCGGAGCACGCGCGCGAGCTCTTCGTCGAGGACCTCGATCTCGGCGACGACCGCGCGCTGCCCGGGATCCTCGGCGACGCGCGCGTCGTCGACTCGGTGCTGTGCCTCGGCACCCGGCCGCCGACGCCGGCCCCGGTCCCCGACGCGCCCCCGGTCCCCGACGCGCCCCCGGTGCCGTCCCGCCCGGCAGGTCCGCGCGTGGCCTCCGGGCCGCTGCGGCTCGACCTCGACGGACCCGGCGCGATCGGCCGCCACCTCGGCGCGAGCACCCACGACGCCGGGATCGACGCCGTCGTGGCGGCCTGGACGACGGCGGTGCGTCTCGCGCACGCCGCCCGAGCCGCCGACCGACCCGATGACGCGCCGCCGCCCGCCCGGGCCGCGCCGTCGACCACCGACCACACCGACCGCCGCACGACACTGCTGACGACAGGAGCCTGACATGCACGTCCCGGACCACTTCCTCGACGACCCCACGTCGGCGACGACCGCCGTCGTCTCCCTCGCCGCCGTCGGCTACGCCGCGTACCGGGCGCGCGAGGACCTCACGCCGCGCCGCGTCGCGCTCACGGCGGCGACGACCGGCTTCGTCTTCGCCGTCCAGATGCTCAACTACCCCGTCGCGGCGGGCACGAGCGGGCACCTCATGGGCGGGGCGCTCGCGGCGGCGCTCGTCGGGCCGTGGCTCGGCGTGCTGTCCGTGACGCTCGTGCTGCTGGTGCAGGCGCTCGTGTTCGCCGACGGCGGGCTCACCGCGCTGGGCACGAACGTGCTGCTCATGGCGGTGGTCGGGACGCTCGTCGGCTGGGCCGTGACCCGCGGGGTGCTGCGGCTGACGCGCGGACGAGGTGCTGCGGCGGCTGCCGGGGCGGGGGCGCTCGCGAGCGTGCCCGTGTCCGCGGCGGTGTTCTCCGGGCTGTTCGCCGTCGGCGGGACGGTTCCGGTCCCGGTGGGCGAGCTCGTCGGCCGGATGCTCTCCGTGCACGCGGTGATCGGGCTCGGCGAGGCGCTCATCACGGCGGGCGTCGTCGGTCTCGTGCTCGCCGTCGCCCCGGGCGTCGCGGCCATCGAGGGAGTGGCACGACCCGCGGCGAGCGGCACCGTCGTGCCCGACGCCGTGGCCTCGCCCGCGGCGGCCGTCTCGCCTCGTTCCGTCGGGTCGCTCGCTGCAGCGCCGGTCGGTGCGGTGCGTCGCGCCGTGCTCGCGCTCGGGTCGGGCGCGCTGCTCGCGGCGGTCGTCGTGTCGTCGTTCGCTGCGGCGACCCCGGACGGCCTCGAGGCGACGGCAGAGACGGTCGGCTTCGCCGACGCTGCGCGCGACCACGCGTTCGCGGGGATGCCGCTCGCCGACTACGGCGAGGCCGGCGGGATCTTCGTCGGCGTCGCGGGCCTCGTGGGCGTGGCCCTCGTCGCCGCGCTCACGGCCGGGCTCCTCACCACCGCCCTGCGCAAGCCCACCCGCCGCCGCGCACCCGCCGCACCCGCCGCACCCGCCGCCTGACGGCCACCCCTGCCGAGGTAGAGCCCTGGTCGTGAACCGTTCTCGGACCTGGCCTCTACCTCGGGGGACCTGGCCTCTACCTCGGGGGACCTGGCCTCTATCTCGGGGGACCTGGCCTCTATCTCGGGGGACCAGGGCTCTACCTCGGGGGACGTTCTCGGGGGGGCGTGACCGGATCGTGACCGCGTGACACGTGCCGTTAACAGGACGGGCAGATCGGCCGAAACACGGCGTCACTAGCGTCGACATCAGTGGGCACCACTCCGGGCACACGAACGTATACATGCCTGTACCCGGTGCTCGTGGCGAGCGACCGCCTGCTCGGCGGCCGCCAGCCTCCCGCTGAGCAACCTGTTGAGAACTCCGCTGTGCGAATCCCTCGCTGAAAGGACTCTCGTGACACCTTCACGCGCCACGACCCGTCTCGCCCCGGCCGCCGCTCTCGTCGCCCTCGCGCTCACGCTCACCGCGTGCGGGGCCCGCACGGACGCCGGCGACACCGCCGGTGCGGCGACGAGCGGTGCCGCCGCCGAGAGCTGCGTCGACAC
>CAZFUQ010000261.1:0-5656 GCA_964521905.1 uncultured Cellulosimicrobium sp.
CCTGCCCGACGGCGTGCACGCGCACGACGTCGGGCAGGTGCTCGACGACGCGGGCATCGCCGTGCGGGTCGGTCACCACTGCGCCCAGCCCCTGCACCGCCGGTTCGGGATCGCCGCGACCGCGCGCGCGTCCGCGTCGGTGTACACCACGCGCGAGGACGTCGACGCGTTCCGGGAAGCATTGGCCGGGGTCCGCGCGTTCTTCTCGGTGGACTGAGAGAGGACCCGATGAGCTCGATCGAGCAGATGTACCAGCAGGTCATCCTCGACCACGCGAAGACCCCGCACGGCCGGGGCCTGGTCGAGGTGGCGGACGGTGCGGCGAGCGGCCAGTCGCACCAGGTGAACCCCACGTGCGGCGACGAGGTGACGCTGCGCGTCGAGCTCGCCGGCGACACGATCGGCCGCGTGAGCTGGGAGGGGCAGGGCTGCAGCATCTCGCAGGCGTCGCTGTCCGTGCTCACCGACCTGGTCACGGGCAGGCCCGTCACGGAGGCCGAGCACCTCGGCGAGGTGTTCCGCGAGCTCATGGGCTCGCGCGGCAAGGGCCTCGACGACGACGCGGAGGACGAGCTCGAGGACGCCACGGCCTTCACCGGCGTCTCGCGCTACCCTGCGCGTATCAAGTGCGCCCTGCTCGGCTGGGCGGCGCTGCGCGACTCGCTCGTGACCTCGGGCGCACTGGCCGCCCTGCAGACCGCAGCACCTTCCGACGCGGCGCACGCCGCGCGGGGAACGACGGAGGAGAACCGATGACCACCGAGACCGGCGCACCCGTCGAGGGCGTCGTACCCAGCCCGCCGAACGTCGCCGACGTCGAGGAGGCGCTGCGCGACGTCATCGACCCCGAGCTCGGCATCAACGTCGTCGACCTCGGCCTCATCTACGGCATCCAGATCGACCAGAACAACCACGCCATCATCGACATGACGCTCACGTCCGCGGCGTGCCCGCTGACCGACGTCATCGAGGACCAGTCCGCCCAGGCGCTCGACGGCCTCGTCGACGGCTTCCGCGTCAACTGGGTCTGGATGCCGCCGTGGGGCCCCGAGAAGATCACCGACGACGGGCGGGAGCAGCTCCGCGCGCTGGGGTTCAACGTCTGAGCGTTACAGGGAGTTGCCCGACCTGCGATATCGCCGAACGGCGTCGTGGACCGAGGTGGACTGGAAGGCCCTCGCAGGGCCACCCATTCCCCCACCAGTCCCTCATGGAGATGGGGCCGTTCGGGCAGGTCGGCTCCGAGCCCTGACCGCGAACGATGCGTGCGATCGTTCGGCGAGCTCGAAGCCCGCAAGAACGCCGAGACGAAGGCCATCACGGGCTGGCGAGCGCGATACACCGGCCCCGATCTGTCGCGGCACTCCCGGGCGTTCGGCGACAAGATGGCCGCCGAAGCCTGGCTCAATAAGGAGCGGATCCTCGTTGAGCGCGGCGATCATCAGCCCGGAAGACGTTCGCCGCGGCACGGTCGCGGGGACGTCCTCGTGGCTCGACCGTCTTGCCGACTTCGTGCGTGAGGCGGCCGCGTCGGGCGAGACCGTCGAGGTCACGTCGCGGCTGCGCATGCTGACGCCCGAGCAGGTGGCGGACGCGCTCGGCGTCTCGCGATCGACGATCTCCCGCAAGATCAAGGCGGGGGAGATCCGGGCGATCAAGGTCGGGAATCGCAACCGCGTCTCGTACGACGAGTTCGAGCGATATGCGCAGGACCGGGACCGGCAGATGGTCTCCCTGGTCGCGGACGAGATCGACGCCGAGCTGTTCGGCGATGAATGAGCGGACCCTCGTCTTCCTCGACGCGAACGTCATCGCCAAGCCCGTCACCCGCACCTTCCTGATGGTCGCGCGTCTGCACAGCGACTTCACCGCGGTGTGGAGCCTGCGCGCCGAGCAGCAAGCGGCGCTGCACATGCGCCCGAGCGCGATGGCACCGTCGGCAGTTCGGGAGGCTCATGGGTCCGAGCTCACGCCCGCTGGCTCAGATCCGGAGCGCTTCGCGGCCACTGAGTAGTCGGACCGCGTGATCCTTGCGGACTCCGAAGCCGCGGAGCGCGATTCCTCGTCACCGAGGACGTCGACGACTTCGGGCTCGAGGACCTTGCCGGCGTCGGGATCTCAGCAGTCAACTTCGACCTGTTCCTGGCCGAACGGATGGCCCGCGAGTCGTACGCCTATGCGATCGACCTGTTCGGCGAGAGGCAGTCAGTGCCGCGCCGCACGCCCGAACAGATCCACGCGGCGACCGCGCGGTCGGGGGCGCGGCGTCGTGCCGTCTCGAGCGGTCGGACGAGCGTTCCACGGCCCGCAGGCGCGTCGTCCCGCGGCGTCGCTGCTCACGATCCGATTGCGATCCTTCCGGTGCGTTGACGAGGAAGGTCCTGAGTGTTGGGATATGTGCGCCCACACCACTTTTCGGAGGACGACGTGACACAGCAGGACCAGACCGGCGCGGGCGGATCCCCGCGCCAGGTGCGCTACCGCGGCAGGCACCTCCCCATGATCGCGGTGGTCGTCGCGGCGATGATCGCCACGGCGCTGGCCTACAGCGGCATGGTCCTGTTCGGCCTCGAGGTCGCGCACATGTCGCCGATCGAGGCGTACGGCATGGCGGGCTTCCTCGAGGTCAGCCTCGTCGCGGTGGCGCTCATGGCGCGCAACGCGGCGCTCGAGGGCCGCCCGTACGGCGTGCTTCTCACGCTCACCTGGGTGCTCTCCGGCACGTCGGGACTGTTCGCGGCGCTCCACGAGATCGCCGTCCCGACGGCGAGCACCCCGTACATGGTGGTGTTCCGGTTCGTGCCGCCGCTGGTCGCCGCGCTCATGTGGCACCTCGCCCTCGTGGGCGAGCGGCACATGGTCACGGGTCACACGCTCGAGGAGCGCCGTCGTGAGCTGCGCGTCCACGGGTACGTCTCCGCGTTGGAGCAGTGGCGCGACGCGCGTGCGGACAGCTCGGCGTCGTCCGCGGACCTGCGCAAGGTCCGCGCCGCGCACGAGCGGCAGCGCGCTGCCCGCGACGCAGCGCTGAAGCTCCTCACGGTCGAGGACTTCGAGCGCCGCATGCAGGTCTGGGTCGACCGCCTGGAGGCCGCGGAGCGCCACGGCAACCGGCTCGACCTCATCGGGGCGAGCTCGGTCAAGCGCGGGACCGCCCGAGGGTCGGCCGAGGACGTCGGGGTCGTCGTCGCCCGGGCCGCCGCGCCCGCCGAGCCGCGTGGCCCGGAGCCCGTCGCGCAGGAGCCGGCGGGCGACACCGAGGTCCGTACGATCGAGGCCCCGCCGGCCGTCGAGCCCACCCCTGACGTCCCGACCGTCCCGGACACCCAGGACGTCCCTGCCGCGGCGGCCCCTGCCGAGGCCCGCGACCTCGAGCAGGAGGGGCAGCCCTACGCGCCCAAGGCGGCCTTCGAGGCGCTTCCCGACCTCGAGGCGCGCGTGAAGGAGGTGTTCGGGCGCACCCGGCCGCTCCCCTGGGAGCAGCCCGTCCCCGATGACACCACCGCGACGCAGGTCGTCGAGCCCCCGGCGATGACGGGCCAGACGCGGCGCGTCGAGGTCTTCGACCTCGCTCGTCCGGCGAGCGGCGTGCAGGCCGCGGCGACCGAGGCCGTCGAGGTCACCCTCGGTGAGGACCCGACCGCCGACCGCGATCGCCGCATCGTCGAGCTCGCCCGCCAGGGCATGAACCAGCGGGAGATCTCGCAGCAGGTGTCGGCGTCGCGGTCGACCGTCAGCCGCGTCGTGCGCCGCTACGAGGACCAGAAGCCCCTGGCGGACGACGAGCGCGAGCTCGCGAACGTCTGAGGCAGGCCGGCGGGGGCCTTCGGGGTGGGAATCGGGGACCTAGGTCCCGCGCGGCCTCTGTGGTCGGACCACGTCGCCTAGGGTCAGGAGCGGGCACCGGTCGTACCCAGGCCGGGACCTCTCGTCGCCTCCCGCCTCTCGAAAGTGCTGCCGTGCTCTCCCTCTCTCACTCCCCGTCGGACGCCGGCGCTCTCGCAGCCGGCGGTCCGCTGGACGGTGACCAGATCGTCGTCGTCGGCGCCGGTATGACGGCACACCGCCTCGTCGCGGGTCTGCGCTCGCGCGACCCCGAGGGGACGTGGGCCCTCACGGTGATCGGCGACGAGCCGCACGAGCCGTACGACCGCGTGCACCTGTCGCAGTGGTTCGACGCGCGCGACGCACAGGCGCTCACGCTGGACCGCGGCGTGTGGGACGACCCGCGCGTCACGCTGGTCACGGGTGACGCGGTCGCGTCGCTCGACCGCACGGCGAGCGTCGTCACGACGCGCTCGGGCCGCCAGGTCCACTACGACCGCGCGGTGCTCGCGACGGGCTCGTGGGCGTGGACGCCGCGTGCGGAGGGCACGGACCTGCCGGGCCTGTTCACGTACCGCACGCTGGACGACGTCGAGCGGCTGGCCGAGTGGGTGCGCCTGCGTGAGCGAGCCCTGGGCCGGGCGGTGCGCGGCGTGGTCGTCGGCGGCGGCGTGCTGGGTCTCGAGGCGGCTGCGGCGCTCCAGCGCCTGGGCGCCGAGGCCACGGTCGTCGAGTTCGCCGACCGGCTCATGAGCGTCCAGCTCGACCAGGGCGGCGGCGAGATGCTGCGCCTGCTCGTCGAGGACCTCGGGGTGACGGTCCGCACGGGCGCGGGCGCGCACCGGTTCCTGCCCGCGGGCGACGGGTCCGTGGGCTCGGTCGAGCTCACGGACGGGTCCGCCCTGCCGACGGACGTCGTCGTCTTCTCCGTGGGCATCCGGCCGCGCGACCGCGTGGCGCGCGAGGCGGGCCTGGCCGTCGGCGAGCGCGGCGGCGTCGTCGTCGGCGAGGCGTGCCAGACCTCCGACCCGGGTGTGTGGGCGATCGGCGAGTGCGCGTCGGTCGACGGCGTGTGCGCGGGCCTGGTCGCGCCGGGGAACGACATGGCGGACGTCGTCGTCGACCGCTTCCTCGGCGGCGAGCGTGCGCACCGCCGTGCCGACGACGGCACGAAGCTCAAGGGCGTGGGCGTCGAGGCGGCGTCGTTCGGCGACGTCAACGCGGTGAGCGCGGGCGCGCTGGAGGTGTCGTTCGTCGACCCGATCCACCGCCGCTACCGCAAGCTCGTGCTCTCGGACGACGCGACGACGCTGCTGGGCGGCGTGTTCGTCGGCGACATCGAGCTCTACTCCGCGCTGCGGCCGCTGCTGGGCCGCCCGCTCGGCGCCGACCCCGCCGCCGTCATCGCGCCCGACGGCGAGGGGCTGGCTGACACCGAGCTGCCCGACGAGGCCATCGTGTGCTCGTGCAACAACGTGGACGCGGGCACGGTCCGCTCGGCCGTGACCGAGCACGGCTGCCGGACGATCGGGCAGGTCAAGGAGTGCACGACGGCCGGCACGGTGTGCGGGTCGTGCGTCCCGGTGCTCACCAAGCTGCTCAACACGGAGCTGTCCCGGGCAGGCGTCACGGTCTCGGACGCGCTGTGCGAGCACTTCGCGATGTCCCGCTCCGCGCTGTACCGGATCGTCCGCGAGGAGGGGCTGCGCACGTTCTCCGAGGTCGTCGCGGCGCACGGGACCGGGCGCGGCTGCGCCGTCTGCCGCCCGACGGTCGCGTCGATCCTCTCGACGCTGCGTCGCGGCCACGTCCTGGAGGGCGAGCACGCCGC
>CAZFUQ010000262.1:0-5625 GCA_964521905.1 uncultured Cellulosimicrobium sp.
GACCGCTGCGGTGAAGTACTCGTCCGCGAGCAGCAGCGGTCGGCAACGGCCTCGCCGCGTGGCGCCGGGTCGTGTCGCAGGCGGCGCTCAACGGCGTCCCCACCCCGGCGTTCTCGTCGTCGCTCGCCTACTACGACGGCGTGCGGGCCGAGCGCCTGCCGGCCGCGCTCATCCAGGCACAGCGCGACTTCTTCGGCGCGCACACCTACCGGCGCGTCGACAAGCCCGGCGTCTTCCACACCGAGTGGTCGGGCGACCGGACCGAGTCCGAGGCCTGAGCACCGCCCGACGGCGGTCGTGACGCTCCGGCGTCGCGGCCGCCGTCGGCGTTCCCCGGGTTCTGCGCGGGCGCCCCGGGGCGGGCGTCCGTGCAGGTCCGGCGACGTGGCAGGCTTGGCCGGGCGGGGCCACCCGCCGACCCGCCCCACCGGCCCCACCGGCCCGAGACACGACACGGAGAACGATGAGCCGCCACCCCGAGGACGCCACCGCGACGAGGATGCTCGCCGACCGCACGGGGACCGACCCCGCCGACTGGTTCCTCGTCTTCAAGGCCCGCTACGGCATGGAGGTCGTCTTCCGGGCGCTCGCCGAGGCCCGGGGCGCGGGCGACGTCGTCACGCAGGTGTTCACGTGCTCGACGGCGGTCGACCCCGTCCTGGTCGCGGGGCTGCGGCCCCTCTACGCGGAGGTCGACCCCGCGACGGTCGCGATCGACCCCGATCGGCTGGCGGTCGGCGCGAGCACGCGCGCGGTGGTCGTGCAGAACACGTTCGGCATCGTCGACGACGCCGGGGCGCGCCGCCTGCGCGACGCCGCACGGTCCGTCGGGGCGCTGCTCGTCGAGGACAGCGCGCACTGCGTCGGGCGCCTGGCGCGGGACACGGACGGCTCCCCGGTCGCCGACGTGTCGTTCCACTCGTTCGGCGTGGAGAAGATGCTTCCCACGCGGTTCGGCGGCGCGGTGTGGGTGAGCCCGTCGCTCGACCCGGCGTTGCGCGCGACGGTCGTCGACGCGCTCGACGCGCTGCCCGTCGTCGGGCTCCGCCTCGACCTCGCGGCGCGCAGCTTCCGCAACCAGGTGCGCGTGCTGAACCGCCTGCCCGGCTCGGTCGCGGGCAGGGCGCGCGGCGCGCTGACCGCCGTCGGTGCCTACGAGCCGGCGATCGCCCCGGTGGAGAACCGGGGCGGCCTCGCGCACCCGCCGCAGCGGCCCTCGGCGTGGGTCGTCGAGCAGATGGTCCGCGCGCTGCGCTCGAGCGGCGACGTCGAGGCGCGGCGGGCGGACACCGTCGCCGAGTACGTGCGTGGCCTCGCCGACGTCGTCGAGGTCCCGGCGGGCATCGGCGGCCGCGCCCCGCTCGTGCGCTTCCCGTTCTTCGCGCCCGACGCCGCGACGGCCGAGCGCCTGCTCGCCGAGCTGACCGCCGCGGGCTTCTACGTCGGCAGGTGGTACCGCCCCGCGCTGTTCCCCGGGCCGGACGACCCGGCGGTCTACGGCTACACGCCCGGCGACCCGGCGCTCGCGACGACGGAGGATCTCGTGGCGCGCGTCGTCAACCTGCCGACCACGGTCGGCGTCGCGACGGCGCGCCGCATCGTCGAGGCGGTACGCACGGCGCTCGGGGCCTGATCCCGGCCCGGGCGGGTCAGCTCCCCGGGCGGGAGCGCGCGAACTTCACGTAGTCGAGCGTGTGGCGCAGGTCGACGCGCCACACGTCGACGCGACGGCGCAGGCTCATGTCCGGGCGGTAGCGCAGCGTGTGCCAGACCCCGTGCTTGCGCGCCTTCTTCACGCGACGGCGCAGCGAGACGGGCACGAGCGTGCGCACCACGGCGTAGGGCACGTTCACCCACAACCGCTCGGCGGTCGTGACCTGCTCGGGCAGCTCGCGCTCGTGGACCAGGTCCTCGACGTAGCAGCGCGCGAGGTTCCCGCCCGCGGCCATCGTGTAGAAGCTCGCCGCGCCCTGGCGCAGGTTGACCTCGAGGATCTTGCTCGTGCCGGTACGGCGGTCGTACATGACGTCGAGGTTCGCGGCGCCGACGTACCCGAGGCTGTCGAGCAGGTGCCGCACGGACTCCGTGAGCCTCTCGTCCTCCATGGTCACCACGGCGTTGTAGTTGCCGACGAGCCGCGGGTCGTACTCGGAGAGCACGATCTGCGCGGCGGACAGGAAGCGCATGCGCCCGTGGCGGTCGGAGTACGTGTTCACGACGCGCATGACCGACTCGTCGCCCTCGAGGTACTCCTGGACGATCAGGTCGTCCGTGTACCCCGCCGCGTAGATGCGCCGCGAGACGTCGCGCAGCTCCGCCGCGTCCTGGACCAGGTAGACCTTCTTCTTGCCCTCGAAGCTCAGGCGCGGGTAGGTGTCCGTGTCGGACGGCTTGAGGATGAGCGGGTAGGGGAACGGGAGGTCCTCGCCGAAGCCGGGCACCTCGACGTCGGCCGCCGTCGCGACCACCGTCTCCGGGTGCGGCACGCCCAGCTCGGCGCACGTGCGGTAGAAGTCCGTCTTGTTCATGAGCCGCTCGGCGAGCTCGGTCCCGACGAGCGGGACGAGGTAGAGGTCCTCGAGCTCGGCCCGGTGGGCGATGACGACGTTCGTGTAGAACTCGATGTTGGCGATGAGCAGCCGCTTGCGGTCCGGGAACTCGGCGGCGATCTCGCGCAGGACCGCGACGATGCGCTCCGGGTCGTCGAAGTCGCGGTAGGTGCGCACGTCGACGATGCGTGAGTCCGCGGTCTCCCGCAGCGGGAAGCGCCCCAGCGCCAGCGTGCGGATCCCGTACGCCTCGTGCAACGACCTCGCGATGTTGTAGGTGTTGAGGTTGGTCCCCAGGACGATGGGGAGGAACTCGGCATTGCCGTAGGTCATCGCGGAAGGTCGTCCGTTCTCGAGTTCGTGCAGGTCAGCGGCTCGCCGCGCGGGCGGGGTCGTGCGTCATCCTACGGGCCGACCGGCGCCGTCCCGGGCGCCCGGGCGACCTCGACGTGGTGCTCCGCGAGCAGGCGGGACAGCTCGTCGTGGCCGCGCGAGACGTCCCAGCGCACCGCGGCCATGCCTGCCGCCCGCGCGCCGTCGACGTTGCGCTCGGTGTCGTCGACGAAGACGACGGCGGACGGGTCGGCCCCGATGCCGCGTGCCACCTCGGCGAAGAAGGTGGGGTCGGGCTTGGCGACGCCGACCTCGCACGAGTACCAGCTCGTGTCGAACTCGTCGTCGTAGCCGAGCGTCGTGCGCATGAAGGGCACGCGGCGGCTCTCCTGGTTGGTCCCCAGGTGCACGCCGTAGCCGCACGCCCGGAGCGCGCGGACGAGCGCGAACGACTCCTCGACGACCTCGAGCGCGTCGCACCACACCGCGCGGTACACGTCCTCGACGGGCACGGTCACGCCGTACCGCCGCAGCCCCGCGGCGAGGACCGGGAGGTAGTCGCCCTCGCCGACGAGCATCGGGAGCTCCTCGCTCCACGTCTCCAGGAGGAACTGCCGCGTGCGCTCACCCAGGTACGGCTCGACCGCCGAGTGCCAGCCGTGCGGGACGTGCTGGAGCACGCCGTCGGCGTCGAACAGGACGTGTCGCACGGTCATGGCGGCCACCCTAGCGGCCATCGAGCAGGGTGACGGGGCGTCCCGACGGCGGCGCCGGGTCCGACGCGAGCCGGGAGTGGGAGTGCATGTCGTGCCAGCCGTCCGCGTGCAGCACGGCCTCGCGCCGGACCCCCTCCGGCGCGTAGCCCGACTTGTCCGCGGCGCGGCACGACGCCGGGTTGTGCACCGAGTGCTCGAGCCAGAGGCGGTGGAACCCGGCGTCGAACGCCCACCGGGTGGCGGTGCGCAGCGCGCGCGGGACGACGCCTCGGCCGCGCGCCGCGGGGACGGTCCAGTAGGCGACCTCGGCTGCCGTCCTGGAGCGAGAGGTCGCGCAGCGCGACGCGCCCGGCGAGACGGTCCGCGTCGTCGACGACGGCCCACGACGCCCCGGCGGCGTCGCGCCACCGCCCGGCCCAGCCGACGGCGACCTCGCGCGCCTCGTCGTCGTCCACGAGCGAGCGCAGGTGCCAGCGGCGGACGTCCGGGTCCTCGTACACCGCGCGCAGCGCGGGCGCGTCGTCGGGCGACCACGGGCGCAGGCGCAGCCCGTCCCCGGTGTCGAGGACGGGCTGCGGGACGGAGAAGACGTACGGGTCGACCGAGGGTCCGGCGAGCATGGGCACGGACCCAGCATGCTGGTCGGCCGGACCTGCCCGCGCGCCGGTCCGCGCCGCGGACCGTACGGCGCGGACCTCGCGGCCGACGGGACCTCCGACCGTGGTCGAGTGCTCCGTCGTGCGCCGTAGGATCCACGGGTGACCTCGCGACCGGACCCGGACAGCACGCAGCGCCAGCCCCTCGTCGGAGTGCTCGGGGGTGTCGGCCCGCTCGCGACGGCGTACTTCCTGCAGCTCGTCGTCGAGCTCACGGAGGCGGAGCGCGACCAGGACCACGTCGATGCCGTCGTGCTCAACCACGCGACCATCCCCGACCGCACGGAGTTCATCCTCGGCCGGTCGGACGCGGACCCCGGGCCCGTGCTCGCGCACGACGCCCGCCGGCTCGAGGCGTTCGGCGCGGACTTCCTCGTCATGCCGTGCAACACCGCGCACTACTTCACGCAGCAGGTGCTCGACGCGATCACGGTCCCGTTCGTGTCGATCATCGCGACGACCGTCGACGCGGCGCGGGAACGGGTGGCGGATCTCGGTGCCGTCGGGCTGCTCGCGACGGCGGGGACCGCGACGTCGGGCGTGTACCAGGAGGCGTTCGCCGCGCACGACGTCGCCACGCTCGTGCCGGACGACGCGGACCAGGCGCTCGTGTCGCGGATCATCTACGAGCAGGTCAAGGCCGGTCGGCCCGTCGACATCGAGACGTTCCGCGCCGTCGCGGGCCGGCTCGTCGAGCGCGGCGCCCAGGCGATCGTGCTCGGGTGCACCGAGCTCTCGGTCGTCGCGGTCGACCACGACCTGCTCGCCGACCCGCTCTACCTCGACTCGACCGACCAGCTCGCCCGCGCGACCATCCGCCGGGCCGGGCACCGCGTGCGCGAGCGCTGACCGGGCCGCTGCGTCGGCACAGACGCTCGACGGCGGCTCAGCCGAGCTCGCTCGTGCCCGAGTACAGGTGCAGCACGGGGACGTGGAGCTCCTCGCGGGCGCGCGACGCCCAGTCCGTGTGGAACGTGTCCTCGACCGCGTGCGGGTACGTCACGACGACGACCTCGCGCACGTCACCCGCGGCGACGGCCTTGCGCAGCGCGGGCAGGGGGTCGTCCTCCGTGACGGAGCCGTCGGCCTCGCGGCCCGCGTCGCGCAGCTCGGCGACGCTGCGCTCGAGCTGTTCCGCGGCTGTCGCCTTCGCCTGGGTCTCGGACGGCTCGCGGCCGAGGACCTCGTCCCACGCCTCCTTGAGCTCGCCCACGCTGAGGTGGTCGATGATCCCGGAGATCACGTTGCGCTCGGTGTCCGCGGGCACGAGGACGCGGTACGCGAGCGTCTCGCCCTCGTGCAGCGACAGGATGTGCTGGACGTCGGCCGGGTTCAGCGTGTCTTCGGTCAGGACGAGGATCGTGTCGGTCA
>CAZFUQ010000263.1:0-5592 GCA_964521905.1 uncultured Cellulosimicrobium sp.
CCTGCACACGACCGGCGGCTACCTCACGCAGGCCGCGTACACGCACCGCAACGTCTTCGACCTCAAGGCCGAGAGCGACGTGTACTGGTGCACGGCCGACATCGGCTGGGTCACCGGACACTCCTACGTCGTCTACGGGCCGCTGCTCAACGGCGCGACGCAGGTGATCTACGAGGGCACGCCCGACTCCCCGCACCAGGGCCGTTGGTGGGAGATCGTCGAGAAGTACGGGGTCTCGATCCTCTACACCGCGCCGACCGCGATCCGCGCGTGCATGAAGTGGGGCGAGGAGATCCCCGCGAAGTTCGACCTGTCGTCGCTGCGCGTCCTCGGGTCGGTGGGCGAGCCCATCAACCCCGAGGCGTGGATGTGGTACCGCCGCGTCATCGGCGGCGACCGCACGCCGATCGTCGACACGTGGTGGCAGACCGAGACCGGCGCGATCATGATCTCGCCGCTCCCCGGCGTCACCGCGGCCAAGCCGGGCTCCGCCCAGGTGGCGCTGCCGGGCATCGTCGCGGACGTCGTCGACGACGAGGCGCACTCG
The DNA here is from genome assembly GCA_964521905.1 of uncultured Cellulosimicrobium sp. GTDB lineage: Bacteria > Actinomycetota > Actinomycetes > Actinomycetales > Cellulomonadaceae > Cellulosimicrobium. Next base: position 548 of record CAZFUQ010000263.1, read on the forward strand.
GTGCCGGACGGCGGCGGCGGGTACCTCGTGCTGTCCGAGCCGTGGCCCTCGATGCTGCGCGGCATCTGGGGCGACCTCGAGCGCTTCAAGGACACGTACTGGTCGCGCTTCCCCGGGATCTACTTCGCCGGCGACGGCGCCAAGAAGGACGAGGACGGCGACATCTGGCTCCTCGGCCGCGTGGACGACGTCATGAACGTCTCGGGCCACCGCCTGTCGACCACCGAGATCGAGTCCGCGCTGGTGTCGAACGAGATCGTCGCCGAGGCGGCCGTCGTCGGCGCGAGCGACGACCTCACGGGCCAGGCCGTCGTCGCGTTCGTCATCCTGCGCGGCGAGCACGCGGACCGGGCCGCGGACGCCGACGGGGCCGCCGCCGTCCAGACCGAGCTGCGCAACCACGTGGCGAAGGAGATCGGGCCGATCGCCAAGCCGAAGAAGATCCTCGTCGTGCCGGAGCTGCCCAAGACCCGGTCCGGCAAGATCATGCGCCGCCTGCTGCGCGACGTCGCGGAGAACCGCACCGTCGGCGACGCGACGACGCTCGCCGACTCGTCGGTCATGACGCTCATCGCGGCGGGCCTCCAGAAGCCGGCATCCTCGGAAGACTGACCGCTCGCCCGCGCCGCGCCCGCCGCCGAGCACCACCCGCCGCCGAGCACGACATGAGGGTCGTGATCGGCCGGATTACGACCCTCATGTCGTGCTCGGCGTCGGGTGGTGTCGTGCTCGGCGGCGGCCCGACCGGCGTCGCTTCATCGGTTCGAGGTCTGCCCGACGGCGCCCCACGGGCCCGCCCGACCCGATCGACCCGCCCGACGGCGTAGCGTCGAGAGGTGCCCCCTCCCCCCGCGGCCGACGGTCGCACCCTCCTCGTCGAGCAGCTCGGCCTGCGCAGCGACTGCTCGCGCTGCACGGGCCTGTGCTGCGTCGGGCTGCACCTCGTGCGCTCGGCGGACTTCGCGATCGACAAGCCCGCGGGCACGCCGTGCCCGAACCTGGGCGCCGGCTTCGGCTGCGGCATCCACTCCCGCCTGCGAGCGAGCGGCTTCCCCGGCTGCGTCGCCTACGACTGCCTCGGCGCGGGACAGCGGGTGACCGCCGCCGTCCGGGAGGCGCACGACGGGGCGACGTGGCGGGACGACCCGGCCGCAGCGCGGGACGCGTTCGCCGCGCTACCCGTGGTCACGCAGCTCCACGAGCTGCTCTGGTACCTCGCCGAGGTGCTCTCGCTGCCGGCCGCGGGACCCGTGCACGACGACGCCCGGCGGGCCCTCGATCGGACCGCACCGCTCGCGGCCCTCGCCCCCGCAGGCCTCCGCGCCCTCGACGTCGGCTCCGTGCGCCGTGACGTCGGTCCCCTGGTCGACCGTGCGAGCACGCTCGCGCGCGACGCGATCTCCGCACGGGCGAGCACCGCCGTCGGGCATCGCGGTCCCGGTGCGGCCGTGCGCCGCCGCCTGCGACCCGGCGCAGACCTCGTCGGCGCCGACCTGCGCGCGCTCGACCTCACCGGGGCGGACCTGCGGGGCGCGCTGCTGCTCGGAGCGGACCTGCGCGGCGCCCGGCTCGACGTCGTCGACCTCCTCGGTGCGGACCTGCGCGGCGCCGACGCGCGCGGCGCGGACCTCTCGCGTGCGCTCTTCCTCACCCCGGCGCAGGCCGGCGCTCTTCGCCGGGACGAGCGCACGGCACTGCCTGCCGCACTCACCTGAGCCTCCCCGACCCGACCTGAGCGCGTCGGGGCATCGGGACCGCCGACCTCGTCGACCTGCGTCAGCGGCGGGCGGTCCGCCGCGCCAGCGGGGCCGCCGCGACGGCGCACACGACCACGAGCACGGCCGCGCCCCACGCGAGCGCGCCGTACGACGAGAAGCCGATGATCGCCCCGGCGAGGATGCCGCCGACCGCGCCGCCCGTGTTCATCGCGAGGTCGGAGAGGCCCTGCACGGACGTGCGCGACGGCCCGGGCGTGGCGTCGACGAGCAGCGCCGAGCCTGCGACGAGGCCGCACGACCACCCCAGGCCCAGGAGCACGAGGCCGACCGTCAGCCGCGCCGAGTCCTCGCCCGGCGCACCGGCCACCACGACCGCGGCGGCGAGGAGCAGCGCTCCCCCGAGGTAGAGGACGCGTGCGTGGCCGAGCCGGTCGGCGAGCCACCCGACCACGGGGCTGAGCGCGTACATGCCCGCGATGTGCGCGCTGATCACCAGGCCGACGACCTGCAGCGTGGCGCCGCCGTGGTTCATGTGGACGGGGGTCATGGACATCAGCCCGACCATGACGAGGTGGCTGAGGACGATCGCGCCGAGGGCCAGGCGCGCCGTCCGGTCGGCGGACACGACCGCCCAGCCCGCACGCAGCCCGTCCTGCCACGACGCCGCCGGCGCCGGCTCCGCACCCGGTCCGGCGGCGGGCGCGTCGGCGGGCGTCGCGCGCGAGGCGAGCAGCGGGTCCGGCCGGAGCCAGACCGCGACGACGGCCGCCGCCAGCGCGAACGCGACCGCGGCGAGGAGGAACGGCGCGGCGCTCGGCGGCGTCGAGCCGTGCTGGGCGTGCGCTCCGCCGAGACGCAGGCCCGGGCCGGCGACCCGGTCCGCGAACCCGGCGAGCGTCGGACCGACGACGGACCCGACGGTCGTCGCCCACACCACCACCGAGAGGTCGCGGGCCCGCCGCCGGGGCGTCGCGAGGTCGGTCGCCGCGAAGCGCGACGCGAGGCCGGCCGCCGTGCCCGAGCCGAACAGCAGCATCGCCACGACGAGCAGCGGCCACGAGCCCACGAGCACCGCGACCGTCGCGACGACCGCGCCGCCGGTCGCGACGCCGAAGCCGAGGAGCAGGGACGGCCGCCGCCCGCGCCGACCCGCGACGTGCGCGAGCGGCAGCGCGACGAGCGCGGCGCCGACGACGCCCGACGTCGAGGTGAGGCCCGCGACCGCGTCCGACCCGGACAGCGCCGACGCGACGAGCGGCGCGACCGCGATCCCGCTCGCGACGCCGACCCCCGAGAGGATCTGCGTCGCCGCGAGCGTCGTGAGGGTGCGGCGCTGCGTGGGGAGCACGGGGACGTCGTCCGTCCTCTCGGGTCCCGGGGCGGACGGGGCGGGCGGTTCGGTGCTCACCGGTGCACGGTAGGCCGCGCCGGACCGCCCTGACGAGCCCTTACACCGCCACCGGGCGCCGAGATCCGGCCGCGTCACCACGGTCCGGGCTCGCCCCGAGCACGCGCAGGACGCCGCGCGCGGCGCCGCGCCCCGCGCGGTTCGCCCCGATCGTGGACGCGCTCGGCCCGTACCCGACGAGCTGGACGCGCGGGTCGCGCGTCGCACTCGTCCCGTCGAGCAGGATCCCGCCGCCGGGCGCGCGCAGCCCGAGCGGCGCGAGATGGTCGAGCGCGGCGCGGAAGCCCGTCGCCCAGAGGATGGCGTCGGCGGGCTGGAAGAGCAGGCCGTCGTCGTTCGCGCCGTCCGCCCACTCGACGCCCGTGGCCGTGACGCGCTCGAACATCGGCCGACGCCGCAGCACGCCGCTCGCGATCCCCGCGCGGTAGCGCGGCGTGAGGGGCAGGCCGGTCACCGAGACGACGCTCCCCGGCGGCAGCCCGGCGGACGTCCGCTCGGCGACGCGCGCGACGGCGGCACGCCCGAGCTCGGGCGAGAACTCCTCCTCGACCCACACGGGCTCGCGGCGCGTCACCCACGTCGTGCCCGACGCGTGCGGCGCGATCTGGAGCAGGAGCTGCGTCGCGGACGCCCCGCCGCCCACGACCACGACGTGCTGCCCCGCGAAGTCCTCGGCGGCGCGGAAGTCGTGGGTGTGGAGCTGGCGGCCGCGGAACGTCTCCATCCCCGGGTAGCGCGGCCAGAACGGCCGCGTCCACGTGCCCGTCGCGTTGACGAGCGTGCGGGTGCGCCAGTCGCGCTCGCGCGCGTCCGGGCCGATGCCCTCGCGCGCCCGGACCCGCAGCAGGGCGGGGTCGTCCGGGTCCTGCGCCACCTCGTGCACCTCGACGGGCCGCACGACGCGCAGGTCGTGCTCGCGCTCGTACGCGGCGTAGTAGCGCGGTACCGCGACGTTGGCGCGCTCCGCGGGGTCCCCGGCCGGGAGGGGGACGCCGGGCAGGTCGTGCACGGCGTGCGTCTCGGCCATCGTCAGCGAGTCCCAGCGGTCCTGCCACGCCCCGCCCGGGCCACGACCGCCGTCGAGCACGAGGGGATCCAGCCCGGCGCGCCGCAGGTGGTACGCGGCGGACAGCCCCGCCTGCCCGGCACCGACCACGATCGCGTCGAGCACGCCGTCGCCGGCCCGCGGCCCGCCGGCCACCGTCTCCCGCACGTCCTGTCGTCCGCTCACGACCGCGACAACGGCGTCCGGTCGCGGAACCTTCCCACCCCCCACCGTGACGTGCCGAACACGACCTGGGTGTCGCCATCCGGCCGATGACGACACCCAGGTCGTGCTCGACCGCGCACGGGGTCGTGTTCGTCGTGCGCCCCGGCCGGGGGCAAGATGGACCGGTGGAGACCGCGATCCTCTGGCACACCGGGCCGCTCATCGACGACGTCGAGATCGCGCAGGTCCACGAGCTCGCCGCGGCCGCGAGCAGCGAGGACGGCGTCGCGCCGCTCTCCGAGCAGCCGCTGCTCAACCTGCGCGAGGCGACCGACGACGTCGTGCACCTGCTCACGTGGCGCGCCGGCGAGCTCGCCGGGTACGCGCAGGTGGACAAGCGCGGCGAGGCGCCGAGCGCGGAGCTCGTCGTACGGCCCACGCACCGCCGCCGCGGGCTCGGCTTCCACCTGCTCGGCAGCGCCGCGGACCGCGCGACCGAGCCGTCCCCGTCCGACGCCGGGACCGAGACCGCTCCCGCCGGCCCACGGCCTCCCCTGCGCGTGTGGGCCCACGGCGACCTCCCCGCCGCCCGGGGCCTCGCCGCCCGGGCGGGGTACGCCGTCGTGCGCGAGCCGCTCGTGCTCGAGCGCCCGCCCGCCGACGACCAGCCGACGCCGCCCGTCCCGGACGGTCTGCGGCTGCGCCCGTT
>CAZFUQ010000264.1:0-4747 GCA_964521905.1 uncultured Cellulosimicrobium sp.
GTTCTCGACCAGGTAGTCGAGCTTCTCCGCGAGGTCGTGGAAGAACACGGTGTTCTGGTTGACGTGCTGCAGGAAGTACTGCCGCGCGGCCTCACGGTCCTTGTCGAACTGGATCTCGCCGTTCGGACCGTAGAGGTTCAGCATCGCGTTGAGCGCGTGGAAGTCGAGCTGTGCGCTCGCCAGCGGGACCTGGACCTCGCTCACCGCCGCGTCCCCACCGCCTGCCAGGCTCACGCCGGAATCCGTGACTGTCGTTGCCAAAATCGTCCCAATCCGTCGCGGACGCGCGCGGCGTCCTCGGCTGTTCCCAGGAGTTCGAAGGCGTACAGGTAGGGCACCTGGCACTTCGCGGAGATGATGTCTCCGGCGATGCAGTACGCCTCGCCGAAGTTGGTGTTGCCCGCGGCGATCACGCCGCGGATCAACGACCGGTTGTGTGCGTCGTTCAAGAACTTCACGACCTGCCGCGGGACGGCACCGCCCTCGTTGCCGCCCCCGTACGTCGGGACCATGAGCACGTACGGCTCGTCGACCCGCAGGAAGTCCTCGGTCGGGCGCAGCGGGATGCGCTGCACGTCCATACCGAGGGCCGGCAGATCGAGCCGCTGGACGAACCGGTGCGTGTTCTCGCTGACGCTGGAGAAGTACACGAGCGACCCCACGGGACGCACCTCCGTCCTGCTGTACCTGCCACGTGCTGTGCCGCCGGCCCGCTGTCGCGACCGGTGGGTGCTGGTCGGCCGTCGCCGTCCGACCCCGCTCCCGGTCCCGTCAGGCGACGACCGGCGAGACCTTCTGCGCGAGCGCGCTGATCTGGTCCGGGCGGAACCCGGACCAGTGGTCCTCACCGGCGACGACCACGGGCGCCTGCAGGTAACCGAGCCCACGCACCAGCTCGAGCGCCTCGGCGTCCTGGCTGATGTCGACGACGGTGTACTCGATGCCCTTCTTGTCGAGAGCGCGGTACGTCGCGTCGCACTGAACGCAAGCCGGCTTGCTGTAGACCGTGACGCTCATGGTGGTGACTCCTCGTCTCTCGCGCTGCCCTGACCCAGTCCTCGGGGAGGGAGACACGTCTCTGACCTCGAAGGACACCGGTGGAACTACGTCTGTGTGATTCACCAGAAGGCCTCCGCCCCCTGGGTGTACAACCACTATACCTAGTGGTCGAGACCGCGCCACCGCACTAGATGTCGTGTCTGAACTTCACCCCGAGGCGTGTGGTAAGGGCCATGGGTCCATGGTCCCAGCACCCTCTGACACGCCCGACGGGACCCGTTCCACACCTCGTCGTCCACGGCCCCGAGAGCCCCGGATCGGCACGTTCTCGGCCTCGGCGACGCGCCGTCCACAGGGTGGGGACGACGTCGGTCCACAGCCTGTGCAACCCGTGGACGACCGCGCGGGACGACCGTCGACACCGACGAGGAGCATGTCGGCCCGCTCGACGAATCGCCCTAATCCGGGCACGACATCCGCAGAACTCGTCGGCGTGTCGTGCGCCCTCGGCGTGTCGCGCCGCAGCGCCGCACATGCGACGAACGTCACGCCCGCCCGCCCGAGGACGTGCGTGACGACGAGCCTCCCCGGGCTCGCGGACCACGCGAGGCCAAGGCACCACCGCGCGAGACCAGAGCTCTACCTCGACGGACCACGGTTCTACCTCGCGCGACCACGGTTCTACCTCGCCAGGCGCGCCCGGGGGCTCGCGCCTGCGACCTCTCCCGCAGACCCCGCGGACCCCGACGGCGAAGGCCCGCCCGGAGGGAACCGGGCAGGCCTTCGACGCTGACCGGCTCAGGCGGTCTCGTCGACCTCCGGCAGCACGGACGACGTCGAGAGACGGCGGTACCAGTGCGCGGAGTCCTTCCACGTGCGCTCGAGCGTGTCGTAGTCGACACGGATGATGCCGAACCGGCGCTCGTAGCCGTAGCCCCACTCGAAGTTGTCGAGCAGGGACCACGCGAAGTACCCCCGCACGTCGGCGCCGGCATCGATCGCGGCGCCGACGGCGTCGACGTGGTCGTGCAGGTACGCGACGCGGCGGTCGTCGTGGACGCGGGGCGTCCCGTCGGCGTCGACCGTGACCTCGTCCTCGAACGCGGCGCCGTTCTCCGTCACCATCATCGGCTGGCCCGGGTAGGCCTTCGCGACGGACACGAGCAGCTCGGTCATGCCGGCGGGCTCGATGTTCCAGCCCATCGCGGTGTACGGGCCGGGCTGCTGGACGAACTCGACGTCGTCGACACCGATCCACGGGCTGTGGCTCGACGCGCCGTGACCGTCGTTCTCGGACCGTTCCCCCTCGCCGGAGAAGTGGCGCACGCGCACCGTCGAGTAGTAGTTGACGCCCAGGATCGACAGCGGCTGGCGCACCGTGTCGAGGTCGCCCTCGCGCACGAACGACCAGTCGCTCACGTGCGCGGTGTCGGCGAGCAGGTCGGCGGGGTACTCACCGTCGAGCATGGGCGCGAGGAACGCGCGGTTGGCGAGCGCGTCGATCTTCCGCACCGCGTCGAGGTCACCCTCGGACGTCGGGTCGTCGGGCCGGATGACGTGGAGGTTGAGCGTGACGGACGTCTTCGCGTCCTCGCCGAGCTCGTCGCGGATCGCCTGGACGGCGAGGCCGTGCGCGAGGTTGAGGTGGTGCACGGCCGCGAGCGCCGCGGCGGGCTCGGTGCGGCCGGGCGCGTGCACGCCGGAGCCGTAGCCGAGGTACGCGGAGCACCAGGGCTCGTTGAGCGTCGTCCACGTGTCGATGCGGTCGCCGAGCTCGCGCGCCATGTGGCGGGCGTACTCGGCGAACGCGTACGCGGTCTCGCGGTTCGCCCAGCCCCCGGCGTCCTCGAGCTCCTGCGGGAGGTCCCAGTGGTAGAGCGTGACGACGGGCTTGCCGCCCTTCTCGATCAGCGCGTCGACGAGGCGCGAGTAGAACGCGACGCCCTCGGGGTTGAGCGGGCCCGTGCCGCCGGGCTGGACGCGCGACCAGGAGATGGAGAACCGGTACGCCCCGAGGCCGAGGTCGGCGATGTGCTGCACGTCCTCCTGCCACCGGTGGTAGTGGTCGTCGGCGACGTCGCCGGTGTCGCCGTGGAGGATCTTGCCCGGCGTGCGGGAGTACGTGTCCCAGATGGACGGCGTGCGCCCGCCCTCGGCGGCGGCACCCTCGATCTGGTAAGAGGCGGTGGCGGAGCCCCACAGGAAGTCGGTGGGGAACGTCCGTGCGCCCGACGGCGCGGTGCCGGCCAGAGTGTCGGCCAGGGCGTCGGCTGCGGCGGCCGGGGTGGTGGTGTCGGTGGTCACGAGGGTCCTCGGTGGTCGGTCGTCGGACGACGAGGTCCGCGACGGGTGGTCGGGTCGGTGCCTGCACGGGCGAGCATGCCATGGGAGCGCTTCCATGACATGCTCGCCCAGGATAGCGGCCTCAGTCGAGGTCGACGGTCACGGTCGTGGCACCGTGGGCGGACACCGACGCCGAGCCCGCACGCACGGACCAGGCCGTGCGCGCGTCGTCGGACGAGACCGTGAGCGTCGTGCCGGCGCGACGCACGCGGAACGTCGTCGCCGCTCCCCCGTCGGGCGCGGGGACGACGACGAGCTCGTCGTGGCCGTCCGGGAGCTCGTACGCGTGCAGCGTCACGCCGTCGGCCCAGTCGTAGTCCGGGCGGTCGGTGCGGGCACCGACGGGCAGGACGGTCCCGGGCCGCACGAGCACCGGGAGCGTGTCGAACCCGTGCGTCTCGGTGACCCAGCGCGGGCCGGTCACGGTCTCGCTCAGGGCAGGGCCGTCGTCGGGCTGGACGAGGCGCGTCCACGTACCCTCCGGCACGTAGTACTCGACCTTCCCGTCGGCGCGGAAGACCGGCGCGACGAGCAGCGCGTCCCCCAGCAGGTACTGGGTGTCCGCGGTGAAGCCCGCACGGTCGTGGGGCAGCTCGAGCGCCAGCGGGCGCATCATGGGCACGCCGTCCGTGTGGGCCTCCTCGGCCACGCGGCCGAGGTAGGGCATGAGCGACAGCTTGAGGTGCGTGAACTTGCGCGTGACGTCGACCGCCTCGTCGTCGAACGCCCACGGCACGCGGACCGAGCCGGAACCGTGCAGGCGCGAGTGCGAGGAGAGCAGGCCGAACGCGGTCCAGCGCTTGAAGACGCCCGGGTCGGGCGTGCCCTCGAAGCCGCCGATGTCGTGGCTCCAGTAGCCGAACCCCGACATCGACATCGACAGGCCGCCGCGCAGCGACTCGGCCATGGACGCGTACGTCGAGTCGCAGTCACCGCCCCAGTGCACGGGGAACTGCTGGCCGCCCGCGGTGGCGGACCGTGCGAAGAGCACCGCGTCACCCTCGCCGCGCTTGCGCTCCAGCAGCCGGAAGACCGCCTCGTTGTAGAGCTGGGCGTAGTAGTTGTGCATCTTGCGCGGGTCGGAGCCGTCGTGCCACACGATGCCGTCGACGGGGATGCGCTCGCCGAAGTCGGTCTTGAAGCAGTCGACGCCCTGGTCGAGCAGGCCCTCGAGCTTGCCGACGTACCAGGCCGTGGCGTCCGGGTTCGTGAAGTCCACGAGCCCCATGCCCGCCTGCCACAGGTCCCACTGCCAGACCGACCCGTCCTCGCGCTTGACGAGGAAGCCCTGCTCCGCGGCCTCCGCGAAGAGCGGCGAGCGCTGCGCGACGTACGGGTTGATCCAGACGCACACCTTGAGACCGCGGTCGTGCAGGCGGCGCAGCATGCCCTCGGGGTCGGGGAA
>CAZFUQ010000264.1:4757-5570 GCA_964521905.1 uncultured Cellulosimicrobium sp.
GGAACGTGCGCGGGCCCCACTCGAAGTCGACCCACTGGTACTCGCGCATCCAGAAGCAGTCGAAGTGGAACACCGACAGCGGCAGGTCACGCTCGGCCATGCCGTCGATGAACCCGTTCACCGTCTGCTCGTCGTAGCTCGTCGTGAACGACGTCGTGAGCCACAGGCCGAACGACCATGCCGGCACGCGCGCCGGGCGACCCGTGAGCGCGGTGTACCTGCGCAGCACGTCCTTGGGGGTCGGGCCCTGGATGACCAGGTACTCCAGCGCCTGACCCTCGACCGAGAACTGGACGCGCGTGTTCACCTCGGACGCGACCTCGAACGAGACCTTCTCCGGGTGGTCCACGAACACGCCGTAGCCCTTGGTCGTCAGGTAGAGCGGCACGGACTTGTACGCCTGCTCGCTCGACGTGCCGCCGTCCTCGTTCCAGACGTCGACCACCTGGCCGTTCTTGACGAACGGGCCGAACCGCTCCCCCAGGCCGTAGACGAGCTCGCCCGGCTCGAGGGCGAGCTGCTCGTGCGTCCACGTGCCGCCGTCGTCGGACGTGACGTGCCCGACCGACTTGGGCAGCGAGGACGTCAGCACCTCGCCGTCCGCCTCGAAGTCGACGCGCCACCGGTCTCCGCGGTGCACGCGCACGGCGAGGTCCTTCGAGCGCAGGACGGCGACGTCGTCGTGCACCTCGACCTCGGGCCGGAACCCGGGCTCGCCGGTGACCTGGAACGCCGGGCCGCGGCGCACCGCGCCCTGGTGGTGCTCGACGCGCCCCCGGCTCACGCCCGGTGCGGGCGGGGAGTACGTCGTCG
>CAZFUQ010000265.1:0-2659 GCA_964521905.1 uncultured Cellulosimicrobium sp.
GCCTCGGTCTGCGTAATCCAGCGTTCCTCTTCGCCCACCACAAGCGCGATACGCTTGGCCGCTTGAGCGGCGTGCGGTGCAGGGCCATGTCGCCCGCGCGCTCGACGACGACGCGCGCCATCTGGCCCGGGGTGATGCCCTTGAACTGCTTGCCGTAGTCGGCGAGCAGGCGCTTGGCCACGAGCTGGAGCAGGACCGTGTTGTCGCCCTCGAAGGTCGCGTAGACGTCGAGGTCGGCGTGCAGGCTCGTGATGCGGTTGGCCGTGATGAACCCGGCGCCACCGCACGCCTCGCGCGTCTCCTGGAGGGTGTCGAGGGCGAACCGCGTGCTCGTCGCCTTGAGCGCGGCCGCCGTCGTCTCGAGGTCCTCCCGCTGCTCCGGGGTGTCCTCCTCGCCGGAGAACACGGAGTGGAACAGGTCGAGCAGGCGGTCGTGCGCGAAGTGCGCCGCGTAGGCCTCCGCGACGGGGACGATCAGACGACGCTTGTGCGTGCCGTAGTCGAGGAGCACGACCTCCTCGGTCGGGGAGGCGCCCGAGAACTGGCGGCGCTCGTTCGCGTACCGCACGGCGATCGCGAGGCCGAGCTTCGACGCGGTGATCGCGGCGCCGTCCAGCGAGACACGGCCCTGCACGAGAGAGCCGAGCATGGTGAAGAACCGGCGCCCGGGGCTCTCGATCGGGCTCGAGTACGTGCCGTCCGCGGCGACCGAGCCGTAGCGCGCGAGCAGGTCCGTGCGCGGGATGCGCACGTGGTCGAAGTGCAGGCGCCCGTTGTCGATGCCGTTGAGCCCGCCCTTCTGGCCGTCGTCCTCGCCGCCCACGCCGGGCAGGAAGGGCAGGCGGCCGAGCTCGTCCCGCTCGCCCTCGACGTCGCGGATCGGCACGTAGAACGCGTGCACGCCGTGGTCGACGTTCTTCGTGATCAGCTGCGCGAACACGACGGCCGCGACCCCGTGCACGCCGGCGTTGCCGAGGAACTCCTTCCACGCACCGCGGAACGGGGTGTGGATGACGAACTCCTCGGTCTCGGGGTCGTAGGTCGCGGTGGTGCCGATGCTCGCGACGTCGGACCCGTGGCCGATCTCCGTCATCGCGAACGCGCCCGGCACCGACAGGTCCATCGCCCCCGGCAGGAGGCGGTCCTGCTGCTCGGGCGTGCCGAGGTGCAGGATCGCCGCGCCGAAAAGGCCCCACTGGACGCCCGCCTTGATCTGGAGCGACGGGTCGGCCGCGACGAGCTCCTCGAACCCGGCGAGGTTGCCGCCCGGGTCGTTCGCACCGCCGAGGTGCTCGGGGTACGCGCGCCAGACCTGGCCCTTGCCGACGAGCAGGTGCATCTGCTCCAGCACGCGCTCGCGGTGCTCGCGCAGGGACAGGCCCTCGATGCGCTGGTACGCCGCCTCGCCCGCGGTGGCGCGGGCGGACGAACGCAGGTCGGCCCAGCGGCCGAGCAGGGTCTTCTCGAGCGCTGCGACGTCGACGCGCGCCTCGCTGCGCGGCGTCGCAGGGCCGTCGTCGGTGCCGTGGGCGACGGCGGGGCGGGCGGACGTGGCGGTCATGGGATCTCCTTGGGGGCTGAGGCGGTCGCCGGGCCGGCCCCGCCGGAGGCGAGGGGGGAGAGGTCGCGGCGGGCGGCAGGGTCCGAGGGGCGGTCGTCGTGCCGGGCGGCGGCGCCCGGGTTGCGGGAGAGCACGCCGACCGGCCCGGCCCAGAGCCAGGCGGCGACGCGCTCGGTGAGCTGTTCGCGGTCGGGGGCGTCGGGCTGGTCGCGGTGGGCCAGCCACCACTCCCCCGCACCCCGGACGAAGCCGACGGCGCCGGCCGCCCAGGCCGCGGCGTCGGACACCGGGACGTCCGTGACGCGGGCGAACGGCTCGGCGACGAGCTCGATCACGGAGTCGAGGAACGCGGCGAGAGGTGCCTGGCTCGTGCCGTTGGTCGCCTGCCCGCTCGCGGCGAGCTGTGCGGCAGGCTCCTCCGTCCCGGCGACGGCGCTCGTGCGGGTCACGAAGTAGTAGACGTTGGGCGAGCTCTCGATCATCTCGAGGTACACGCCGACCATCGCGCGCAGCGCGCGCTTGGGTGTCTCGGCGGCCTCGGCCGCCTGGGTGAGGGCGTCGTGCATCTGCCCCACGACGGCGGAGCCGAGCGCGACCTGCAGGCCCGTCTTGTCGTCGAAGTAGCGGTAGATGATCGACTTCGACGTCCCGGACGCCGCCGCGATCTCGTCCATGGAGACGCCCGGGCCTCCCCGGTGCACGGCCTTGCTCGCCGCCCGGATGAGCTCCGCGCGACGCGCTGCCCGGTGCTCGTCCCAGCGGGTGGAGCGACCGTCCACGACGGCGCGCGAGGGCACCCGACCCCGGGTGGCCTGCTGCGCGTCGGCACCTGCGTTCACGTCGTCCTCCGTTGCGCCCGACCTCGATGTCGTCGGCACCGCGTCATCGGTGCCGTGCCGGGGCAGGGCACGACCCTGTGACCCGACTCACGAAACTGAGAGTATCAGGTACTCTTGGTATTGGACACCCGACGGCTCGCCTCCCGCCCGCTCCCCCGCGAGAGGCATCCCGAGCCGGACCGAACGCAGCGCAGCGAGTGCGGACAGGAAGTGAGGCACAGTGGCCGTCAGGAAGAGCCCTCGTCGGAACCCCGAGCAG
>CAZFUQ010000265.1:2759-5544 GCA_964521905.1 uncultured Cellulosimicrobium sp.
GCGTGGGTGATCGGGGGCAACCGCATCCCCTTCGCCCGCGCGGGCAAGAAGTACTCCCGCGCGAGCAACCAGGAGATGTTCACCGCCGCGCTCGACGGCCTCGTCGCCCGCTTCGGGCTGCAGGGCGAGCGCCTCGGCGAGGTCGTGGGCGGCGCGGTGCTCAAGCACTCGCGCGACTTCAACCTCGTGCGCGAGTCCGTCCTCGGCTCGTCGCTCTCCCCGCAGACACCGGCGTACGACCTCCAGCAGGCGTGCGCGACCGGCCTCGAGGCGACGATCGCCGTCGCGAACAAGATCCGCCTCGGCCAGGTCGAGTCCGGCGTCGCCGGCGGCTCCGACACGGTGTCCGACGCGCCCATCGCCGTGAGCGAGGGCCTGCGCCGCGCCCTGCTCGAGGCGAGCCACGCCAAGACGTTCGGGCAGCGCGTGAAGGCGTTCGCGAAGGTCCGCCCGGCCGATCTCGCACCGCTCACGCCCGCGACCGACGAGCCGCGCACCGGCCTGTCCATGGGTGAGCACCAGGCGATCACGACGGCGCGGTGGGACATCACGCGCGAGGCCCAGGACGAGCTCGCGCTCGCGAGCCACGAGCACCTCGCCGCCGCGTGGGACGCCGGCTTCTTCGACGACCTCGTCACCCCGTTCCGCGGCCTGGTGCGCGACGACAACCTGCGCGCCGACTCCTCGCTCGAGAAGCTCGCCGCGCTCAAGCCCGTGTACGGCAAGCGGCTCGAGGGCGTGACCCCGACGATGACCGCGGGGAACTCCACGCCGCTCACCGACGGCGCGTCGGTGGTCCTGCTCGGCTCGGCCGAGTGGGCCCGCGAGCGCGACCTGCCGCTGCTCGCGCGCGTCGTCGACGCCGAGACGGCGGCCGTCGACTTCGTGCACGGGCACGAGGGGCTGCTCATGGCCCCCGCGCACGCCGTCCCCCGGCTGCTCGCACGCAACGGCCTCGCCCTCGGCGACTTCGACCTCTACGAGATCCACGAGGCGTTCGCGTCGACGGTGCTCGCGACGCTCAAGGCCTGGGAGGACGACGAGTACTGCCGGACCGAGCTCGGCCTGGACGGCGCGCTCGGCTCGATCGACCGGACGCGTCTCAACGTCAACGGCTCGTCGCTCGCCGCGGGCCACCCGTTCGCGGCGACCGGCGGACGCATCGTCGCGACGGCCGCGAAGCTTCTCGCGGCCAAGACCGCCGAGACCGGCGAGCCGGCCCGCGCGCTCGTCTCCGTGTGCGCCGCGGGAGGCCTCGGCGTCGTCGCCGTCCTGGAGTCGGCCCCGACGTCGACCCCCGCAGCCTGACCGGCCCTGCCACCGAGAGGAACGAACGTGACCGACTCGTACGTCCAGGCCGTCAACTCCGGCTTCACCAAGACGCTCGCGAAGAAGCTCGGCCTGCCCCGCCCCGCGGTGCTGCGCCGCTTCCGCGCGGGCGACCCGCTCACCGTGGGCCCCGTCCTCGTCCTCGGCGGCACGCCGGGCGTGCGCGACGACGCCGACCGCGTCGCCGCCGCGCTGCTCGGCTGGGACCTCGACGTCCGCCAGAACGCGGACGACTCCACACGCTGGGGAGCGATCGTCGTCGTGCTCAGCGGGATCGAGCGCCCGCAGGACGCCTCCGCCCCCGTCCTGGCGCTCGCGGCGAACCTGCGCCGGCTCGCGCCGAACGGCCGCGTCGTGACGATCTCGCGCGCCCCGGCCGACGGCGACGCCCCCGAGCTCGCCGCCGCCCGCGAGGGTGTCGACGGCTTCCTGCGCTCCGTCGCCAAGGAGCTGCGCCACGGCGCGACCGGCAACGGCGTCCAGGTGACCGACGACGCCCCCGTCGACGGCCCGAGCGTCCTCGCGACCCTCCGCTTCTTCCTGTCCGCCAGGTCCGCCTTCGTCGACGGCCAGCTCCTCCACGTCGGTGCCGGCACGCCGTCGTCCGACCAGGGACCCACCTCGGCGGACCGGGGCGAGACGACGGACGCCGCACCCGCCGCCGGGCCCGGCCCGAGCACCGACAGGCCGCTCGCGGGCAAGGTCGCCGTCGTCACGGGTGCCGCGCGCGGCATCGGTGCGCAGGTCGCTCGCACGCTCGCGCGCGACGGCGCGAAGGTCGTCGTGGTCGACGTGCCCGCTGCGGGCGAGTCGCTGGCGAAGGTCGCGAACGAGATCCAGGGCACGGCGCTCCAGCTCGACGTGACCGCCGACGACGCGGGCGCGCGCATCCTCGAGCACGCCCGCGCGCGGCACGGAGGGCTCGACGTCCTCGTGCACAACGCGGGGATCCTGCGCGACAAGCTGCTCGCCAACATGTCCGCGGACAAGTGGGACGCCGTGATCGCGGTGAACCTCTCCGCGCAGCTGCGGATCACGGAGTACCTCCTCGGCGCGAACGGCTTCTCCGCCGAGCCCCGCATCGTGTCGCTCGCCTCGACGAGCGGCATCGCGGGCAACCGCGGGCAGTCGAACTACGCGTTCTCGAAGGCGGGCGTCATCGGCCACACGCGGGCGTTCGCGTCCCGGCTGGCCACGCTCGGCGGGACGGCGAACGCCGTCGCACCCGGTTTCATCGAGACGGACATGACGGCGTCGATCCCGTTCGTGCGAAAATTCACCACGGAGACGGACGGCCCAAAACCCGTGAAGGCGTCGACCGTCTGCGAGAACGAGCTTTCATCGACCGGGTTCAGCCACAACGTCAAGTGGTTGTACAAGTTGCTCTCGCCGGGAGTTGTTTTCCAGAGCCGCGCGACGACCACCTCAAGACGACCGGCCCCACCGCGATCGCCAG
>CAZFUQ010000266.1:0-5524 GCA_964521905.1 uncultured Cellulosimicrobium sp.
CTCGGCCGGATCGACTGGCCGAGCGAGCGGCTCGAGCTGATCGTGGTGGACAACGACTCGCAGGACGGCTCTGCGGAGAAGATCCGGGCTGCCGTCCCCTCCGCGACCGTCATCGACGCCGGGGCCAACACCGGGTTCGCCGGTGGGTGCAACCTCGGCGTCGCGAACGCGCGCGGCGAGTACGTCGCCTTCATCAACAACGACGCCCGTCCCGACGCGGCCTGGGTGCGTGCCGCGGTCGAGGAGCTCGAGGCGGAGCCGACCGTGGGCGCGGTCGCCAGCAAGGTCCTGGACTGGAGCGGCGAGCTCGTCGACTACGTCGACGGGTCGTTGACCTGGTACGGCGCGGGGTACAAGCGCGAGGCGGAGAAGCCGGACTCCCCGGAGTACGACGTCCCGAAGGACGTCCTCTTCGGCACGGGTGCCGCGATGTTCGTGCGTGCGGAGCTCTACCGACAGGTCGGTGGGTTCGACGAGCGCTTCTTCATGTTCTACGAGGACGTCGACCTGGGGTGGCGGCTGAACCTGCTGGGTCACCGCGTGCGATACGTCCCGGGCTCGGTGGCGTTCCACCGTCACCACGTGACGATGAAGAAGTTCGGGAACTTCCGCGAGGCGTACCTCCTCGAGCGCAACGCGCTGATGTCGCTCTACAAGAACCTCGACGACGAGTCGCTCGCCCGTGCCCTGCCCGCCGCCATGGCGCTGGCGGTGCGCCGCTCGCTCGCCCGGACGGGCACGGACGCCACGGCCCTCGACCTTGAGCGCAGCCCCGGGGGTGACGACGTCGGGACGCTCGACATCCCGAAGATGGCGCTCACCGGCCCGTACGCGATCGACTACTTCACGGAGAACCTGGAGACGCTGCACGAGTCCCGGCAGGAGCTGCAGCGGCTGCGCCGCCGGCCCGACCGCGAGATCTTCCCGCTGTTCCGGCACGCGATCGAGGCCGCGTACGCGATCGAGGGCTACAACGACGCGCACGACACGCTCGTGAAGGCGTTCGGCATCGCGGAGCACTTCACCTCGCGCAGCCGGATCCTCGTGGTGACCGGAGAGCCGCTCCTGGAACGGATGGCCGGCCCGGCGATCCGTGCGTGGGAGATCGCCGCCACCCTGGCCCCCGAGCACGACGTCCGGCTCCTGTCGACGGCCGGGGCGCGCGTCAGCAGCGACGACTTCGAGGTGGTCCACCAGGCAGGTCCGCGTCTCAAGAAGCACACGGACTGGGCCGACGTCATCATCTTCCAGGGCTTCCTCCTCGAGGGGGCACCCTGGCTCGTCGACAGCCAGAAGATCCTCGTCGCGGACGTCTACGACCCCATGCACCTGGAGCAGCTCGAGCAGGCGAAGGACCTCGGCGCCGCCGCACGCGAGCGCTCGATCCGCGAGACGAGCAGGATCCTCAACGAGCAGCTCGCCCGGGCGGACTACGTCCTGTGCGCCTCGGAGAAGCAGCGCGACTTCTGGCTCGGGCAGATGGCCGGCCAGGGGCGTGTGAACGCGCTCGTCTACGACGAGGACGAGAGCCTGGACAACCTCATCGGGGTCGTGCCGTTCGGCGTGCCCGACGAGGAGCCGCTCCAGGAGCGTCACGCGATCAAGGGCACCGTCCCTGGCATCGGTCCCGACGACAAGGTCATCCTGTGGGGAGGGGGCGTCTACAACTGGTTCGACCCGCTCACACTGATCCGGGCGGTCGACCGGCTGCGCGTGCGCCACCCCGAGGTGCGGCTCTACTTCATGGGCCTCAAGCACCCGAACCCCGGCGTGCCGGACATGCGGATCGCGTGGGAGACGCAGCAGCTGGCGGCCGAGCTCGGTCTGACCGACCGGCACGTCTTCTTCAACACGGGCTGGGTGCCCTACGCGGAGCGTGCGGACTACCTGCTCGACGCCGACCTGGGCGTGTCGACGCACTTCCACCACATCGAGACGGCCTTCAGCTTCCGGACGCGGATCCTCGACTACCTGTGGGCGGGCCTGCCCATCGTCGCGACCGCGGGTGACACGTTCGCCGACATCATCGAGAAGCAGGGGCTGGGCCGCGTCGTGGCACCGGAGGACGTGGAGGGGCTCGAGCTCGCCCTCGAGGAGATGCTGTTCGACGACGTGGCGGTCGCGGCGGCGCGTGCGGCCGTCAGTCAGCACGTCGAGGACTACCGCTGGGCCCGGGTGCTCCAGCCGTTGGTCGAGTTCTGCCGGTTCCCCCGGCGTGCGGCGGACCTCAGCGCGCGGCTCGGGGACCCGGACCGTCGGGCGCACGAGCACCCGCGCTCGCCTTGGAGCCTCTCGGGCGACCTGCGCCTGGTGAAGGGCTATCTCTCGGCCGGTGGGCCGACCGAGCTCGTGCGGCGGGCGAGCGGCCGGGTCCGTCGTGTCGTGCGGGGTCCGCGCTCGGTCGACTGACGGTCAGACGGAGCCGGCGCGGAAGACGTCGCGCCGGCTCCGGGGCGACCCGGCCCACAGCCGACGCCGTTCGCGCAGCGTGCGGGGGGCGCGCCGCGCGGCGTCGCGCAGCGCACGGAACCTCGCCCGGACCACCGGTCCGGGCTCGGTGCGGCGCACCAGGTGCAGGAGCGCACCGAGCGACTGCCGTGCCGCCGAGCGGGCGACCACGGCGACCGGCGCGTGGCGCCCGAACACGATCAGCGAGTTGCGGGTGTTGTAGTAGCGGAACAGGGGCGACGACGTCCCCGAGCTCGCGGCGTGGCGGTGGTGGGCGACGGCGTCCGGGCAGTACAGGACCGACCAGCCCCTGGCGCGGAACCGCCAGGACAGGTCGGTGTCCTCGTAGTAGAGGAAGAGCGTCGGGTCGAACGACCCGACGTCGCGCAGCGCGGAGGTGCGCAGGAGCGCGGCACCCCCGCAGAACCCGAAGACCTCGCGGTCGGGCCGGGCATCGCCGTCGGGCACCAGCCAGTCGCGGTCGCCGGCCGTACCGGCGTACGTGAGCACGTTGCCCGTCGAGTTCAGCAGGACGCGCCCGCGGGCGTCCGGCTCCGTGAGCAGGATGCGCGCCGTGACGGCGGCCGCGGACGGTGCCGACTCCGCCGTCTCGACCAGCCGGCGGACGGCGTCGGGCTCGTAGCGGGCGTCGTTGTTGAGGAGGACGACGTAGTCGACGTCCAGGTCCTGCATCCCCGCGACGACGCCCCCCGCGAAACCGAGGTTCGTCGGCGTCTCCACCACGCGGACGGAGGGGAACCGCTCGGCGAGGAGCTGTGCGGTCCCGTCCGTGGACGCGTTGTCGACCACGACGACGTCGAGCGTTCCCTCCGGGAGGTCCTGGGCGAGCAGCGAGTCCAGCGACTCCTCGAGAAGGTGCTTCCCGTTCCAGCTGACGACGACCGCGCGCACCCGCGGTCCGTCGGCTCGGGGCGTCCGGGCGGTCACCTCGCGGCCCCGTCCGCGGCCTCGCGGTAGACGGCGGCGTGCCGGCGGGCCGCCTCGTCCCAGGTGTAGAGCGCGGCGTTCTCCCGGGCACGTTCTGCGAGGCGCGCGTGCTCGGGACCCGCCGCCTCGGCGATCCCGCGCGCGATGTCGGCGGGGTCGGCCGGGTCCACCGCGACGATGCCGCCGCCCCCGATCTCCTCCATGGACGTGCCGGCCGACGTCACGACGGGGGTCCCGTGCGCCTGCGCCTCCAGGACCGGCATGCCGAAACCCTCCCACCAGGACGGGAAGCAGAAGACCCGGGCCGCGGCGAACGCGGCCTCGAGCTCGTGGCGTGGGAGCGCACCGAGGACGTGGACGCGTCCCCCGGGCATGCGGGCGACGCTCTCCCGCAGCTCGTGCGGGGCGTCACCCCAGCCGGACGGTCCCACCAGGACCAGGTCGAGCGGGCTGCCCTCGTGCACCAGCAGCTCGTAGGCGGCCAGCAGCCCGGAGACGTTCTTGCGTGGCTCCACGGCCCCGCACCACAGGACGAACGGACGGTCGAGACCGTGCCGCGACCGGAAGGCGGCGGCCTCGCCCGGCCCGAGGTCGGGGGCCTGAGTCCCGTGGGGGACGACGCGCAGCCGGTCTGGCTCCAGGCCGGCGTCGAGACAGTCCTCCAGCGTCGCGGTGGACGGCACGACCACCAGGTCCGCGTCCTTCCTGACCGTGCGCAGGGCCCGGTCGAAGAACCGGACGCCGTGCGGGGTGAAGTGGGCAGGGTTGCGGCGGAAGGCGAGGTCGTGCACCGTGACCACCAGGGGGGCCGATCGCGGGGGCACCGCCCAGGTCGTCGCGTGCACGACGTCCGCCCTGCCCGGGACGCGGGGTGCGCGCAGCCGTGACCAGGCCGCGTACAGCGCCGGCCGGGGGAGCAGGGACGAGCGCAGGGGGAGTCCGGCCGGGAGGCCGTGCCGGTCGCCCGACGGCCCCTTCGCCTTGACCCCGTAGACGGACAGGCCGTCCTCGTGGACCAGGCGACGCACCAGCTCGCGGACATAGGTGCCGGAGCCGCCGGGTACCGGCTGCCAGAGCTGCTCCACGCTCACGGCGATGCGTAGGCCGTCGGTCTCGTGTGCCACGCGCGCAAGCCTAGGCGTTCGCGGTGGCTAGACTTGACGGACCGTCCGCCCACCTGGAAGCCGTGATGAAACTCTTCGTGCAGATCCCGTGCCTCAACGAGGAGGCGACCCTCCCCGCCGTGCTGGCCTCCATCCCCCGCGAGATCGACGGGATCGACGAGGTCGAGATCCTCGTGATCGACGACGGTTCGACCGACGGCACCGTCGAGGTGGCCCGGCGGCTCGGGGTGCGGCACATCGTCCGGCACACGCGGAACATGGGCCTCGCCCGCTCGTTCAAGGACGGGGTCGACTACGCGCTCAAGCACGGCGCCGACATCGTGGTGAACACGGACGGGGACAACCAGTACCCGCAGGAGCGCATCGGCGACCTGGTCGCGCCGGTCGTGCGCGGTGAGGCCGACATCGCGATCGGTGACCGGCAGACGGCGACGATCGCGCACTTCTCGCCCTTCAAGAAGCTCATGCAGCGCGTCGGCAGCGGGGTGGTGAACAAGGCTGCCGGGACCGAGCTGCCCGACGCCGCGAGCGGCTTCCGGGCGTACTCGCGGGCGGCGCTGTACCGGCTCAACGTCGTCACGCAGTTCAGCTACTGCATGGAGACCATCATCCAGGCGGGCAACAAGCGCCTGCGCATCGCGAGCGTCCCGATCACGACCAACGCGAAGACCCGCGAGTCCCGGCTCTTCAAGAACATCGGCCAGCACATGGTGAAGTCCGGCCAGGCGATCAGCCGGTCGTACATCATGTTCAAGCCCTACATGGTCTTCGTGACGCTCGGCCTGTTCTTCCTCGTCGTCGGCCTCGTCCCGTTCGTGCGGTTCGCCGTGCTGTGGCTCATGGGCGACGCGGGCGGGCATGTCCAGTCGCTGATCTTCGGTACCGCGATGCTCGTCGGTTCGCTGCTGTCCTTCGCCCTCCTCGTGATCGCCGACCTCCAGCGGACGAATCGCGTCCTGCTCGAGGACACGCTCGAGCGTGTCAAGGAGATCCAGTACGGTCCG
>CAZFUQ010000267.1:0-5155 GCA_964521905.1 uncultured Cellulosimicrobium sp.
CTCGTAGTCCAGCATCGCCTGCTGCTCGGCGCGGCGCGTGGCGTCCACGCGTGCGTAGCGCTCCGCGTCGTAGTCCCACGGCCGTCCCGTCGCCTCCCAGCCGCCCTTGACGCGACGGACGGCGCCGTCGACGTCGAGCACCTTGAGCATGCCCTCGAGCCGTGACCGCTTGAGGTCGACCTGCGTCTCGAGCTGCGCGACCGACTGCGTGCCGCCCGCCGCGAGGGCGTCGAGCGTGGTGCGCACCTGCGCCTGCGGCGGGAACGCGGTGGACGCGAACCACTCCCAGATGCGCTGGTCCTCGTCACCGGGCAGCAGCACGACGACGGCCGAGTCGACGCCACGGCCCGCACGGCCGACCTGCTGGTAGTACGCGATCGGGGAGCTCGGCGCGCCGAGGTGCACGACGAACGCGAGGTCCGGCTTGTCGAAGCCCATCCCGAGCGCCGACGTCGCGACGAGCGCCTTGACCCGGTTCTCCTTGAGGTCCTGCTCGAGGCGCTCGCGCTCTGCCGGGTCGGTCTGCCCGGTGTACGCCGCGACCGCGAGGCCCGCCGCGCGCAGCTGGCTCGCGACCTGCTCGGCGGCGGAGACGGTGAGGCAGTAGACGATGCCCGACCCGTCGACGTCCTGGAGCGTCTCGACGAGCCACGCGACGCGTGTCGGCTGGTCGAACCGGGGGAGCACGGCGAGGTGCAGGGACTCGCGGTCGAGGCCGCCGCGCAGCACGAGGACCTCCTCGGACGCGCCGGGGGTCGTCTCCGCACGGGACACCCCGAGCTGCTCGGCGACGTCGGCGGTCACGCGCTCGTTGGCGGTCGCCGTCGTCGCGAGCACGGGGATGCCCGTCGGCAGGTCGGTGAGCAGGGTGCGGATGCGGCGGTAGTCCGGCCGGAAGTCGTGGCCCCAGTCGGAGATGCAGTGCGCCTCGTCGATGACGACGAGCCCCGCGTCGGCGGCGAGCCGCGGGAGCACCTCGTCCCGGAAGCCCGGGTTGTTGAGCCGCTCGGGCGAGCACAGGAGCACGTCGACCTCCCCGGCGGCGACCGCGCGGTGGACGTCGTCCCACTCGGTGACGTTGGCGGAGTTGATCGTCACGGCGCGGATGCCGGCGCGTGCGGCGGCGGCGATCTGGTCCCGCATGAGGGCGAGCAGCGGGGACACGATGACCGTCGGGCCGGCGCCGCGGTCGCGCAGCAGGCGCGTCGCGACGAAGTACACGGCCGACTTGCCCCAGCCCGTGCGCTGCACGACGAGCGCGCGGCGGCGGAACGCGACGAGCGCCTCGATCGCGCGCCACTGGTCGTCGCGCAGGCGTGCGTCGTCCCGGCCGACGAGAGAGCGCAGCGCCGTCTCGGCGTCCTCGCGCAGGGACTCGCCGTCGAGCAGGCCACGGAGCATGGCGAGCTTCGCGCGCTTGGCGGCCTCGCCGCCGTCGGCCGGCACCACCGGCGGTGCGACGGCGGGCGGTGCAGCAGGCGTGGGCACCGGACCGGGAGCGGCCGCGGGGG
The DNA here is from genome assembly GCA_964521905.1 of uncultured Cellulosimicrobium sp. Classification (GTDB taxonomy): domain Bacteria; phylum Actinomycetota; class Actinomycetes; order Actinomycetales; family Cellulomonadaceae; genus Cellulosimicrobium. The sequence goes on from CAZFUQ010000267.1 coordinate 1,512, forward strand.
CGCCGTCGGCTCCACCCTCGCTCCCGCCCGACGGCGCACGCCCGGCGTCGCCCCACGGGTCGCCCGGGTCGCCGGGCTCGTCCAGCGGCGGCTCGTCGGCGAGGTCGTAGGGCAGGTCGGCGTACGGGTCGGAAGCGCTCACCCGCCCGATCGTAGGCGCCCGCGCCCACGGTCGGGCTCGTCGTGCACAGGGGAGGGCCTCAGGTGCTCATGTCCAGGACGACGCGGCCGTCGATCCTCCCGGCCTCCATCTCGGCGAAGACGTCGTTGACGTCGTCGAGAGGGCGCACCGTGTACGTCGGTCTCACCTTCCCGCGCGCGAAGAAGTCGAGCGCCTCGGCCATGTCCTTGCGCGTACCGACGATCGAGCCGCGGACGGTGAGGCCGAGCAGCACGGTGGTGAAGATGTCGAGCGGGAACTGCTCGGGCGGCAGCCCGACGAGCGTGACGGTCCCGCCGCGGCGCAGCGCGCCGACGGCCTGCGGGAACGCGTGCGCGTTGACGGCCGTGACCAGCGCGCCGTGCACCCCGCCACCGGTCTGCTCCTGGATCTGCGCGGCGGGGTCGGGCGACGTCGCGGCGTTCACCGTGACCTCCGCGCCGTGCGTGCGCGCGAGCGCGAGCTTCTCGTCGTCGACGTCGACCGCGGCGACGCGCCGACCCATCGCCACCGCGTACTGCACGGCGATGTGACCGAGCCCGCCGATGCCGGAGACGAGGACCCATTCGCCGGGCTTCGTGTCGGTGACCTTGAGACCCTTGTAGACGGTCACGCCCGCGCACAGAACGGGCCCGACGGCCGACAGGTCGACACCCTCGGGGACGATCGGGGCGTAGCGCGAGTCGACGAGCATGTACCGGCCGAACGACCCGTCGACCGAGTACCCGCCGTTCTTCTGGCGCGGGCACAGGGTCTCCCAGCCGGTCTCGCAGTACTCGCACTCGCCGCACGCGCTCCACAACCACGCGTTGCCGACCACGTCGCCGACGGCGACGCGCGTCACCTGGTCCCCGACGGCGACGACCGTCCCGACGCCCTCGTGGCCGGGGACGAACGGCGGGGTGGGCTTGACCGGCCAGTCGCCGTGCGCGGCGTGGAGGTCCGTGTGGCACACGCCGGTGTAGGCGACCTCGACCAGCGCCTCGTGCGGACCGGGTGACGGGACCTCGATCTGCTCGACGACGAGCGGTTCCGTGAACGAGCGGACGACGGCGGCACGCATGGTGGGCATCACGATCACCTCGGTTCCTCGGGCGCGGGGCGGGCGGGACCGGGTCGGCAGCCCTGCCTCGACGTCGAGGCTACGCGCGGCGGGACGGTGCCGCCCGGCGGGGACGGGGCGAGGGACTCACCTCCGCGCGGACCGGGCCCTGCGCCTCTCCACGACGAGGGCCAGGACCCCCGCGACGACGGCGACCCACTCGCTCGCCGCGGCCAGCACCTGCTGGGTGCCGCCGACGGTCTCGGCCACCCCGAAGAACCCGACGGTCGTCGAGAGGTAGAACGCGAGGAGCGTGAGCGTGCCGAAGCCGACCGCGCCGAGCAGCGGCAGCCAGTGGCGCCACAGGAGGACGAGGAGCGCGAGGACGAGGCCCGCGACCGCGTTGAGCGCGAACAGCGGTCCCACCACGTCGATGTCGCGGTACCCCTCGAGGAACAGCACCAGGTGGACGTCCGCCGAGAGCAGCAGGCCGGCGGCCGTGAGGCCGCGCAGCACCCAGGCGCCGAGCGCGCGCCCCTCCGGCACGGGAGGGACCGGTGGACCACCGTTCCCGGTCATCGTCGCTCCGTGGTTCGGTCCGGGCGCGGGCGCGACCCGCCCGTCCCGGTGCTTCAATGGAAGCGCCGTCGGGCGCCCCGCGCACGTCGGACGGGCGCCGACGACCGTCGCCCCGCACTCGCAGCCCGCACCGCGCACGGAGGCCGGCCATGGACGCACCCCACTCCCCGGCCCCCACCGCCGCCGCGCCCGTCCGACGCCCCGGCACCGTCCTGCGCGTCCCGGCCGGGGCGACGCCGACGCGACGCGTCGTCCTGGCCGGGACCGGGGCGGGCGCCGCGCTCGCGCTGCTCGCCGCGTGCGGGGGCGACCCGCCCGCGGGGACGCAGCGGCCCGACGACGCGACGTCGGGCGACGAGGGCGGCGACGCCGTCGTCGAGCCCGGGCAGGTGCTCGCGAGCGTCGACGACGTCCCGGTCGGCGGGGCGCTCGCGGTCACCGTCGGCGGTGCCCCGCTGCTCGTCACGCAGCCGGAGGACGGGACGTTCGCGGCGTTCAGCGCGATCTGCACCCACGAGGGGTGCACGGTCGGCCCGGGCGACGGCGAGCTCCTGTGCCCGTGCCACGCGTCGCGCTACGACCTCGCCACGGGCGCGGTGCTCGGCGGCCCCGCACCCCTGCCGCTGCCCGAGGTGCCCGTCGCGGTCGACGACGGTGAGGTCACCTCGGCCTGACGGCGGGTTGCCCGCGTGCCGGACGTCACGGCCACGGCCCGCCGTGGCGTTCGTAGACTGTGGGGGTGACCCCACCCCCCGTCGCGGGCCGACCCGTGCTCCCGCTGCGTCCCGAGCTCGCGGGCACCGAGCCCTACGGCGCTCCTCAGCTCGACGTCCCGGTGCTGCTCAACGTCAACGAGAACCCGTACGCGCCCAGCGCGCGGGTCGTCGCCTCGATCGCGGAGGCCGTGCACGGGGCGGCGACGGGCCTCAACCGCTACCCGGACCGCGACTTCCTCGGGCTGCGCACGGATCTCGCCGCCTACCTGGGCGCCGAGTCCGGCGTCGCGCTGGGGGCCGACCAGCTCTGGGCGGCCAACGGGTCGAACGAGATCATGCTCCACGTCCTGCAGGCGTTCGGCGGCCCGGGGCGCACCGCGGTCTCCTTCGCCCCGACCTACTCGATGTACCCCGAGTACGCGCGCGACACGCACACGGCGTGGGTCGTGGGCCGCCGCGCCGAGGACTTCACGCTGGACGTCGACCACGTGCGCGAGGTGATCGCGCGCGAGCAGCCGTCGGTGATCCTCCTCGCGAGCCCGAACAACCCGACCGGCACCGCGCTGCCCGCCGCGACGGTCGAGGCCGTGTGCGAGGCGGCGCTCGCGGTCCGCGTCCCGGTCGCGGACGGGCAGGTCGCGCCCGCCGTCGTCGTCGTGGACGAGGCGTACGGCGAGTTCCGCCGCACCGGCACGCCGTCCGCGCTCGAGCTCCTCGAGCGGTTCGGGAACCTCGCCGTCGCGCGGACGATGTCGAAGGCCTTCGCCCTCGCGGGAGCGCGCGTCGGGTACCTCGCCGGCTCGCGCGAGCTCGTCGACGCGCTGCGCGTCGTGCGCCTGCCGTACCACCTGTCGGCGGTGACGCTGGCCGTGGCGCGGGCCGCGCTCGCGCACTCGGCCGAGCTGCTCGCGCGGGTCTCGGAGCTGCGCGAGCGCCGTGACGCCACCGTCGCGTGGCTGCGCTCGCTGCGGCACCCGGACGGGCGCCCGGTCGAGGTCGCCGACTCGGACGCGAACTTCGTGCTGTTCGGCACGTTCGCCGACCGGCACGCGGTCTGGGAGGGTCTGTTGGAGCGGGGCGTGCTCATCCGGGAGACTGGTCCCGACGGCTGGCTGCGGGTGTCGATCGGCACCGGCGAGGAGATGCG
>CAZFUQ010000267.1:5165-5488 GCA_964521905.1 uncultured Cellulosimicrobium sp.
CATGCTCACGGCGCTCGGCAAGCACTCGCTCGTCGACCTCACGGTCACCGCGGCGGGTGACACGCACATCGACGCGCACCACACGGTCGAGGACGTCGCGATCACGATCGGTGAGGCGCTGCGCGTCGCGCTGGGGGACAAGGTCGGCATCTCGCGCTTCGGCGACGCGACCGTGCCGCTCGACGAGGCGCTCGCGCTCGCGGTCGTCGACGTGTCCGGGCGGCCGTACCTCGTGCACTCGGGCGAGCCCGAGGGTCAGGAGTACCACCTCATCGGCGGGCACTTCACGGGCTCGCTCGTGCGCCACGTCCTCGAGTCGATCG
>CAZFUQ010000268.1:0-5476 GCA_964521905.1 uncultured Cellulosimicrobium sp.
TACACCGTGGATGTCGGGGGTTCGAGTCCCTCCGGGCCCACCCGATCGGACGTACCAGAGCTGCTGGCATCGGTAGGTGTCGGTTCGGGGACGAGGGCGGCGAACGGCTGAGCCGGCCGGATCGTCGCTCGACTTCCTCTTCAAGGATCTCGGTGCCCTGTGGTCTGCGCTCGGTCCGCCGGCCGAGTGCCCTGGTCGTCGGCTGCGCGGCGACGGTCACCGAGCGAGGGTCCGCCCGGTAGCGGGCGATCCAGGGCGGCATCGCGGTCGAGGCTCCGTGGGCTTCCCATCCGCTCCTACCATGGTGGCCGCTACAGAGAGCGCGCGCCCACCTCGGTCGCGTCGCGGGAGGGGAGAGGGCCACGCCATGACGACCACCGCGGAGGCGATCGTGATACTCCTGGAGGGGCTCGGGGCGCAGGACGCCCGACGAGTCCGGCGCATGCAACGCGCCGCCGTCGCGCTCGAGGAGAGCACGCGATGAAGGTCTTCATCATCGGCGTCACCGGGAGGGTGGGACGTCTCCTCGCCGCGCGGCTCGACGCCGAGGGGGTCGCGGTCGCCGGACTCGTTCGCAGCACCGCCGCCGAGCCGCCCACCCCCGATCTCGAGCGCCATCTCGGCGACATCGGCGAGATCGCGGAGCACGAGCTGGCCACGATGCTGACGGGCAGCGACGCGGTCGTCTACACGGCCGGCTCCAACGGCGGCGCCCGCGAGACCACGCAGAGCGTGGACCGCGACGGTCTCCTCCTCGCCGCCGGTGCGGCCGCCCGAGCGGGGGTGCGCCGCTTCCTCCTGGTCTCGGTGTTCCCCGAGGCGTGGCGCGAGAGAGACCTGCCGGACGACGAGGAGTTCTACTTCGCCGCCAAGAAGGAAGCGGAGGTCGCCCTGACCCGCACCGACCTCGACTGGCTGATCCTCCGCCCCTCGCTCCTCACCGACGATCCCGGCGCGGGGCGGATCTCCCTCGGACCGGCCGAGCTCCACGAACGGATCAGTCGGGAGGACGTCGCCGACACGCTCGCCGCCATCCTCCGGACGCCCTTCGCGGGACATCAGGTCCTCGAGCTCAACCAGGGCGGAGATCTCGTCGCCGACGAGGTCCTGCGGGTCGTGGCGCCGGCGCGATGAGCGTCGGGCGGGCACGGAGGTCAGCCTCGTGTGGCACGCCCGTGGCCGTCTCCGCCTCGCTGCTCGATCGACGCGGCCCGGGCGACGTTCACGAGGTCGTTCCGTGGTCCGGGGTACCCGGTGCGGCCCATGACGCCCAGGAATGGGTGGCTCGTCACGACCTGACGGGTGCGCCCGCCGTACCTTCCCGAGGAGTCGTGCCCCGACCCCCGGGCGTCGTGCCCCGACGCGGCGCCCCCCGGGACCCGGAGCCGTGGGTCACCTGAACCAGGTGCCCGGCCCGGGTGCGACCCTGGTCGGCCGCGGAGGTGCCGTGGCAGTGTGGCGCGGTGGCTCACAAGAAGCGGTACCGCGTCGTGGTCGTGGTGGTTCTCGTGGTGGTCGTCGCCGCGGCGGGTATCGCCCGCGGCGTCTGGCAGCAGGGCCCTCGCTGGGCGTGGAGGCTCGCGGACCTGGACCGGAACGAGCTGCACCTCGGCGGGGTCGAGGACGTGGAGGACGGGGAGGTCGTCGCGGTCGACGACGACTCGGTGGTCGTCCGGTACACGCGGCCGGAGCTCGACCTCTTCGGTGTCGGCACCGGGGACGTGGGCCAGAGGGTGTGCTACCGGTTCCCCCTGGAGCACCCGGACGCCTTCCTCCGGGTGACCTGCCCCTGAACGGACCGACGGCGTGTCGGCGCCTGCCCCTAGCATCTGGCCCACCAGCAGGGACGACGAGACGGTGAGGTTCGAGGGTGCTCGAGAAGGTCAAGGGACTGTTCCGCCGCGACGAGGGTGAGGCGGGCGGCCCGGCCACCCGTACGCCGAGCGCACGGCTGGTCGATGCCCTCAAGGTGCTGGCGGTCGAGTCGCCGGGGCTCGCCGACCGGGCGGTGGCGTACGTGCACCGTGGCGAGGGCCCGGAGGTGCTGCTGGAGCTCGAGACGTTGCGCGGGGGCGACGTCGAGGTGCTCCTGGGCCGCCCCGGCCAGGCGGGCCAGTACTCGTGGACGACGACGGCTCAGGACGACCGCCTCAAGGCGGCCGTCCCGGGCTGGACGGCGCAGAAGGCGATCGCGGCGCGGTCCAACCTCTACACGCTGACCGACACGGTGACGCTCCCCGAGATCGTCCGCCTCGGCCGTGCGCTGAGCGCGCTGTCCTCCGAGGTGGACCGCGAGCGCCCGTCGGACCCGCGCTGGCTGACCCTGCTCGTCAACGACGCGGCCCGCAACGCGAACCGGCGCGGCGGCAAGCGTGCCAAGGGTGCCGACGGCACGGCCGACCGGTGGACGCCAGACCTGCTGCTCGCACTCGCCGTCGAGGGCGGGGTCCCGCAGGAGGAGGCGACGGCGGTCGTGCTGCGCGAGCTCTTCGACCGGCCGACGTCGTCGGCCTGGTCCTGGCGGCACCTCGGGCCTGCCCTGCTGGGGGGCCCGGCGCGAGCCTTCGTGCTGGAGCACGCCGACGTGGCGACGCAGGTGGTCCCGGGTGTCGGCGCGGCCGGGCGCGGAGAGCTGGTGGCGCTCGTCGCCCCGGACGGCGCCGCGGTCGACGCGCTCGCGCCGCTCATGGCACGCCTCGCGACGGACACCAGCAAGGCCGTCCGCGAGGCTGCCGTCGCGGCGGTGGCCACGCTCCCGGAGGAGCGCCGGCGCGAGATCCTCACACCGCTCCTCACGGCGCTGCCCGCGTCCCGGCTCTCGGTCGTCGTGACGCTCCTCGCGCAGACGCAGGCCGGGCTCGCCGACCTCGAGCGCGCCGCCGAGGGGTCGACCGGGGCCCGTGCGGCGCTGCTGCGCGACGCCGTCGAGCGCGCGCGGGTCCTCGACGCCGCGCAGGAGGACGAGCCGGCGATCGAGGTCCCGCCCTTCGATCCGCTGCCCGAGGCGGAGCTCGGCGAGGACTTCGTGCGTGCCGCGCGGTCGGCGCTCGACACGGCGCTCGAGCGCGCCCGCACCGAGCAGGCGGCGCACCCCGGCAGGAGCAGCGACAAGGACTGGCCGCGGTGGCGGCGCCAGGCCGTCGAGCAGGACCTCAAGGAGCTGCCCGGCATCACGGACGACGACGTCAGAGTCTTCGCCGCGTTCCTGTCCGGGACGAGCACCCGTCGCCCCGGCAGCGTCGTGATGCGCCGGCTGTCCGCGCAGGGCGTCTTCTCGCGTCTGCCCGGCACGACCCTGATGCACCGGCTGCGTCTGCAGGCGAACGAGGCGCGCGGCCAGAACTCCCCGTTCGGCTGGTACCGGCTCAACGAGGGCGACATGCTCGACGTCGACCTGCGCGCCCTCGACGAGGCGCTGCGCCGCGTCGGGCGCGACGACGCCGAGGCACTCGTCGACGACCTCTTCTTCTCGACGTGGTGGGCTGTCGACACCGTCTCGCCCGAGCACGCCTGGCCGTACTACGCCGGGCGGCTCGACCGCCTGGCCGCGGCGCTCGACGACCGTGAGCGCACGTACGGCACGACGAGGCCTGCCCGGGCGCTCGCGGTGCTCGCCGGGCTCCCGCACGTCCCGCGGCGCTTCCTGCCGCGCCTGACCGAGCTGGCGCTGGGTGAGGGCCGCACGTACCGGGCGACGGCGCAGGAGGCGTTGCGCACCCATCCCGGCGTGCGGGGCCTGGCCGAGCAGGGGCTCGGGAACGGGAGGTCCGAGGTCCGCCGCACCGCGGCGGAGTGGCTCGCCCGTCTCGGCGACGCCGGCGCGGTCCCGGCGTTGCGCGCCGTGCTCGCCAAGGAGCGCAGCGAGGTCGTGCGCGCCGCGGTCCTCACCTCGCTCGAGAGCCTCGGCGAGGACATCTCGGGGGACCTCGCGCCGCAGGTGCTCCTCGCCGAGGCGACGAAGGGACTGCGTACCAAGGCGCCGGTGAGCATGGCCTGGTTCGATCCGGGGTCCCTGCCCGTCGCACGCTGGGCGGCGGACGGTTCGCCCGTGGACCCGACGATCCTGCGCTGGTGGGTCGTGCTCGCCGTCAAGCTCAAGGACCCGAGCGGCGCCGGGCTGCTCGAGCGCTACCTGTCGCTCCTGCAGGAGGAGGACCGGGCGCGGGTCGGCCGCCTCGTGCTGAGCGCGTGGGTCGCGCAGGACACGCGCAACCCCTCGCCGGAGGAGAGCAGCGCGTACGCGCACGGAGACGCGCAGCGCCGGTACGACATGTACCAGGACTGGGCCAAGCGCTCGCCGCAGTACTACGCGGCGGAGGCGGCGAAGACGGTCGAGGACCACTACCGCGACCTCTACCGCGAGCACCAGTCCACCTACCTCGGGTCCGCCGTGAAGGACAAGGGCATGCTCGCGCTCACGGTCGCGATGCCCGGGTCCGAGCTCGCCGCCACGTTCCAGCAGTACGTCAGGGCGCACATCGGCCGTCGCTCGCAGACCGAGGCGCTCGTCCAGGCGCTCGCTGCCAACGGGCAGCCGGCCGCCGTCCAGGAGCTGCTCGCGGTCTCGCGCAGGTTCCGTCAGGCCACGGTCCAGGAGACGGCGCAGCGCCTCGCGGCCGAGCTCGCGGACCGGCGCGGCTGGACGGCGGACCAGCTCGCCGACCGCACGGTCCAGACGGCGGGCTTCGAGGACGACGGGCTGCTCCACCTGGACCTCGGGTCGCGCGAGTACGTCGGACGCATCACCCCGGCCTTCACGCTCGAGCTCACGAGCGACGCCGGCAAGGTCGTCAAGGCCCTGCCCGCGGCCCGCGCCACCGACGACCCGGAGCTGGTCAAGGCCGCCAGAAAGCAGCTCACGACGAGCCGCAAGGAGCTCAAGGCCGTCGTCGCGCTGCAGACGCAGCGGCTCTACGAGGCGATGTGCGTGGGCCGCACCTGGACGACGCAGGAGTGGCGGGACTACGTGCTGGGCCACCCCGTCATGTCCCGGCTCGCCGAGCGCCTCGTGTGGGTCGAGAACCCCGCCACGGACGGCGCACGGCCGTTCCGGCCCGACGGCGGTGCGCTCCTCGACGCCGACGACGAGGACGTCGTGCTGGGCGAGGGGTCGACGGTCGGCCTCGCCCACGCCGTCCTGCTCGGTGCCGAGGCGACGGTCGCGTGGTCGGCGCACCTCGTCGACTACGAGGTGGACCCGCTGTTCGCGCAGCTCGACGTCACGACGCCGGCCCTCGACGCCGGCGCGGTGGCCGTCGCCGACCACGAGGGGTGGCTCTCCGACAGCTTCTCGATCCGGGGGCGCGCCACCAAGCGTGGCTACACGCGTTCCCAGGCCGAGGACGCGGGGTGGTTCAGCGCATACACGAAGTCGTTCGCGAGCGCCGGGATCGTCGTCCAGATCGAGTTCACGGGATCCTTCGTCCCGGAGGAGAACATCCCGGCCGCGATCACGCGCCTGACGTTCGAGGGGACG
>CAZFUQ010000269.1:0-5462 GCA_964521905.1 uncultured Cellulosimicrobium sp.
GCGCGCCCGCGCACCAAGGGCATGGAGCGCGGCGACCTGCTCGAGGCCAACGGCGGCATCTTCAAGCCGCAGGGACAGGCGATCAACGCGGGTGCGGCGGACGACGTCCGCGTCCTGGTCGTCGGGAACCCGGCGAACACGAACGCGCTCATCGCGGCGTCGAACGCACCGGACGTGCCGAAGGACCGGTTCACCGCGATGACGCGCCTGGACCACAACCGCGCGCTCACGCAGGTCGCGAAGCGGGCGGGCGTGCCGGTGTCCGAGGTCCGCAAGGTGACGATCTGGGGCAACCACTCCGCGACGCAGTACCCGGACCTGTTCCACGCCGACGTCGCGGGGACGCCGGGTGCGCGGCTCGCCGAGGACCGCGAGTGGCTGGAGGGGACGTTCATCCCGACGGTCGCCAAGCGCGGCGCGGCGATCATCGACGCGCGCGGGGCGTCGTCGGCGGCGTCGGCGGCGAACGCGGCGATCGACCACGTGCGCGACTGGGTCCACGGCACGCCGGAGGGCGACTGGACGAGCGCGGGCGTCGTGTCCGACGGGTCGTACGGGGTCCCGACGGGTCTCATCTCCTCGTTCCCGGTGGTGTCCCGCGGCGGGTCGTGGGAGATCGTCCAGGGCGTCGAGCTGTCGGAGTTCTCGCGCGGGCGCGTCGACGCGTCGGTCGCGGAGCTGCAGGAGGAGCGGCAGGCCGTCGAGGAGCTCGGGCTGGTCTGACCCGGTCCCGGGTCGGCCGGGAGGATGTCGGGGGGCGTGGAAAATGCCTGCGTGCGTGTCGGGGGTCCGGCGTAGGGTCGTCCGGCCATGATCGACGCCCCCGTGCCCACCGAGCACTCTCCCGCCCACCCGACCGGCCGCCCGGCAGACCCCGGCCGGCCGGCCGCCACCGTGCACCCGTCCGACGACCCGGCGCGCCGTCTCGACTGGCGACGCCTGCGGGGGCCGCACGCCGTCGTCGCGCTCCTCGGGCTGACGCTCGGGGCGGTCGGGGCGGCGCTGGGGACCGTGATCGCGGGGTGGCTGGCCGAGGACCCGACGACGGCGACCCTCCAGCTCCTCGCCGCGTGCGTCGTGGGCGCGGCGCTCCTCGACACGGCCGGCCAGGTCCTGTGGGCCGGCGTGGTGGACCGTGCGGAGGGCCGTCTGCGCGGCGACCTGCTCACGGCGGCGCTGCACCAGCCGTTGGGCACGCTCACGGAGCAGGCGGTCGGCGAGGTGCTGGACCGGGTCGACGACGACACCCACGCCGTCGGCACCCTCGTGCGCCGTCAGCTGTGGGGCGCCGGGCGCACGCTCGTCGGCGTGCTGCCCATGTGGGTGGTCGCGGGCCTGACGTGGTGGCCGGCGTGGCTGCTGTTCCCCGTGCTCGGGCTGGTCGCCGCGGTGCTCGTGCGCCCGATGCTGGGCGAGATCGCGCGCCGCAAGGTCGTCGAGGAGGCGGCCTGGACCGACCACGCGGCGGCGTTCGAGGAGTCGGTGGCCGCGCGCGACGACCTGCGCACGAGCCTCGGGCAGTCGTTCTCGATCCGACGGCTCGCCGAGCGGTCGGCGCAGGTGCACCGGAAGTTCGAGGCCGTCCTGAGCGTCGAGTCGCGCATGCTGCGCCGCGCGGGCCTCGTCCTGGCGTCGCTGCTCGCGGGGGTCGCCGTGGCCGGGGCGGCGCTGGCCGCGGACGGGGACCTGCCGGTCGACCGTCTGGTCACGTTGTTCCTCGTCACGGCCATGTTCGTGGGGCAGACCGACAACCTCGTCCACCACCTCCCGGACATCCAGGAGGGGCTCGGCGCGCTCACGCGCATCCGGCAGATGCTCGCGGTGGCGCCGGAGCCGACGGGCGGGCGCGACCTGCCCGGCGGACCGGTCGACATCGAGCTGCGCGACGTGCACTTCGCCTACGCCGAGGGGACGTTCGCCCTCGACGGGGTCAGCCTGCGGGTCCCCGCGGGCGAGACGGTCGCGCTCGTCGGACGCACCGGCTCGGGCAAGTCGACCCTCGCGTCACTGCTCTCGCGGGCGGTCGAGCCGCCGCACGGCGCGGTGTTCCTCGGCGGTGCGGACGTGCGGGACCTGGACCTCCAGGGGCTGCGCGCCGCGGTGGGCGTCGTCACCCAGCGCACGGAGATCCTCGCGGGCACGCTCGCGGAGAACGTCGCGCTCTTCGGGGACGTGCCGCGCGCGGACGTCGAGGCGGCCGTGCGCGAGCTCCGGCTCGAGGACTGGGTGGCCGGGCTGCCCGACGGCCTGGACACGGTCCTCGGTCCGGGCGGGACGTCGCTGTCCGCGGGGGAGGAGCAGCTCGTCGCGTTCGCGCGCCTGCTGGTCCGCGACGTGCAGGTGGTCGTGCTCGACGAGGCGACGGCGCGCATGGACCCGCTCACCGAGGCCCGCGTCGTGGCCGCGTCGGAGCGGCTGCTCGCAGGGCGCACGGGCGTGCTCGTCGCGCACCGCCTCACGACGATCGAGCGCGCAGGTCTCGTCGCGGTGCTCGACCACGGGCGCGTCGTGCAGCAGGGCCCGCGGGCCGAGCTCGCCGGGGCTCCCGGCCCGTACCGGGACCTGCTGGCGGCGAGTGTCGCGCAGGCGGGGGCCGACGGCGTCGCGCCGGCGGCCACGGACCGTGCGGACGACGCGGGCGAGGCCGTCGGCGGACGGCGGCGCCGCGGGACGCCGCCCGCGCTGACCGACCCGGGTGACGGCCCGAGCCTGGCGCGCGGCGTCCTGCACGCGCTCTTCGTGCGCCCCGCCTGGGGCGTCGTGGGCGCGGTGCTGTTCCTCGTGACGAGCCTCGTCTCGGCGCAGGGGGCGATCACGGGGTTCCTCTGGGGCCGCGCGGTCCAGGGCCTGGACGAGGGCTTCCCCGTCGCGCTCCTGGTCCCGTTCGTCGTGCTCCTCGTCGCCGCCCCGCTCGCCCTCGCGCGCGCCCTGTACGTCTACCCGCGGTGGTGGGTCGAGGTGCTGCTGCGCGTGCGCATGGCGGTCATGGCCGGGCAGACGCGCCAGCACCGGCTCACGGCCACGCCTCCGGGCGAGGTCGTGGCGCGGGCGATGGACGCCGACCGGTTCGTCCGCTACGCCGACCGCTGGGTGGACTTCGTCAACGGCCTGGTCATCGCGGGCGTCACGGCCCTGCTCAGCCGGTCGTGGCTCGCGGGCGCGGTGCTGCTCGCGGTCATGGTGGTGTCCGCCGCGGCGTCGGCCCTCGGCCGGCCGATCGCCGGTCGTTCGGCGACGCGCTCGTCGGCCGCGCGCGCCCGCTTCGGGCGGGCGCTGGTCTCGGCGCTCGACTCGGCGCGCACGGTGAAGCTCGCGGCGCGCACCCCGCAGGTGCACGCGCACCTGCGCCGGGGCGACGACGGCCGCGTGCGCGCCGCGGTCTTCGAGCACCGGGTGCAGGCCGCGCTCGACGGGGTGCCGCAGGTCATGATCCAGCTCGGTGTCGTCGCCGCGTGGGCAGGCCTGCTCACCGGGACGTGGGACCTCGCGATCGCCCTTCTGGTGGCCAACGCCGTGAACGGCTTCGGCTGGTTCGGCGTGGTCGCCGGGGCCGTCGTCACGGAGGCCCCGGGTACGCGCTCGTGGCAGCAGGCGACGAGCCGACTCGCGGGCGGCACCGACCTCATGGACCTGCCGGACGGCGTCGACCTGCTCACGGGCGACGCCCCCGAGCCGGTGCCCGGGGTGCGTCGCTCGCTCGAGCGGCTCGAGCTCGCGGGGATGACGGCCCTGCACGACGACGGCACGATCGGTGTCCAGGGCGTCGACCTGTCGGTGGGGCGCGGCGAGCTGGTGCTGCTGCTCGGCCAGGTGGGGTCGGGCAAGTCGAGCCTGCTCTCCGCGCTGGCCGGTCTCATGGAGCACACCGGCCGGATCCGGTGGAACGGCACGGACGTCGACGACGCCCAGGCGTTCCTGCGTCCCGGCCAGGTCGCGCACGTCGCCCAGGTCCCCCGCGTGCTCTCGGGGTCGTTCGCCGACAACGTGCGCCTCGGGCACGAGCGCGACGTCCACGGTCCGGTCGCCGCCGCGCGCCTGGAGCGCGACGTCGTCGAGGCCGGGGGCCACGAGGCGCTCGTCGGGCACCGCGGCGTCCGGCTGTCGGGCGGGCAGGTGCAGCGCCTCGCGCTCGCCCGCGCGCTCGCCACGGACGCCGAGCTCCTGCTCGCGGACGACGTCTCGAGCGCGCTCGACGCCGCGACCGAGGTCGAGCTGTGGTCGTCGCTGCGCGACCGGGGGACGACGGTCATCGGTGCGACGTCCAAGCGTGCGGCGCTGGCCCGCGCGGACCGCGTCGTCGTGCTCGACGCCGGCGTGGTCGCCGAGGTCGGCCCGTGGGACGAGCTCGCGCCGCGCTGGGGCCACCTCGCGGGCTGACCACCGCGCCGACGTCTCGTGAGGGTCGGCCGCCGGCTGCCAGCACCTTGCCGACCCTTGCTGCAACTTTCTGCAACCAGTACAGTCGGGCCAGCCGTGCGCTGAGGAGCCGCGGTCGACGTCGACCGCCGTCGGTCGCGTCGTCTGCGTTCCTACCGGCTCATGCCGGCTCATGCGTGCGGTCCCGCACCAGCCACCGGACGAGGGAGTCCTGATGACCTCCACGCCGCGACGTCGCCGCACCCCGCGCACCCCGTCGCCAGACCCATCCCGCCTGACGTCCCGTCGCACGGGCCCGCACCCGCCCGGGGCACGGACGACGGCGTCGATCACCGCGATCGCGCTCGCGACGTCGGGCCTGGCGGGCGTCACGCTCGCCGCCTTCGCGGCGCCCGCCGTCGGGGCCGACGAGCGCACGCTCGCCCTCGTCGGCGACCTGCAGTCCGAGCTGGGCTGCGGTGCCGACTGGGACCCGGCGTGCGCCGCGACGGAACTTGCGCCCACCGACGTCGCGGGCGTCTGGTCCGCCGACTTCGACGTCCCCGCCGGGACGTACGCGTACAAGGTCGCCTACGACGACGCCTGGGACGAGGCCTACGGGCGCGACGGCAGCCAGGACAACGCGCCGCTCATGCTCGGCGGCGACGCGACCCTGCGCGTCACGTTCGACGAGGCGACGAAGCGCGTCGCGCTCACGCCGCTCGGCCTCGCGGGCGAGTACGACGACGCCGCGGACGCCGCGCTCGTCGTCCCGCCCGTGCGTCAGGCCGGCTCGGACGAGCGCTTCTACTTCGTCATGACCGACCGGTTCGCCAACGGCGACCCGTCGAACGACACGGCGGGCCTCGGCGACGATCCGCTCGTGTCCGGGTACGACCCGACGGACAAGGGCTTCTACCAGGGCGGCGACATCGCCGGCCTGCGCGGCAACCTCGACTACATCGAGGGCCTCGGCACGACCGCGATCTGGCTCACGCCGTCGTTCAAGAACCAGCCGGTCCAGGGCACGGGTGCTGACGCCTCCGCGGGCTACCACGGCTACTGGATCACGGACTTCACGCAGATCGACCCGCACCTGGGCACGA
>CAZFUQ010000270.1:0-1550 GCA_964521905.1 uncultured Cellulosimicrobium sp.
CGACGATGCCCCGACCGATCGAGTCGTCGCCGATGAGCGCGAAGGGTCCGACCGGGATGTCGCCGCCGAACTCGTCGGCCATCATCGTCAGGACGCACGGCACGGGCTCGGCCCGGGCCGCCCACGCCGTGGCGTACGTCGAGTGCGTGTGCACGACGCCGCCCACCTCGGGCATGTGCCGGTACACGTACGCGTGCGCGGCCGTGTCCGACGACGGGGACCGGTCGCCCTCGACGAGGGTCCCGTCGAGGTCGCACACGACCATCGCCGCGGGCGTGATGTCGTCGTACGCGACGCCGGACGGCTTGATGACGAGCAGGTCGCCCGAGCCGTCGGGGCGCGTCTCGTCGCGCACGCGCTCGGACACGTTGCCCGCGGTCCACACCACGAGCTCCCAGCGCGGCAGCTCGCCGTGCAGCGCGGCGACGCGCTCCTTGGCGGCGTCGACGGCCGCGCGCAGGTGCGTGGGGACGGCGGCGAGCGGGAGGGCCGGTGCGTCCTGGGCCGGGGTCGGGGTGCTCATGCGGAGGCCTCTCCTTCGGTGCGGGTGGGCAGTGCCGCGACGGCTGCTCGCTCGACGGCGAGCCCCGCGTCGTACCGCTCGAGGTACGCGCCGAAGCCTGCGACGTCGGCGGGGTCGGGGTCGAGGGTCTCGATCTCGGCCGTCGCGAAGACGTGGTCGCGCAGGTAGGCGCCGAGCTCCGGCTCGACCTCCCCCGCGGCGGCGGCGTCCGCCCGGGCCCGCGCGAGGCCCGCGAGCACCGCGATGCCCCACGCACCTCCCTCGCCCGCGGTGTGTCCGACGCTCACGGGGGCGCCGATCGCCGCGGCCAGGAGCCGCTGCGCGACGCCCGCGGTCCGGAACATGCCGCCGTGCGCGAACATCCCGTCGATCTCGACGCCCTCGGCGGCGAGGACGCGCATGCCGAGCGCCAGGGTCCCGAACGCGCCGTAGACCTGCGTGCGCGCGAAGTTCGCCAGGGTCAGGCGGCTGCCGGGCGTGCGGACGAACAGCGGCCGTCCCTCGTCGAGCCCGGTGATCGGCTCGCCGGCCAGGTAGTTGTAGGCGAGGAGCCCGCCGCCGTCGGCGTCGCCGTCGAGCGCGGCGCGGAACAGCGCGCCGAACACGTCGTCGGCGCTCGCGTCGCTGCCGACCGCGCCGGCGAGCTCGCCGAGCAGCCCCGCCCACGCGTCGAGCTCGCTCGCGCCGTTGTTGCAGTGGACCATCGCGACGAGGTCGCCCGCGGGCGACCATGCCCGTGCCGGCGTCGCCCTCGGGCGGGCAGAGCAGCACGCCGGGCGACAGGCTGCCCGACGGGTCGAGCCAGGCCGCCCCCTCGGGCGTCAGCCGGCCCGCGTCCTCGCCCGCGACGAGCACCTCCGGGAGGAGCTCGGCGAGCCTCGGACCGGAGCGGTGCGTGGCGGCCCGCTCGTCGACGAGGTCGAGCAGCACGCGGTCGTAGTCGCGCGTCGCCGGGTCGACGGGGACCATGCCCGACGCGTCGCCCACGCCGAGGACGTGCCGGCCCGTGAGCCGCCGGTGGACGTAC
>CAZFUQ010000270.1:1560-5449 GCA_964521905.1 uncultured Cellulosimicrobium sp.
CTGCACCCGAGCAGCCCGGTGAGCTCGGCGGCCGCGGGACCTGTCGACGTGTTGCGCCACGTGCGGAACGGGACGAGCAGCTCGCCCGCGGCGTCGAACGCGAGGTACCCGTGCATCATCGCGGAGACGCCGAGCGCGCCGAACGTCGTGGGCCGCACGCCGTACCGCTCCTCGACGTCGGCGACGAGCCGCGCGTAGGAGTCCTGCAGCCCGGCCTCGACGGCGTCGAGCGAGTACGTCCACACGCCGTCCTCGAGCCGGTTCTCCCACGCGTGGCTCCCGCTCGCGAGCGGCGTCCCGTCGGCGTCCACGAGGCACGCCTTGATCCGCGTCGACCCGAGCTCGATCCCGAGCGCGGTCCGTCCTGCGACGACGGCCGCCCGACGGCTGCCGACCTCGTCCTGCTGCACCATTGCTGCTTCTCCTCGTCGCGGCGTCGCGCCTCGGTCGTCGTGACTGGCCTCCCTACGAATGTTAGCGCTCACAACCGGCCGGGCCAACTCCCGTCCGGCCGTTTCCTCCTCACGGGGCGGGCCGCCGCCGGACGCGTCAGGCCCGCGGGGTGGTGGTGCTCTCCCGCACCATCAGCTCGGGCGGGATGGAGACGGGCCGGACCGTCGCCCCGGCGAGCGCGTCGATCATCATCGCCATGCACCGCCGCCCGAGGGTCCCGAACGGCTGGCGCACCGTCGTCAGCGGCGGGATGAAGTGCCCGGCCCCCGCCACGTCGTCGAACCCGACGACCGAGACGTCCGACGGCACCCGCACGCCGCGCTCCCAGAAGGCGCGGAGCAGGCCCAGGGCGAGCTGGTCGTTGCCCGCGAAGACCGCGGTCGGCCCGTCGCCCGCGCGCACGGCGTCCGCGAGCTCCTTCCCGACGGCGTACCCGCGGTCCGAGGACCAGTCCCCGCGGACGGGGTCGGGCACGGGCGCGCCGTGCTCCTCGAGCGCGGCCCGCCAGCCGGTCTCGCGCTCGCGCGCGTCGAACCAGTCGAGCGGGCCGGACAGGTGCAGCACCGTGCGGTGCCCGAGGCCCAGCAGGTGCTCGGTCGCCGTCCGCGCCCCGAGCCGCTGGTCGACGGCGATCGCCAGGATCGAGCCCGCCCGCGCCTCGTGAGGCGTCTCGGCGTCCGGCGCCTCGCCCGGGTGGTCGCGCGCGGCGATCATGATCACGGGGACGGGAGCCTTGAACGAGTCGACGGCCGCCGCGACGTCGGTCTGCGGCGCGATGACCACGATGCCCTCGACGCCCTGGTCCATGAAGTGCTCCAGCACACGGTGCATCGTGTCGGCGTCGTAGCGGCGGATCGTCGCGACGCTCACGAAGTAGCCCTGCTCGCGCGCGGCCTCCTCGACGGCGATGAGGGTCGACGTCGGGCCGTACAGCGCCGAGCCGGTCGTCACCACGCCGATGGTGCCCGACCGCATCGTCACGAGCGCGCGGGCCGCGCTGTTGCGCCGGTAACCGAGCGTCGCGATCGCGTCGAGGACGCGCTCGCGCGTCTCGGGCCGCACGCTCGGGTGGTCGTTGAGCACGCGCGAGACCGTCTGGTGGGACACCCCCGCGAGCCGCGCGACGTCGGACATCGCCGGCGGACGCGTGCGCGGCGACGGCCCGTCGCTCACCGCTGGTCCTTCCCCGGGCTCGGCACGGCGCCCGGCACGGGGGCCGCGGACCCGGCGAGCGCCGCGGCGAGCTCGACCGACCGGTCGCGCGCGGCCTCGACCGCGTCGAGGAACGCGGCGCGCACCCCGCCCGCGTCGAGACGACGCAGCGCGGCGACGGTCGTCCCGCCGGGCGAGGACACCTTCTCCCGCGCGACGGCGGGGTGCTCGCCCGTCTCGCGCAGCATGGTCGCGGCGCCGTGCACGGTCGCGGTCGCGAGCTCGAGCGCGGTCGCGCGCGTGAGGCCCAGCAGGACGCCCGCCTCGGCGAGGGCGTCGATCACGTAGAAGACGTACGCCGGCCCGGAGCCCGACAGCGCCCCGACCGCGTCCTGGTCCTTCTCCGCGACGCGCACGACGAGCCCGGTCGACGTGAGCAGCTGCTCGACGAGCGCGACGTCGTCCTCGCTCGCGGCGCTCCCGCCGCTGATCGCGCTCACCCCGGCGCCCACGACCGACGGCGTGTTGGGCATGACCCGCACGACGGCCGTCCCGGCGGGCAGCCGCTCCTCGTAGAAGGACGTCGGCAGCCCGACGACGACGCTCACCACGACGGCCGGCGTGCTCACGGCATCGTGCACCTGGGCGAGGAGCGCCGCGACGTCCTTCGGCTTGACCGCGACCACGACGACGCCCGCACCGCGCACGGCCCCGACGTTGTCGCTCGTCGTCGCGACGCCGTGCCGCGCCGCGAGCTCCTCGCCCCGCTCGGGACGACGGACGGTCGCGACGACGTCCGCGGGGTCCCACCCGGACGCGAGCGCGCCCGCGAGGACGGTCTCCCCCATGACGCCCGTGCCGAGCACGGCGAGGCGGGGACGGGACGGCAGGTCGGTCATCGGCGATCAGCTCCTGGTGGTCGGTCAGGGCATTCTTGCGCACGCGGCGGCGACCCGATCACCGGACGACCTGGCGCGAGCACGCGCTCAGAGCGGGAACGCCGCGTACACGTCCTCGACGACGTCGGCCGGACCCGTCGCCTGGAGCACCGCCGTCCCGTTGCGCCACGTGACGGTGGTCTGCCCGTCGGCACCGGTCGTCACGGCGTACGTGCCGGCGACCTCGCCCTCGACCGTGACGTCGCCCGTGTCGACGGGCTCCCCCGCCGCGGCGACGAGGTCCGCCGCGGCCACCTCGGCCTCGGCGGGCGTCGGCCACTGCCCCGCGACCACGGTGACCGACGTCGCGTCGTCGCCCTCGCCGTCGGCGTAGACGAGCTGGTGCGCCTCGAGCGCGCTCGCCGCGGTCCACGCGTCCGTCGCGGACTCGCTGCGCAGCACGAGGTCGAGCACCGTGCCCGGGAGCGCCTGGGCGAACGCGGTCGTGCCGGTGCGCTCGACGGGTTCGAGGGTCGGGCTGGGCGCGCCCGCGGTCACCGTGACGGTCGGCGCGGGCTCCGGCTCCGCATCGGCACGGGCGAACCCCGGCCACGCCCACGCGAGGAACGCCAGCACCAGGGCGACGACGAGGAGCAGCCCGACGACCACCACGAGGCGCCGTCGCCGGTAGACCGCCGCGGACGGCGGCCGGGTGTGACGGCGGTCGCGCGCGCCGACGGCGTCGGCGTGCTTGCGGGGCGCGGACCCGGGCGCGCCGGGACGCGTGGGTGCGGCGGTACGGCCCGTCGGGCCCCCGCCGGGCGACTGGCTCATCGCTCGCACCTCCTGTGCTCTCGGTTCTCACGCAGGTCCGGCGCCCTGGACGGCCGGGCGCGACCCTGCGGACAAGAGTAGGGCGCGCGCGTGCCCGACCCGCCGCGTCGACGCGGGGTGTCGGGCACGCGCGGGGCAGGTTCACCCGTCCCGGGCCGTCCGGTGGACGAGGGGACCGGTCAGGCGCAGTCCACGGCCGCGTGCTGCGCCTCGACCTCGGTCGTCACCTCCACGTCGCCGGCGGTCCCCGTCGCGCGGACGACGACGGTGCCCGCCTCGGCCGTCGTGTCCCGGACCGCGAACGACTGGTACGCGCTCCTCCCCGGTGCGACCGCGGGGAACGGGCGTGCGCCGTGCGCGGTCTCGATCGTGACGTCGACCGGACCGTCGTGGGCGTTCGTCGCGGCGACGGCGACGTAGGCCTTGCCTGCGAGGCACCGTGCCTGTGCGGTGACCGTCACGGGCAGCCCGGGCCCGCCCGCGCCGGGGTCGTCGGCGAAGACCCGCCACTCGGTGACGGCGACCGCGGAGTACGTGCTGCCGTTGCCGTTCGCGGCGATCGTCGCGCGCAG
>CAZFUQ010000271.1:0-5349 GCA_964521905.1 uncultured Cellulosimicrobium sp.
CGGCGTGGGGCTACGCCGTGACGCTCAGCGGCCTCGGCGCGGGCACGTGGGTGTTCGACGACGTGTCCCTCGTCGAGCGCGCCGCGACGATCATGGACTTCGAGGGCGACGTCCCGCTGTCGACCGACGCGAACCCCGTCGGGGTCTTCGCGTGGGGGCAGAGCGAGGCGACCAAGCCGACGCTCGAGGTGACGGTCGACGGCCGGCTGGGCCAGGCGGCGTCGGACAACCACGTGCTGTCCGGGACGTACCAGGTGCCGTCGGGCGCGTGGGGCGGCTTCAGCCACAACCTCGCGACGCCGCAGGACTGGAGCGGCTACGGCGGCCTGCGGTTCTGGTGGTACGCGTCGCAGGACTCGCGGCCCGCGTCGCCGACGGCCGGCGCGGACATCCGGGTCGAGCTCAAGGACGACGGCCCCGACGGCGAGCACACCGAGCTGTTCTGGACGACGTTCAAGGACAACTGGTCCGAGGACGGCAGCCGCTGGAAGCTCGTCGAGCTGCCGTTCTCGCAGTTCGCCAAGCGCGGCGACTACCAGCCGGGACCGGCCGAGATCCAGGACGGCGTGCTGGGCCTGGACCGCGCGTGGGGCTACGCGCTGACCATGCCGACCGACACCCCGCCCACGGGCTACAAGGTCGACCACTTCCAGGTCTACGGCACCCCGGCGCCTCCCGTCGTCGCGACGGTCGCGGCGACGCCGTCGGTCGTGCTCGTCGACCCGGGCGAGACGGCGAGCGTGGACGTCACGCTCACCACGTCCGACGGCGGCCCGCTCGCCGACGACGTCACCGTCACGTACGCGCCGGGCGACGGCGGCACCGCCGTCGTCGGCGAGGACTACGCGGAGTTCGGCGGGACGCTCACGTTCCCCGCGGGCTCGGAGTCCGGGGCCGTGCAGAGCGCCGAGGTCGTGACGATCGACGACGGCGAGCCCGGCGAGGCGCTGACCGTGCCCGTCGCGCTCGACGCGACCGGCGCGGCCGTGACCGGGGACGCGCGGGTCGTGCTCAATGCGCACGGCCTGCCCTACCTCGACGCGTCGCTGCCCGCCGACGAGCGCGTGGCCGACCTCGTGGGGCGCATGAGCCTCGCCGAGAAGGTCGGGCAGATGGCGCAGGCCGAGCGGCTGGGTCTGTCGTCGCCGAGCGACGTCTCGGAGCTCGGGCTCGGGTCGCTGCTCTCGGGCGGCGGCTCCGTCCCGACCGACAACACGCCCGCCGGCTGGGCGGACATGGTCGACGGGTTCCAGCGCGAGGCGCTCACCACGCGCTGGCAGGTCCCGATGATCTACGGCGTCGACGCCGTGCACGGCCACAACAACGTGGTCGGCGCGACGCTCTTCCCGCACAACATCGGCCTCGGCGCCTCGCGCGACCCGGGCCTCGTGCAGGAGGCCGCCGAGGTCACCGCGACCGAGGTGCGCGCGACGGGCATCCCGTGGACCTTCGCGGCGTGCCTGTGCGTCACGCGCGACGAGCGGTGGGGCCGGTCGTACGAGTCGTTCGGGGAGGACCCGGCGCTCGTGTCGGCGTTCTCGCGCGCGACGGTCGTCGGGCTCCAGGGCGAGGACCCGTCCGACATGGGGTCGCCGACCACCGTGCTCGCCACCCCGAAGCACTGGGTGGGCGACGGCGGCACGTCGTACGACGAGTCCGTCACCGGGAGCGGGTACCCCATCGACCAGGGGATCACCGAGGTCGCGTCGGAGGACGAGCTGCGGCGGCTGCACGTCGACCCGTACGTCCCGGCGATCGAGGCCGGGGCCGGTTCGGTCATGCCGTCGTACTCGGCGGTGTCGGTCGCGGGCGGCGCGCCGGTGCGCATGCACGAGAACGCGCACCTCAACAACGACGTCCTCAAGGGCGAGCTCGGCTTCGACGGGTTCGTGGTGAGCGACTGGGAGGGCATCGACAAGCTCCCCGGTGGCACCTACCCCGAGAAGGCCGTGCGCGCGGTGAACGCGGGCGTCGACATGGCGATGGCGCCGTACAACTACGACGACTTCATCGCCGCGATCGAGGCGGCCGTCGGCGCCGGGACGGTGAGCGAGGCCCGCGTCGACGACGCGGTGACGCGCATCCTGCGGCAGAAGATCGCCGTCGGGCTGTTCGAGCAGCCGTTCGCCGACCGGTCGCAGATCGACTCGGTCGGGTCGGACGAGCACCGGGACGTCGCGCGCCGCGCTGCCGCCGCGTCGCAGGTGCTGCTCAAGGACGACGGCGTGCTGCCGCTCGCGGACGACGCCAACGTCTACGTCGCCGGGTCCACCGCGGACGACCTCGGTCGTCAGCTCGGCGGCTGGTCGATCTCGTGGCAGGGGTCGTCCGGCGAGATCACGCAGGGCACGACGATCGGCGACGCCGTCGCCGCGGCGTCGTCCGGCGACGTGACGATCTCGCCCGACGCGTCGGCACCGCTGGCCGGGGCCGACGTGGGCGTCGTCGTCGTGGGGGAGCGGCCCTACGCGGAGGGCGTCGGGGACGTCCGGTACGGCGCGGGGAGCCAGTTCTCCCTGTCGCTGTCCGCGCAGGACCGGGCCGCGATCGACACGGTCTGCGGAGCCGTCGACTGCGTCGTCCTGGTCGTCTCCGGGAGGCCGCAGCTCGTGGCCGACCAGCTCGACGACATCGACGCGCTCGTCGCGTCGTGGCTGCCGGGCACGGAGGGGGCGGGCGTCGCGGACGTCCTCTTCGGCGACGCGCCGTTCACCGGGCGCCTGCCCGTCACGTGGCCCGTCGACGACGACCGCACACCCGACAACGTGGGCGACGAGGACTACGACCCCCAGTTCGCCTACGGGTGGGGCCTGCGGACCGACGCGCCGCGCGACCGCCTCGCGGACGTCGTCGGCTCGCTCGACGGGGCGGCGGCGAGCGCGGTGCAGGCCGTGCTCGACGCGGACGTCTGGTCCGGCGACGGCTCGGTGTCCGCGGGGTCCGAGGCCGAGGCGCTCGGGCTGCTCCAAGCCGCGGGCGCGCAGCTCCGCGAGGCCGAGGCCGGCACGGACGACTGGACCGCGGCGGACGCCGTCGCCTCCGTCGCCCGCGACCTCGCCCAGGCCGCGGTCGTGGGCGGGAGCGCGGTCGACGACCACGCGACCCTCACGAGCGACGCGGAGCACGCGCTGCTCTCGGGCGAGCCCGGGACGGCGGTCCGCCTGCTCGCGGCGGTGCTCGGCGTCGACCTGCCCGAGTCCGGCGACCAGCCGGGCGAGGGCGACGTCGCGGTGACCGTCGAGGTGGCCCCCCGCTGCCTCGCGGGCAAGGCGTACCTCGCGGTGCGGGTCACGAACGACGACGACGTACCCGTGGACGTGCGGGCGGTGACGCCGTACGGGACCAAGGAGTGGGCCGCCGTCGCGCCGGGCAAGAACGCCTACCAGTCGTTCGCGTCCCGGCAGACGGCATACGGTGCCGGCAGCGTCGACATCTCGGCCGTCGCGGGTGACCACCGGACGGACACGACGGTCGACTACGCCCCGCTCGCCTGCAACTAACCCCGCCCAACCGCACCCCGCGCCCTCTCGAGCACGACCTGGGGGTCGTTATCCGCCGGATAACGACCCCCAGGTCGTGCTCGACGGACGGGGGGTGGGGCGGGGGCGGAGCTGGGCCAGGCCGCGGCGGGCGTGGCTCTTCACGGTGCCGAGCGGAAGGCCGGTCCGGGCCGCGATCTGGGTGTGCGGGAGGCCGTACGCGAACGCGAGCCGCACCACGCGGCGTCGCTCCGGTGCCAGACGGCGCAGCGCGCGCTCGACGTCGACCCGCGCGGCGGCGGCGTCGGCCGGGTCGGGGACGACGAGAAGGTGCGCGGCCCCGGTCGCAGCCTCGCGCCGTCGGGCCTCGCGCTCGCGCGCGGTGAGCAGGTCCGCGACCACGTGCCGCGTGATGCCGAGGAGCCACGCGGGCAGCTCGCCCCGCGCCGGGTCGAACCGGTCGCGCGAGCGCCACGCGGCGAGGAAGACGAGCTGGGTCGCGTCCTCCGCGTCGTGCGGGTCACCGAGGTGCCGGGCCGCGACGGCACGCACGAGCGGGGACCAGCGGAGGTAGGCGGCGGGGAGCGAGGCGTCGTGGAGGTCGAGGGGTCCGGGCGCGCGCTCGCCCCGCCTCGCGTCCGGGGTGCTCCGACCCCGCGGGTCGCGAGGGACACGTGCCACGGCACCGACCATGCGTCACCGGTCCTCGTCGTCCTCCCCCCAGTGTCCGACGACGCGGCGCGGGTCGCCAGGTCGGGTCACCGTGGCGTCGGGTCACCGTGGCGCCGGGTCCCCATGGTGAGGGGCCACGGTGGCGAGGGGCCACGGTGGCGACCTGGAGCCAGGGCGGCACGGAGACGCGGCGGCCGCGCGTCTCAGCGGTGGACCGGGCGGCGCTGGTGGACGTGCCGGTCGTGCACGGCCCTGCCGAGCTCGACGAGCGAGCCGACGAGGATGCCGAGGATGATCAGCGCCCCGAAGACCAGCAGCCACTGCGACAGGCCGGTGCCGAGCCCCGAGGCGCCGATGGTCCCGCCGGAGCCGGCGGCGAGCAGTGCGGACATGTCGTCCTCCTCCTGAGAGCCCGGGCGGACCCTCTCGTCAGGGGTTCGCCCGCACGTCGCTCGGTGGATGCACCGCCCGCCTCCGGTCACCGGCCCCCTGCCGTGCGGGCCTCGTGGACACCGCGAGACCGGTCAGGCGACGGTCGACGGCGTCGGCAGGCTCGACGCGCGCCACCGGCGCACGAGGCGGCGGTCGGCGGCTCCCCGCGCGACGGTCCAGCCGCAGTGCTGGGTCGACTCGCGGTGCTCGAGCAGGGCGTCGCGGTCGTGCTCGAGCGCCCACAGGAGGGCGGAGCGAACCTCGGTGCGGGAGGGGGCGGAAGGCAAGGTGGCGTGCATGGTCCGTCTCGTCGTCGTTCGGGCTTCCTCGCGGCCGGGCGACCGCATCTACCGGACAAGACGGCACAAGTCGCCGTTCGTGACGCGACTACGGCGACTTTTCTCCAGGGAGCCTGTGAAGCACGTCGCACGGGCGACCGACCGCGCCTCTCGCCGGCACGTCCCTGCCCGGTCGACCGTGCCCGGGTCGCCGGTGTGGCGGGTCAGTCCCCGCGCAGGACGCAGAACTCGTTGCCCTCGACGTCGGCCAGGACGACGAACGTCTCCGCCTCGCCCTGGCCCACGTCGACGCGGTGGGCGCCGAGCCCCTCGAGCCGCGCGACGTCGGCAGGCTGGTCGGACGAGGAGAAGTCGAGGTGGACGCGGTTCTTCACCGCCTTGCCCTCGGGCACCCGCTGGAAGACGACGCTGGGCGGCCCCAGCGTCGTCTCGCCCTCGCGGGGGAAGAGGACGGACTCGCCGTGCGG
>CAZFUQ010000272.1:0-5336 GCA_964521905.1 uncultured Cellulosimicrobium sp.
TGGGAGCCGTTCCGGTCGCCCGTCGTGACGATCCTCGCCATCGTGGTCGTGCCCGCGGGCCTCGCCGCGCTGCTCGGGTTCGCCGTCTTCACGCGGCGCGTGCGCGGCGCGTACTTCGCGATCCTGTCCCAGGCGCTCGCGGCGGCCTTCGCCATCCTGCTCATCGGGCAGCAGGCGACGACGGGCGGCACCAACGGGCTCAACGGGTTCCGGTCGTTCTTCGGGTACGACCTCGCCGACCCGGTCAACAAGCGGATGCTGTTCTTCATCGCCGCCGGTGCGCTGCTCGTCATGGTCGCGATCGCGCGCCAGCTCATGGTGTCCCGGTTCGGCGAGCTGCTCGTCGCCGTGCGCGACCAGGAGAACCGCGTCCGCTTCCTCGGCTACGACCCGGCGAAGATCAAGGTCGTCGCGTACGCCGTCGCGGCGTTCATGGCGGCCGTGGGCGGCGCGCTGTTCGTGCCGATCGTCGGGATCATCTCGCCCGCCGACGTGGGCGTCGTGCCGTCGATCGGGTTCCTCATCGGCGTCGCGATCGGCGGCCGGGCGACGCTCCTCGGCCCGGTGCTCGGCTCGATCGCCGTGAGCTGGGCGCAGACGAGCCTGTCCGAGGCCTTCCCGTCCGGGTGGATCTACGCGCAGGGCGCGCTGTTCATCCTCGTCGTCGCGTTCCTGCCCGGCGGGCTCGCCGAGCTGGTCACGCGGTGGCGCCGTTCGCGCCGTGACATCGTGCCCGACGGCGGAGCGCCCGCCCCTGCCGGCGACGGCACGACCGCCGTCGACCACGACCCCGCGACCTCCGGGAGGACCGCATGACCACGCAACCCACCGGACCGACGTCGGGCACGGTGCCGGCTCCCGAGGCGGCCGGCGCCGCCGTCCTCGAGACGGGGGTCGCGGGCGACGGACTCGACCTGGAGGCCGCCGAGGCCGTCCTCGGCGTCGACGACTCGCGCTTCCGCCACGACTACCTCGAGGTGCGCGGGCTGCGGGTCGAGTTCGACGGGTTCGTCGCCGTCCAGGGCGCCGACCTCACCGTCACGGCGGGGGACCTGCGGTTCCTCATCGGGCCCAACGGCGCGGGCAAGACGACGATCGTGGACGCGATCACGGGCCTCGCCAAGGCGTCGGGGTCGGTGCAGTTCGGCGGCGTGGAGCTGCTCGGCAAGAAGACGCACAGGATCGCGCGGGCCGGCGTCGGGCGGACGTTCCAGACGGCGAGCGTGTTCGAGGAGCTCAGCGTCCTGCAGAACCTCGACATCGCGGCGGGCGCCGGACGCGGTCCGCTCACGCTGCTCCGACGGCGCAACGGGACGCCCGAGGCCGTCGAGCAGGCGCTCGAGACCGTGGGGCTCGCGCACCTGCGCGACGTCCAGGCCGGGATCCTCGCGCACGGGCAGAAGCAGTGGCTCGAGATCGGGATGCTGCTCGTCCAGGACGCGCGACTGCTGCTGCTCGACGAGCCCGTCGCCGGCATGAGCCAGGCCGAGCGCGAGCAGACGGGCGAGCTGCTGCAGCGCATCGGTGCCCAGCGGACGGTCGTGGTCGTCGAGCACGACATGGAGTTCCTCCGGGCCTTCGCGTCCTCGGTGACCGTGCTGCACCTCGGCCAGGTGCTCGCCGAGGGCACGTACGCCGAGGTCCAGGCCGACCCGCGCGTGCAGGAGGTCTACCTCGGCAGCGCCGGGGCGACCCGAGGCGCTCGCCGCCGTGCGCCGGGACGCGCGGCCGGGGGCGAGGCCGCGTCGTCGGGCACGGGGCAGGCCCCGACCGGGACGGCGACCGACGAGAAGGAGGCGTGATGCTCGAGCTCACAGGACTGCACGCCGGCTACGGCCGGACCATGGTGCTGCACGGCGTCGACCTGACCGTGCCCGCGGGCGGCGTCGCCGCCGTGCTCGGGCACAACGGCGCCGGCAAGACGACGCTCCTGCGCACCGCGCTGGGGCTGCTCAAGGCTCGGTCGGGGAGCGTCGTGCTCGACGGCGAGGACGTCACCCGGCTGCCGACCCACCAGCGGGTGCGGCGCGGCCTCGCGTACGTGCCGCAGGGGCAGCAGTCGTTCGGCGACCTCACCGCGCGCGAGAACCTGCAGCTCGTCGCCGACACGTCGCGCGAGGGGCCCCGACGCCTCGACGAGGCGCTCGACCTGTTCCCCGCCCTGCGCGGGCTGCTCGCGCGCCGCGCGGGCCTCCTGTCCGGCGGGCAGCGCCAGCAGCTCGCCATCGCGCGGGCCCTCATCACTGGTCCGCGCGTGCTCGTGCTCGACGAGCCCACCGAGGGAATCCAGCCGTCCGTCGTGACGGAGATCGAGGACGCGATCCTCACGCTCACCGGAGCGGGCGGGCTGTCGGTCCTGCTCGTCGAGCAGCACGTCGGGTTCGCGCTGGGCGCGGCGAGCGACTACGTCGTCCTCCAGTCCGGCCGCGTGACGAACCGTGGCTCGGGCGGCGAGGCCGCGGAGACGAGCGTCCGTGCCGCGATGGCGGTGTAGCCACCCGGGTGCGGGAAGATGGTGACGGGGCAGGAGCACGACGCCGGACGACCAGGAGAGCCAGCATGGACATCGTGACCACGCCGGAGCCGGCCGCGACCTCGCTCCGCGACGCGGTGTACCTGAGGCTTCGCGCGGAGATCCTCAACGGTCGCGTCGACCCGCGCGAGCGCCTCACGGAGCCCAAGCTGAGCCGGCGGTTCGAGGTCTCGCGCACGCCGGTGCGCGAGGCGCTGTCCCGGCTCCTGTCCGACGGGCTCATCGAGCGCACCGACTTCGGTTACGCGGTCGTCGTGCCGAGCCTCGCCGAGCTGCGCGACCTCTACGAGCTCCGCGTCACGCTCGAGCTGCGCGGCGTCGAGCGCATCATCGAGAACTCCGAGCTGCACTACGACACCGACGCGCTGCGCGCCGAGCTCGGCCGGTGGGTCGAGCTGCGCGCAGCGCCCCCGGACCCCGACCCGAGCTTCGTGCTCCTCGACGAGCGCTTCCACACCGTGCTGTCCCGCGCGGCCGGGAACGAGCGCCTCACCGAGGCGCTCGTCGAGGTCAACGAGAAGGTCCGTGCCGTGCGCATGTACGACTTCGTCGAGTCCGAGCGCATCCGCATCACCATCGACGAGCACGTCGAGATCCTCGAGCTCGCGCTCGCCGACCGCCTCCCCGAGGCCCGCACCGCGCTCCACCGGCACGTCGGCGAGTCGCTCGCCGTCGTCATGGAACGCGCGGCGCGAGCCCTCTCCCGCATGGCCCTCGCCGTCTGACACCCCGCCGGGCAGGGTTCCACCGCCGCGGGGCGGGCCTAGGCTGGGGCCGATCTGTCCCGACGGCGGCGCGCCTCGCGCCCGCACCGGCTCCCCGGGAGGGCGATGGCCGCCACGCTGCTCGTCGCGAACCGCGGCGAGATCGCCTGCCGCGTGCTGCGCAGCGCGCGGGGGCTCGGGCTGCGCACGGTCGCGGTGCACTCCGACGCGGACCGGGGAGCGCGGCACGTCCGGATCGCCGACGAGGCGGTGCGGATCGGCCCGGCACCGGTCGCCGAGTCGTACGACGACGGCCGTCGGCTCCTCGATGCCGCGCTCGCGTCGGGCGCGGACCTGCTGCACCCCGGCTACGGCTTCCGTGCGGAGGACGCCGACTTCGCCGCGGCCGTCGAGGCGGCGGGCGTCGCGTTCGCGGGCCCGACCCCGGAGCAGCTCCGCGTCCTCGGCGACAAGGCCCGCGCCCGCGCGCTCGCGCAGGAGTGCGGCCTGCGGGTGCTGCGGGGGTCGCCGGTGCTCGGCGGCCTGGAGGACGCGCTCGGGTGGGCGCAGGAGATCGGCTTCCCGCTCGTGCTCAAGGACGCCGGCGGCGGTGGCGGGACCGGCGTGCACGTGTGCCGCGACGCGGCGGGGCTCGCCGCGGCGTGGCGACGGGAGTCGTCACGCCCGGGATCGTCGGGGCGGTTGTTCGTCGAGCGCCACGTCGACCGCGCACGCCACCTCGAGGTGCAGCTCTTCGGCGACGGGGCGGGCCGGGTCGTCTCGCTCGGCGACCGCGACTGCTCGCTCCAGCGCCGCCACCAGAAGGTCGTCGAGGTCGCGCCGGCACCCGGCCTCGACCCCGGCGTCCGGGCGGCCCTGCACGACGGCGCCCGTCGCCTGGCGGCGCGCGTCGGGCTCCGCTCGGCCGCGACGTTGGAGGCGCTGCTCGACGTCGGCTCGGGCGAGGTCACGTTCCTCGAGGTGAACCCGCGGATCCAGGTCGAGCACACCGTGACCGAGGAGGTCACGGGCGTCGACCTGGTGGCCTGGATGCTGCGCCTCGCCCTGGGCGACACGACCGTGCTCGACGACGCGCCGCCGTCCGGCCCCGCCGTCCGAGGGGTGGCGGCGCAGGCGCGCGTCTATGCCGAGGACGTGCGGCACGGCCGGCCCGTCGCGGGCACGCTCGCGCGGCTCGACCTTCCGGGCGCGTCCGCCACGACGGGCTGCGGCGGGACTCCTGCCCGACCCGGCGTCGACGGGGCCGACGTCCGCGTCGAGACGGGCGCGAGCGTGGGCGACGAGCTCGGTCCCCACGCCGACCCGTTGCTCGCGAAGGTCGTCGTGCAGGCGACGTCGCACGAGCGCGCGGTCGCGGGGCTGCGCACCGCGCTCGCGGACGTGCGCGTCGACGGCGTCCCCACGAACGTCTCGCTGCTGCGCGCGGCGCTCGCCGGCGCTGCCGTCGTCGCGGGGTCGGCGACCACCACCACGTTCGCCACGGTGCGCGACCCCGAGCCCTGGGTCGACGTGCTCGACCCGGGCGTCCTCACGACGGTCCAGGACTGGCCGGGACGCACCGGGTACTGGGGCGTCGGCATCCCGCCGTCGGGCCCCATGGACGACCTGTCGTTCCGCACCGGCAACCGCGCGCTCGGCAACCCCGAGGGCGCGGCGGGGCTCGAGTGCACCCTCACCGGCCCGACCCTGCGGTTCTCCCACGAGGCGACGGTGTGCGTCACCGGGGCGCCGGCGCCCGTGACGGTCGACGGCGTGCCCGTGCGGCAGTGGGAGCCCGTCGTCGTCCCCGCGGGCGGCGTGCTCGCCGTGGGTGCGCCGCACGGCGTCGGGCTGCGGACGTACGTGCTCGTGGCGGGCGGCCTCGACATCCCGGGGTACCTCGGGTCGGCAGCGACCTTCGTCCTCGGCGCGTTCGGTGGTCCGGCCGGGCGCGCGCTCGTCGCGGGCGACGCGCTGCACCCTCGCACCCCCGGCACCGGGACGGCGGGTCGGCCGAGCGAGGCGGTGGCGAGCGCTCCCGGTCTCGGCGCGGCGGGTGCGGTGCCGCCCGACGCCCGCCCCCGGATGGGGCACTCGTG
>CAZFUQ010000273.1:0-5333 GCA_964521905.1 uncultured Cellulosimicrobium sp.
CCTCGGTCACCGCCTCCCAGCCCTGGCCGCGGTGGGAGCCCGGCTCGCCGGGGCGCACCGTGAGCACCCTGTTGAGGAGCATGACGCCCTGGTCGCTCCACGCGGACAGGTCGCCGTTCGCGGGGGTCGGGGCGCCGACGTCGCTCGCGAGCTCGGTGAAGATGTTCTGCAGCGACCGCGGGACGGGCCGGACGTGCGGCTGCACCGAGAACGACAGCCCCATGGGGTGACCGGGCGTCGGGTACGGGTCCTGCCCGACGACGAGCACGCGCACGTCGGCGAGCGGGCGCGAGAACGCGTTGAGGATGGCCGACGGCGCGGGCAGGTACTCGCGGCCCGCCGCCACCTCGGCACGGAGGAAGTCGCCGAGCGCGTGCAGCTGCGGTTCGACGGGCGCGAGAGCCGCGGCCCAGTCGGGCGCCATGATGCTCGGGAGCGGGGGTCGAGGGGTGGTCGTCGAGGCGGTCAGGTCCGGGTCGACGACGACGGGCTGGGCGGGTGCGCTCTCCACGGCCACGAGCGTAGCCGCCCCCGGTGACACCTCGGCAGCCCCCGGCGCGGTCGAATGACACCCGTGTGGTTCGGTGCGTACGCTGGTGGACGGACCGCGCGTGCCGGGTGCGTGGGTCCGGTGACGAGAGAGTGCAGGGAGGGAACCGATGAGCGAGGCGGCGTACGTGCTCGACGGCCCCGACGCGGTCGGCGAGCCGACCGCCCAGGAGGGTCCGGCGTCGGGCCTGGGCGAGCGGGACCGCGAGATCCTCGCGTTCGAGCGGCAGTGGTGGAAGTACGCCGGCGCCAAGGAGCAGGCCGTGCGCGAGCTGTTCGACATGTCCGCGACGCGCTACTACCAGGTGCTCAACGCGCTCATCGACTCCCCGGCGGCGCTCGCTCACGACCCCATGCTGGTCAAGCGGCTGCGCCGGATGCGCTCCTCGCGCCAGCGTGCCCGCACGGCGCGGCGTCTCGAGGGCCTCTGACCCGCGTCGACCCGGATCTCGCACCCGTGCGCGTGAAGCTCGGTCGAACCGGGCGTTCATCAATGCGGCCCCATCGGGCTACCCTGTCGGCGTGACGAAGAGCCGCTACCCCTACGCGCCCGACGAGTTCGACGCGCCGGCGCCGCAGGGAGCCCCCGTCGGGGTCCACCGCACGCCGCGCAGCGGGTGGAGCAAGACGTGGCCGTTCCTGCTCGTCGCCGTGGTCTTCGCCGGTCTCGCGTACGGGGGCGTCGCGCTGCTGTCGGACAACGGCGCGACCACCCCGCCGCAGGCGCAGTCGACCGAACCTGCCACGGAGGACACCGCCACCGAGGACACCACCACCGAGGAGAGCCCCGCCACGGACGCCCCGGCGGACGACACGACCGAGGAGACGCAGGAGTCGGAGGAGGAGACACCGCCGGCACCGGACCTGGCCACGCTCATGGCCGCGGCCGACCCGAGCGCGTACGTCCGGGTCCTCAACGACGGCGGTCCGGAGGGCGAGTCGCGCGTCGGCAAGGAGGCGCTGGAGGCGCAGGGCTTCTCCACGGTCGAGTTCGCGGCCTACCCGGACGGCGGGTCCGGCCTCGAGGCCAACACCGTCTGGTACGTCCCGGACCGCGGCGACACCGCGGCCGCGGTCGCCGCGACCCTGGGGATCCCGGCGGAGAACGTCGTCCAGGTGGACGCCCTGCGCGAGGGCGACGTGGTCGTCATCGTGAAGTCCGCACTGGCTCCCGTCGGCTGACCTGGCACGACACCACGTGCCACGGGTCCTTCCCCCCGCCGTCGTCGGCTACTAGGCTCGCTCCCACGATCCGACGTCTCGAGGAGAAGTTCATGGCCCAGGGCACCGTGAAGTGGTTCAACGCCGAGAAGGGCTACGGGTTCATCACCCCCGTGTCCGGCGGGCAGGACCTCTTCGTGCACTTCAGCGCGATCCAGACCGACGGCTACCGCAGCCTCGACGAGGGCCAGGAGGTCGAGTTCGAGCTCGGCCAGGGGACCAAGGGCCCGCAGGCCGAGCAGGTTCGGCCGCTCTGATGCGGCCCCGAGGGTCGCGGTGACGGAGAACCTCGACGCCGTCGTCGTCGGATCAGGCCCCAACGGCCTGGCCGCCGCCGTGACCCTCGCGCGCGCGGGACTGTCCGTGCGCGTCCTCGAGGCCCAGCCCACGTGGGGCGGCGGCGCGCGCACGCTGGGCCTCGGCCTGGCCGACGGTGTCGTGCACGACGTCTGCTCGGCCGTGCACCCCATGGCGTGGGCGTCGCCGTTCTTCGAGGCGTTCGACCTGCGGGCGCGCGGTGTCGAGCTGCGGGCGCCCGAGGTCTCGTTCGCCCAGCCGCTCGACGACGGGCGGGCGGGGATCGCCTATCACGACCTCGACCGCACCGCGGAGCGCCTCGGACCCGACGGCGCCGCGTGGCGTGCGCTGCTCGGTCCTCTCGCGAACGGGTGGCGCGACGTCGTCGCGCTCGCGCTGGGCGACAAGCGATCCGTGCCCGACGGCGTGCTGCGTCCGGCGGGTGCGGGCGTCGCCGCCCGGTTCGGTGCCGCCGTGCTGGAGCAGGGGAGCGCAGCGTGGCAGCGGCGCTTCACGACCGAGGAGGCCGGCGCGCTGCTCACCGGCGTCGCCGCCCACGCGATCTCGCGGCTGCCGTCGCTCGCAGGAGCCGGGACGGCGCTCCTGCTCGCGTCGCTCGGGCACGCGCCGGGTGGCTGGCCGCTGCCGCGCGGCGGGTCCGTCGCGATCACCCACGCCCTCGTCGAGGACCTGCGCGCGCACGGTGGCGAGGTCGTCACGGGGTACCGCGTCGGGTCGCGTGCCGACCTCCCGCGCGCGCGGGCGTACGTCTTCGACACGACGCCGAGGCTGGTCGCGGACGTGTTCGCCGACCGCCTGACGCCACGCGGCGAGGCCGCGCTGCGGCGCTTCCGGCACGGCGACGCCGCGGCCAAGGTGGACCTCGTGCTCTCCGGTCCCGTGCCGTGGGCCGAGCCGGAGGTCGGCCGGGCCGGGACGGTGCACGTGGGCGGGACGCGCTCCGAGATGGCGCGCGCCGAGGCGGACGTCGCGGCCGGTCGCCACGCCCGCCGGCCGATGGTCCTGGTGAGCGACCCGACCGTCGTCGACCCGGCGCGCGAGGTGGGCGGGCTGCGGCCGCTGTGGACCTATGCGCACGTGCCGGCCGGCTCGACCCGGGACGTGACCGAGGAGGTCGTCGCGCAGGTCGAGCGGTTCGCGCCCGGCTTCCGGGACGTCGTCGTCGCGGCACGGTGCGTGCCCGCCGCGCAGATGGCCGTGCACGACGAGAACTACGTCGGCGGCGACATCGCCGGCGGGGCCGTGAGCATGTGGCAGATGGTCGCGCGCCCCACACCGCGCCTCGACCCGTACGCCGTCGGGCTGGAGGGCGTGTACCTGTGCTCCGCGTCCACACCGCCCGGGCCCGGCGTGCACGGGCTCGGCGGCTGGTACGCCGCGCGCCGCGTGCTGCGGCGCGAGTTCGACGTCCGCGACGCGCCGAGCCTCTCGCCGCGCCCGCCGACGACCTAGCCGTCGGCGTCGAGCTCGAGGAGCGTGAGGACGACGAGCGCCGAGCTCCAGGAGAGCGGTGCGACGGCCGCCGGCGAACCGTCCGCGAGGACCTTCTCGGGTATCGCGCCGGACGCCGTCCGGTGCTCGTCGACCCAGCGGAGCCACTCCTGCGCGTCGTCACGGTCGTCGGGGTCGGCCGACGACGCGGCGGCGAGCGCGTAGAGCGTCGTCTGCGGGGTCCACGAGATCCCGTCCTCGCGCCAGCCCGCGCCGGGCGCGAGCCCCCCTGCCGGGCGCAGCATCTCGGTCACCGACGTGCGCCAGGCGTCCTGCGCCCCGGCGAGCGGCTCGGGCTGGAACGGTGGGAGCACGAACGCGGTGGAGGCGTCCCGTGCGCCGCCGGTGACGTGCCGGGGGTAGCCCTGGGAGCCGAACTCGTCCTCGATCGCCGCCCGCAGCCGGTCGGCGGCCAGAGCTGCCGCGACCGACCGCGACCAGCTCCCCGCGGTCGCGTGCACGTCGGCGGCCGCTTCGAGGCCCGCGAGCAGCGGTCCTGCGGTACCGAGCGTGAGCGACGTCGGCTCGACCTCCCAGTAGTCGCTCGACGGCGGGGGCAACGGATCGGCCCCGGTGGTGAGTGAGAGCGCGTGGTCCGTTGCGGCGTCGACGAGGGGACGCAGCTCCTCGGAGACCTCGCGCCGCTCGGCCGTGGGCGTCTCCTCGAGCACGACGTCCGCCGCCCACAGGACCCACCCGACGCCGTCGGACTGGTGCCCGCGGTCGTCGGGCACGCCCGAGCCGTCGGGCAGGTACCGTGCCTGGAAGGACCCGTCCTCCTCCTGCACCTCGGCGAGGAACCCGAGGACGGCGCGCGCGTCGTCCACGTGGCCGGTGCGGGCGAACGCCGCGGCGGCGAACGACGCGTCGCGCGGCCAGACGTAGCGCCACCTGGGCGACGCGGCGGCGAGGGAGGCTCCGTCGTCCAGCGTCAGGGCCCGCAGGTCGAGGAGCGCGGCCTCGCCGAGGTCGGCGAAGGTCCCGTCCGCCCCGGGCACGACGCCGGCCGCCAGCCACGCGCGGGACTCGGCCGCGGCGTCCTGGGCCAGGTCGGCGTCGAGGAGCGCGGTGGCCCGCAGGCGCGGCCCGGCGACCTGCGCGAGCCGGTTCGCCTCGCCGTCGGCGGGGTCGACGCCGTCGGCGAGCGCGGCCGGGTCGAGCGCCGCCGCGTCGAGGACACGGCTCCCGTCGAGGTAGGTGGCCGCTGCCCCGGGCGCGAGGCGCAGGAGCGCGGTCCCGCCGCCCGGTGCGCCCAGGACGGCGACCCCGTCCTGGTAGAGGTCGATGTGCTCGCCCGTGGGGGCGGCGACGGCGGTCGCGGCGGTCAGGCCGAGGGCAGGGACCAGCACGCAGCCGGCCAGTGCTGCTGCGAGGCGCCACGACGGTGTTGCGCGGATCACACCGCGCATCGTAGGGGACGACGGGCCGGGAGCGCGTTTCGCCGGTCGCGATACGCGCCGGACCGCGGGCCTGCTGTCTTGCACTCGCCGGGTGCGAGTGCCAATAATGGCGTTAGCACTCTCGCTATGAGAGTGACAGAAGTGACCAGCGCAGGCAGCCGCTCACCGCGGGTGCGGCGCAGACCACCAGGTCGACAGGTGAGGCCCGCCCCGGCGGCGTGACATGAACGCCGCCCGTCGCGGGCCGTCCGTCGCGGGCGCCGGCCGACCGCCATACGCCACCAGCGGAGGATCATTCCCCATGGCCAAGATCATCGCCTTCGACCAGGAGGCTCGTCGGAGCATGGAGCGAGG
>CAZFUQ010000274.1:0-3403 GCA_964521905.1 uncultured Cellulosimicrobium sp.
GCGTCGGGGGCGCGCACCAGGCACTCGACCTCGGCGTCCGTGCGGTCGAGGAGCTCTCGCAGGAGGTACGACCCGAAGAACCCGGTCGCGCCGGACAGCAGGACGCGGCGCCCGGACGGCCGCGACGTCAGTGGGGTCGTCGGCGCGAGACGGACGTCGCAGGCCTCGCGCGCCGACGGCGACCGGCCGTGGGCCCGAGGACGGCGGAGCGGGCTTAGGCTGGGCGGGTGCGTGGTGAGTACAAGGTTCCCGGTGGCAAGCTCGTGGCGGTCGACGTCGAGGTGGAGGCCGGGCGGCTCGCCCGGGTCGCGGTGAGCGGCGACTTCTTCCTCGAGCCCGACGACGCGCTCGAGGACATCGACGGCGCGCTGACGGGGATGCCCGAGACCGCGACCGTCACGCAGCTCGCGAACGCGGTGCAGGGCGCGCTCGCCGACGACGTGACGATGGTCGGGTTCTCGCCCGACGCCGTCGCGATCGCGGTGCGTCGCGCGCTCGGTCACGCGACCGGCTGGGACGACCACACGTTCGAGCTGATCCACGAGGGGCCGGAGAGCCCCGCGATGCACCTCGCGCTGGACCAGGTGCTCACCGAGGAGCTCGACGCGGGACGCCGCGGCCCGACCCTGCGCATCTGGGAGTGGGCCTCGCCCGCCGTGATCATCGGGTCCTTCCAGTCCCTGCGCAACGAGGTCGACGCCGAGGGCGCCGAGCGGCACGGCGTGACGGTCGTGCGCCGGATCTCCGGTGGCGGCGCCATGTTCGTCGAACCCGGCAACACGATCACGTACTCCCTGCACGTGCCGGCGTCGTTGGTGGAGGGCCTGAGCTTCGAGCGCTCGTACGCGTTCCTCGACGACTGGGTGCTCGGGGCGCTCGCGTCCGTCGGCATCGAGGCGACGTACAAGCCGCTCAACGACATCGCGTCACCGGCGGGCAAGATCGCGGGTGCGGCCCAGAAGCGGCTGCGCGGGGGAGCGGTGCTCCACCACGTGACGATGGCCTACGACATCGACGCGGACAAGATGACCGAGGTCCTGCGCATCGGCCGGGAGAAGCTCTCGGACAAGGGGACGAAGAGCGCGAACAAGCGCGTCGACCCGCTGCGCTCGCAGACGGGCATGTCCCGCGAGGCCGTCATCGCGGCGTTCGAGGACCACTTCCGGTCGCGCTACCGGACGGTCGAGGGCAAGGTCACGCCCGAGGAGCGCGCACAGGCGCAGGAGCTCGCGCGGACGAAGTTCTCCACGCCGGAGTGGACCGCGCGCGTGCCGTGACCCCCGTGCCGGGGTAGCCCGGTCCGGTCACCTCCCAGGGGCTCTACCTCGGCGGTGACCGAGGTTCTGCTCCGTGGGCCGTGCGCCCGTGGCTTCCGCATCGTGCGCATGCTCGTCCCGGCCACGGGCCTGGACGCGGAGGCGTGCGAGAAGGTCCTGCGGGCGGCCGACGGCGAGGTGCGCGACGCGCTCACGCGTCTGGGTCCGGGGTGGGGCGCGGGCCGAAGACGGCGGTGCCGACGCGGACGATCGTCGCGCCCTCGGCGATCGCGAGCTCGAGGTCGCCGCTCATGCCCATCGACAGCTCGCGCGCGTTCTCGGTGCCCGCAATGCCCGCGTGCACGACGACGTCGCGCACCTCGCGCAGCCGGGCGAACCCCGCGCGGACGCGGGTCTCGTCCGGCGAGTTCGCGCCGATCGTCATGAACCCGGTCAGCCTCAGGCCCGCGAGGGCGGCGACGTCGGCCGCGAGGCGAGGGGCGTCGTCGGGCGGCGTGCCCGACTTGGACTCCTCGCCCGAGACGTTGACCTGCACCAGGACGTCGAGGGCGCGGCCGTCGCGTGCGCAGCGCGCGGAGAGAGCCTCGGCGAGCGCGAGGGAGTCGACGCTCTCGACACCCGTCGCGCTCGCGAGGACCTGGTTGACCTTGTTGCGCTGGAGGTGGCCGATCATGTGGACCGCGACGCGCCCGGCCGCGACGAGGTCGGCGAGGTCGGGGGCCTTGGCGACGAGCTCCTGGACGCGGTTCTCGCCGATCAGGTCGACGCCCGCCTCGACCACCGCGCGGACCGCCTCGGCGGGCTGCGTCTTGGTCGCGACGAGGAGACGCACGTCGGAGGGGTCGCGCCCGGCCGCCCGGGCCGCCGCGTCGATCCGGGTCCGCACCGCCGCCAGGTTCCGGGAGACGAGCGCGGCGAGATCGGGCGAGGCGGTGGGCATGGCGCCAGTCTAGGTCGGCCGGGGCGCCTGGATCAGGGTCGGCCCAGGGTCCTCCCTGATCCGCCGGCGGGCTCTCCCGGGGGAGAATGGCCGCGAAAGGACGGTGCCGTGAAGACACTGCTCAACATCATCTGGCTCGTGTTCGCCGGACTCTGGCTCGCCCTCGGCTACGTGGCTGCGGGCATCATCTGCTGCATCCTCATCGTGACGATCCCGTTCGGCATCGCGAGCTTCCGCATCGCGGGCTACGCGCTGTGGCCGTTCGGGCGCACGGTCGTCGACAAGCCGACGGCCGGCGCCTGGTCGACGATCGGCAACGTCATCTGGGTGGTCGTCGCCGGGCTCTGGCTCGCGATCGGGCACGTGGTCACCGCGATCCCGCTGTTCGTGTCGATCATCGGCATCCCGCTCGGGATCGCCAACCTCAAGATGATCCCGGTCTCGCTCCTCCCGCTGGGCAAGGACATCGTCCCGACGAACGCCCCGTTCACCGGCTACCAGCGCTGAGGCTCCCGCCGAGGTGGAGGTGCGGTAGCGCGAGGCAGAGCCCCGGTCGCGACCACGCCTCTACCTCGCGATCGGGGCCGCCGCGCCGGAGGTGAGACGCAGCAGGTCCGCGGGTGCGAGGCCGACGTCGAGGCCGCGACGCCCGCCCGAGACGTAGACGGTGTCGAACGCCAGGGCGCTCTCGTCGAGCACCGTGCGATGAGGCTGCTTCTGCCCGAGCGGGGAGATCCCGCCGACGACGTACCCCGTCGCGCGCTCGGCGGCCGCGGGATCGGCCATGGTCGCCTTCTTGCCGCCCGCCGCCCGGGCGAGCGCCTTGAGGTCGAGCTGACGGTCGACGGGCACGATCCCCACGACGAGCGGGCCGCCGTCGACCACCGCGAGCAGCGTCTTGAACACCTGCTCGGCCGGCACGCCGATCGCCGCCGCGGCCTCCAGGCCGTAGCTCAGTGCGCTCGACGGGTCGTGCTCGTACGGGTGCAGGGTGTGCGCGACGCCGTCACGTTCGAGGAGCGCGACGGCGGGCGTCCCGGCGTGGGCGGACGACTTCGACTTCTTGGCCACGGGGCGATTCTGCCGCAGCCGCCGGTCCCGCGTCGTCGGTCGCCTCGGCGCGCTCGCTCCTCCCGGCCGCGAGAAACACCGTGCGGGACGTCGTTGCGGTGCGGTGTGATCGAGG
>CAZFUQ010000274.1:3503-4793 GCA_964521905.1 uncultured Cellulosimicrobium sp.
CGCCCACCCCGGGCGCGGTGTGCTCCCCGCCGGGGAGGTCTGCGTCGAGGCTCCCGTGGGTGCGCTGGTCGACGAGCTCCTGGGCGAGGCCGGCTGGCCCGCCGGCGAGCCGTGGACCCTGCTGCGCCGAGACCTCGCCGCGCCGGTGGAGGACCCGGGCGTCCGGGTCATGGAGGTCGGGCCTGCGCAGGCGCCGGGGTGGGCCGAGGTGCTGCGCTCGTCGTTCGGCGGTGCGACGGCCGCGCCGGAGCGCTGGCACGCGCTGGCGACCGGGCTGCCGTTCTCCGACGCGCGGTGCCTCGTCGTGCACGACGGCCTGGCTGCCGTCGACGGCCCGGCCACCGACGGCGCGCGGCCGGTTGCCGTCGTCGGGGTGTGGTCGGCGGGGCCGGGGCGGCCCGGGCTGATCGAACCCATGGGCGTGCACGCCGACCACCGCGGCCGTGGCTTCGGGAGGGCGGTCACGCTCGCCGGGCTGGCGGCGCTCCGCGAGCTGGGCGCGTCGGGCGCGCTCGTCGCCACGCCCGCGGCCAACGTCGGCGGTGTCGCGACGTACGTCTCGGCCGGTTTCCGGCACCTGCCCGCACGGCGTGACCGGACGCGGTCGGCACCGGAGACGAGGGCCTCGACGGGGTGAGCTCTTGACGCACCGCCCGGCTCGTCCTCTACGCTGCCCGCGTGGCGCAGGGGGCGGCGCGGTCGACGACCGTGCCGGGGGACGTGCCGTGCGCTCGTCGCACGGGCGGCCCGGAGGCCTTCTCCCGGCGTGCGGACCCGGACGAAGGAGCGAATGCCCATGGACGACCACACGAGTACCCGCGAGAAGCGTTACGCGCACGGCCGGGCGGTGTTCGACGCGGTCAACGAGACGGCGGGGGCCGTCCTCGTCGAGGCGCTCGCGGACGTCTCGCCCGAGCTCGAGCACCAGATCGCCTCGTGGGCGTACGGCGAGATCTACGCCCGCCCGCACCTCGAGCCCCGGGACCGGCAGCTCGTCACGCTCGGGATGCTCAGCGCGCTCGGCGGGTGCGAGCCGCAGCTCGAGATCCACGTAGGCACCGCGCTCGACGTGGGCCTCACGCCGCGCGAGATCGTCGAGGCGCTCCTGCAGTCCGCGGTCTACTGCGGGTTCCCGCGGGCGCTCAACGCGACGGCCGTGGCGAAGCAGGTCTTCGCGGCGCGGGGGCTGCTGCCGGTCGAGTGACCGCGACGGACCGACGAGGCCCGACGGCGCCCGACGCCGTCACGACCCCGACCGTCGCCGCACCGGCCTACAGCGGCCCGACGGCG
>CAZFUQ010000274.1:4803-5284 GCA_964521905.1 uncultured Cellulosimicrobium sp.
GCGAGCACCGTCACCACGGGTTCGCCCGCCTCGTCGCTCGCGGCGAGGTCCACGCTCGCCGTGACGGCCCAGTCGTGGTCGCCGGCCGGGTCGTCGAGCACCTGCCGCACGAGCCACGTGCCCGCCGGGACGACCCCGCCGGGGGCGTGCTGCGCCGTCGCGCCCTCGTGGCCGGCCGGGAGCTCGGCGCCCGCCTCGACGACCCGGAACAGCGCCGCGGCGCGTGCCCCGGGGCCGATGCCGACCGCGTCGTCACCCTGGTCCTCGAACAGCGGGTCCAGCGCGTCGCCCCACGCGTCCGCGTCCCAGCCCGCACCGCCGTCGAGGGCGCCGAGCGCGCGGTAGTCCTCGCGCGACGCGAGCTCGACGCGACGGAACATCGCGTTGCGCACGAGGCGCCGGAAGGAGCGGGGGTTGCCCGTGACGGGGCGGGTCGGCGCCTCGGCCCCGGCGCCGGAGAGCGGACCGTCGCCGACCTCGG
>CAZFUQ010000275.1:0-5275 GCA_964521905.1 uncultured Cellulosimicrobium sp.
ATCAAGGGCGCGCCGGTCGACCTCACGACCGGCGAGTTCGCGCAGGAGCGCCACCGCATCCCCACCCCGCAGCCGTCCACCCCCCAGGCCGTCGCCGAGGTGGTCGCCGAGCTCGTCGACGCGTACGACCTGCCGCAGGACGTCCCGATCGGCGTCGCGTTCCCCGCACCGCTGCAGCACGGCGTCGTCCGGTTCATCGCCAACCTCGACAAGTCCTGGACGGGCGTCGACCTGCCCGCGCTCGTCGCGCGCGAGACGGGTCGGCACGTCGTCGCGGTCAACGACGCCGACGCCGCCGGTGTCGGCGAGGTCCGCTACGGCGCCGCGCGCGACGCGGACGGGGTGGTGCTCGTCGCGACGCTCGGCACCGGGATCGGCAGCGCGATCCTCGTCGAGGGGCACCTGCTGCCGAACACCGAGCTCGGGCACCTCGAGATCGACGGGCACGACGCCGAGACGCGCGCGTCGGACGCCGCGCGCGACCGCGAGGACCTCGACTGGGCGCAGTGGGCCGAGCGGCTCCAGCGGTACTTCGGGGTGGTGGAGGACCTGCTCTCGCCCGACCTCATCGTCGTGGGCGGCGGGGTGAGCAAGAAGCACGAGCAGTTCCTGCCGCTGCTGCACCTGCGTGCACCGATCGTCCCCGCGCAGCTGCGCAACGCGGCGGGCATCGTGGGCGCGGCGTCGCTCGCGGCGGACGCCCGCTGAGCGTCGACGACGTCCCGCGCGGGACGGGTCAGCCCGTCGTGACCCCGGAGGCCTCGGTGACGTCGTGGCGTCCGGCGCCGAAGATCTCGATGACGCCGAGCATCTCCAGGACGTCGGTGACGACGCTCGGCGGGTTGCGCAGCGTCACGGACAGGCCCTCCTCGGACCCGATCGTGTAGAACTGCACGAGGAACGCGATGCCCGTCGAGTCCATGAACGTCACCTTGGACGTGTCGATGACGACGGGCACGTCCCGTTCGAGGGCGTTCGCCAGGGCGGCGCTCGCCTCGCTGCGCAGGGCGACGTCGATCTCGCCCCACATGTCGACGACGCTCGCCGCGGGCTCCTCGAGCAGCCGGATGCCGCCCGTGCCGGGCTCTGCGCCACTTCGTTCCAGCTCCTGCACCAACACTGCCCCGCCCTTCGTCCCGCCCTGCCTCGCCCACCCCGACGAGTGTCGCGCCGCCTGCTTGACGCTACCGATCGGGCCTC
Organism: uncultured Cellulosimicrobium sp.; assembly: GCA_964521905.1. Taxonomy (GTDB): domain Bacteria; phylum Actinomycetota; class Actinomycetes; order Actinomycetales; family Cellulomonadaceae; genus Cellulosimicrobium. Next base: position 1,201 of record CAZFUQ010000275.1, read on the forward strand.
ACCACGCTCGCACGTCGTCGTACGAGAGCTGCTCCGCCACCATCGGTCGTCGCCAGCGTACCCCACTCATGTCACGGGATGGTAGGCCTCTGGCGAAGGCTTTACCCAGGGCCCTCCAGGCACCGTGTCCTCGGGCGATCGTTGAGGATTCATTCAACAGTTGGACGCGTGTCCAGACGGCGACGGCCGCCACACCCCCCGGCTGTCCGGGTCGGCGTGGCGGCCGTCGTGGAGACCTGCCCGAGGGGTCAGCCCGTGTTCTGCAGCCCCGCGGCGACGCCGTTGACGGTGAGCAGCAGGAGGTGCTGCAGCCCGTCCTTCGCCGACCCCTCGGCGCCGGCACGCAACCCGCGCAGCGCACGGACCTGCAGGAGGGACAGCGCGTCGACGTACGGGCTGCGCAGCTGCACGGCACGGCCGAGCACCCGGCGACCGGCGAGCGGCCACGCGTGCTCGGTCACCGCGAGGACCTGCTCGCGCGTGAGCCGCAGCTCGTCGAGGATCGCCTGTGCGAGGTCGTCCCGGTCGCCGAGCGCGAGGTAGCGCTCGGCGATGCGCTCGTCCGTCTTCGCCAGCGACATCTCGACGTTGTCGAGGAGCGTGGCGAACAGCGGCCACTCGCGGTGCGCCTCGCGCAGCAGCTCGAGATCCCCGAACTCCTTCAGCGCGGTGCCGAGGCCGTACCAGCCGGCAAGGTTGATGCGCGCCTGCGACCACGAGAACACCCAGGGGATCGCGCGCAGGTCGTCGAGGGAGGAGACCGAGAGACCGCGGCGGGCAGGGCGCGAGCCGATCGGCAGGAGGCCGACCTCCTCGAGCGGCGTCACCTCGGCGAACCACTGCGGGAAGCCGTCTGCGCGCACGAGCTCGTGGAACCGCCGACGGGACGACTCGTCGAGAGCGGCCGCGAGGCCGCGGTAGCGCTCGGTCGCCTCGGCGTTGCGCTTCTCGGTCGACGGCGCCGAGGCGAGCAGCGTCGCCGCGGCGACCTGCTCGATGTGCCGCGACGCGATGGTCGGGTCGCCGTAGCGCGCGAGGATGACCTCGCCCTGCTCGGTGAGCTTGAACCGGCCGTCCACCGAGCCCGGGGGCTGCGCGAGCACCGCACGGTTCGCCGGGCCGCCCCCGCGGCCGAGCGCGCCGCCGCGCCCGTGGAACAGCGTGAGCGTGATGTCGTGACGCTCGGCCCACAGCGCGATGCGACGCTGCGCGTCGTGCAGGGCGAGCGTCGCCGAGACCGGGCCGACGTCCTTCGACGAGTCCGAGTAGCCGAGCATGACCTCGACGCGGCGCCCGTTCTCCGCGAGACGGCGCTGCACCTGCGGGAGCGTGAGCATCGACTCGAGGATGTCGACGCTCGCCCGGAGGTCCGCGAACGTCTCGAACAGCGGGATCGCGTCGACGACGGGCGCCTCGTCGGCCCCCTCGAAGGCGAGCTCGGCGAGCTGGTACACGGCCGCGAGATGCTCGGGCGCCTGCGTGAAGGAGACGATGTAGCGACGCGCGGCGCGCACGCCGTACCGCTCCTGGACCGCACCGAGCGCGCGGAAGGTGTCGAGCACCTCGCGCGTACGGTCGGACAGGTCCCCGTTCAGCCCCTTCTCCGCGATCTCCTCGAGCGCGGCCGCGTGCACCTGCGAGTGCTGGCGGACCTCGAGCTCGGCGAGGTGGAACCCGAACGTCTCGACCTGCCACACGAGCTGCTGCAGGTCCCCGTAGGCGGCGCGCGGCGCGCCGGCCGCGACGAGCGACTCCTGCACGACCCGCAGGTCGGACTCGAGCTGCTCGGCCGTCGCGTACGCAAGGTCCGCGTTGCGTGCGCGCGTCGCCGCGATGCGATCGGCCACGACGAGCATCACCGCGCGGTGCGGCTCGTGCGGGGACGCCTCCGACGCGGCGTGCGTCACCGTCTCGGAGATCCGGCGCTGGCGCTCCCACAGGGCTCGGAGCCCGTCCGAGGGCGGCGTGCCGTCCTGGTCGAGCGTGAGCTTGCGCCCGACGAGACGCGTCTGCTGCTCGAGCGCCGCGAGCGCGTGGTCGGCCGCGATCGCCGCGGCCTGGCGCGTGACCTCGGACGTCACGTTGGGGTTCCCGTCGCGGTCGCCGCCGATCCACGTGCCGAGACTGACGAACGGGCGGACCAGCGGCTCCTCGCGGCCGGCCTCGTCGCCGAGCAGCCAGTCGTCGAGGCGGCGGTAGACCGTGGGGAACGTGTCGAACATCGTGGCGTCGAACACGCCGAGCGCCGTCTTCACCTCGTCGAGGACGGACGGCTTGTGCTCGCGGATGGGCGCCGTGCGCCACATCGTGTCGATCTCGGCGAGCAGGCGCCGCTCGTTCTCGGCGAGCGACGTGCCGCCGAGGCGCTGCGCGTCGCGCTCGTCGAGGAGCGTCGCGATGCGCCGCACCGCGCCCGAGACCGCACGACGGCGGGCCTCGGTCGGGTGCGCGGTGAGCACGGGGCGGAACTCGAGGCGGCGCAGACGACGCAGCGCCTCCTCGCGACCGACCTCGCCGACGAGCTGCTCGAACGCCTCGGGGAGCGAGTCGTCCTGCGTCGTGGCGCGCGTCGCGAACTCCGCCTCGCGCTCGCGCAGGACACGCACGCGGTGGTACTCCTCCGCGAGGTTCGCGAGGTGGAAGTAGCACGTGAACGCACGGGCGACCTGCTCGGCGCGCTCCATCGTGAGGCCCTCGACGAGGACCTCCGCCTCGGCGAGCACGGCGCCCGTCGGGTCGTCGTAGGCACGGATCGAGAGCTCGCGCAGGTGCTCCACGTCGTCGAGCAGGTCCTGCCCGCCCGTCTCGCGGAGCACGGTGCCGAGCAGACCGCCGAGGAGGCGGACGTCGTCGCGCAGCGGGGCGGGGACGTCGTGGCGGGCGAGGCCACGACCCTGCCCGGCATCGCCGGGCGCGCTCTGCGGCGGGGGCTGTTCCGAGGGGGAGAGATCGTTCACGGTGACGAGAGTATTCCTTGACCGTCGGCGGACACAGCCGTGTCCGAGGGGTGATCCTGAGGCAGGCGGACGGGTGGGGCGGGTCAGCGGCGGGCGCCGACGCGGACCGCGTCGAACGGGGCGTTCGACGCGACGCGGTCCTCGATCGAGGCGGTGACCAGATCCTTGGCGACGCGCGCGGCGTCGAGCACCGAGGCGCCCTTGGCGAGCTCGGCCGTGATCGCGGCCGCGAACGTGCAGCCCGCGCCGCTCACGCGCTCCTCACCGATCTTCGGGGTGCGCAGCACGTGCACCTCGTCGCCGTCGACCAGCACGTCGACCGCGTCCGGGCCGGGCAGCTCGACGCCACCCTTCGCGACGACGGCGCGCGGCCCGAGCGCCTGGACCTTGCGCGCCGCGTCGACGAGCTCCTCGACCGTCTCGATCGAGTCCACGCCCGCGAGCGTGCGCGTCTCGAAGAGGTTCGGGGTCACGACGGTCGCGAGCGGGAGCACCTGCGCGCGCAGCGCGGTGTCCGTGTCGAGCGCGGCGCCCGGCTCCTGGCCCTTGCAGATGAGGACCGGGTCGAGCACGACGTGCTCCCACGTGCGCGAGCGCAGCGCCTGCGCGACGACGTCGATCGTCGCGGGCGTGCCGAGCATGCCGATCTTCACGACCGACGGCTCGTGCGTCACCGTCGCCGCCTCGAACTGGTCCGCGATGACCTGCGGGTCGACCGGGACGAACCGGTGGCCCCAGTCGTTCTCCGGGTCGAAGGAGACGATGCACGTGAGCGTGCCGACGCCGTACGCGCCCAGCTCCTGGAACGTCTTGAGGTCCGCCTGGATCCCGGCGCCGCCGGTCGCCTCCGACCCGGCGATGACGTAGGCGAGCGGTGGCGTGCGGGGGCCTGTGTGCGGCATGGGTCTCCTCGGTCGGAGGTGGTCGGAGGTCGTCGCCGAGAGCCGGGCGACGACGGGCGGAGCGGCCGGGTGCGCCGGGATCTGAGGCCGGTCACGACCTCAGGTCTCCGCGCCTGCCATGGTACGCGTCGAGCGCGCGGCGGATGCGGCCGCCGACCCGGGGCCCGCTCCCCCGGTCGAGCTCGGCGGAGCCGTACCGTCGTCGAGTATTTTCGT
>CAZFUQ010000276.1:0-5261 GCA_964521905.1 uncultured Cellulosimicrobium sp.
GGGTGTTCCAGCTCGACGGCGGCCCGATGCGTGCGCTCCTGCGCCAGATGAAGCCGGACAAGTTCGACGACCTCTCCGCCGTCATCGCGCTGTACCGGCCGGGCCCGATGGGCATGAACTCGCACACGAACTACGCGCTGCGCAAGAACGGGTTGCAGAAGATCGAGCCCATCCACCCCGAGCTGGAGCAGCCGCTCGCGGAGATCCTGGACGAGACGTACGGCCTCATCGTCTACCAGGAGCAGGTGCAGCGCGCCGCGCAGATCCTCGCCGGCTACTCGCTCGGCCAGGCCGACCTGCTGCGTCGTGCCATGGGCAAGAAGAAGAAGGAGATCCTGGACAAGGAGTTCGTGCCCTTCCAGGCCGGCTGCCGCGAGCGGGGCTACTCCGACGCCGCGATCCAGGCGGTGTGGGACACACTGGTCCCGTTCGCCGGGTACGCGTTCAACAAGGCGCACTCCGCCGGGTACGGGCTGGTCGCGTACTGGACCGCGTTCCTCAAGGCGAACTACCCCACGGAGTACATGGCGGGGCTCCTCACGAGCGTCCGTGACGACAAGGACAAGTCGGCGCTCTACCTCAACGAGTGCCGCCGCATGCACATCACGGTGCTCCCGCCGGACGTGAACTCGTCGGCGGCCAACTTCACCGCCGTCGGGCAGGACATCCGGTTCGGGCTCACCGCCGTGCGCAACGTGGGACGCAACGTCGTCGACGCGATCGTCGCGACGCGCGAGCAGAAGGGCGCGTTCACGTCCTTCACGGACTTCCTCGACAAGGTGCCGGCCGTCGTGTGCAACAAGCGCACGATCGAGTCGCTCATCAAGGCGGGCGCGTTCGACTCCCTGGGCCACCCGCGGCGTGCCCTGCTGGTCGTGCACGAGCAGGCCGTGGACTCGGTCATCAGCGTGAAGCGCAAGGAGGCGGAGGGACAGTTCGACCTGTTCGCCGACTTCGCCGGGTCGGGCGACGAGGACGGGATGTCGTTCTCGGTCGACGTGCCGGACCTGCCGGACTGGGGCAAGAAGCAGCGCCTCGCGTTCGAGCGGGAGATGCTCGGCCTCTACGTCTCGGACCACCCGCTCTCGGGTCTGGAGCACGTCCTGACGCGTGCGGCGGACACGAGCATCGCCGCCCTGATCGCGGACGAGGGCCGGCCCGACGGCTCGACGGTCACCGTCGCGGGGCTCGTCACCTCGCTCCAGCGCAAGATGAGCAAGAACGGCAACCCGTGGGCGGCGGTCACGGTCGAGGACCTCGAGGGCGCGGTCGAGGTGATGTTCTTCGGCGAGACGTACCTCGCCTACTCGACGATCCTCGCGGAGGACCAGGTGGTCGTGCTGCGTGGTCGGGTGCGGCGCCGCGACGACACCATGCAGCTCCAGGCGATGGAGGTGTCGCTGCCCGACGTGACGGTCGGCGCGGAGTCGCCGCTCGCGGTGAAGGTGTCTCACACGCGCTGCGTGGAGCCGGTCGTCCTGCGCCTGCGCGAGGTGCTCGCGACGCACCCCGGCTCGGCCGAGGTGCACGTCCAGGTCCTCGAGCCCGGCAAGACGACGGTCGTGCGGGTCGGTGACACGTTGCGGGTCGAGAAGTCCCCGGCGCTGTTCGGCGACCTCAAGGCGCTCCTCGGTCCGTCGTGCCTGGTCGGCTGACCGCGGTGCCCGGTGGGCCGACCGCCGGACCGGGAGCGCGGCCGCCCGGACCCTCGTCGTGGGACGACGGCTCGGCGTCGCACCGGTTCCGTGTCGTCCCCGCGGCGTACGTCCTGCTCCGGAGCGAGGACCGGGTGCTGCTCCAGCTCCGGCAGGGCACGGGATACCGGGACGGGCACTGGGCCGCCGCGGCGGCCGGCCACGTCGAGCCCGGGGAGTCGGTCGTGTCCGCCGCCGTCCGTGAGGCGCGCGAGGAGCTCGGGGTCGAGATCGCCCGCACGGACCTGCGGCCGGTCACGGTGCTGCACCGGGGCGAGCCCGGCGGCCCGGCGCTCGAGCAGCGCGTGGACTTCTTCTTCGAGGCCCGGCGCTGGACGGGTGACACGGTACTCCAGGAACCGGACAAGGCGGCCGACCTGCGGTGGTTCGCGCTCGACGCCCTGCCGGACCCCGTCGTGCCGCACGAGCTGCACGTGCTGCGCGCCCTGTCCGGGGAGCAGGTCCCGGCGATCACGACCTTCGGCTTCGACGACTGACCGCGCGGGCGCGGCGTCGCCCCGGGTGCGCTCCGGCGCCGCTCGGGAGCCCGTAGGCTCGGGCGGTGATCCGCCTCAACCCCGAACAGCTCGTGTTCGTCACCGAACGTCACCTGGCCACCCTCACGACGCTGCGTGCCGACGGTACGCCGCACGTGGTCCCGGTCGCCTTCACGTGGGACCCGGCTGCCGGCGTGCTGCGCGTCACGACGAACCGCTCGTCGGTCAAGGCCCGCAACGCGCGCCTGAGCGGCCCGGACGGCACGGCGCCGAGAGCGGCCGTGTGCCAGGTCGACGGCGGGCGGTGGATCACGCTCGAGGGGACGATCGAGGTGGTCGAGGACCCGGACGAGGTCGCCGACGCCGTCGCCCGCTACGCGCGCCGGTACCGCCGGCTGGAGGCCGACCCCGAGCGCGTCGTCCTGCGCCTCACGCCCGACGCGGTGATGGCCTCGACGTACATGGCGTGACGTCGGGCGCGTGCGAGGCCCGCGGGGCCGCCCCGCGGCTCAGGCGACCGTCGCGCTCTGGGCGCCCTGCGGGTGCTCGACGGCGACCACGTCGCCACGGTGCAGCTGGCGGCCGCGGCGGGTGTCGACCTCGCCGTTGACCCGGACCTCGCCCTCGGTGACGAGCTGGCGCGCCTCGGCGCCGGAGTCGACGAGGCCGGCGAGCTTGAGGAACTGCCCGAGCCGGATGACGTCGTCGGAGATCTCGACCGGGCGCGCGTCGTGGGAGTTCATGGCCTCATTCTCCCTGCCCGGGCCGGGCACCACGACACCGACCGCGCTCCGCACGCCCGGTGGGCGGGACGCCTCGTCGCGGTGCGGGACAGGCTCTTAGAATCGGACCATGATCACCCGCATCGATCTTCGAGGGCGTTCCCTGTCCGCACGCGAGCTCGCCGAGACCCTGCCCCGCGCAGAGCTCGGTGTCGAGGACGCGGCGCATCGGGTCGCCCCGATCATCGATGCGGTCCGCGCGCGCGGCGCCGCCGCCCTGCGCGAGTACGCCGAGCGGTTCGACGGCGTGCGCCCGGAGCACCTGCGCGTCCCGGCCGCGGCGTTCGAGACCGCGCTCGCGGAGCTGGACCCGACGGTGCGGGCAGGGCTCGAGGAGGCGATCCGCCGCGTGCGGCTCGTGCACGCCGCCCAGCGTCCGCAGGACTTCACGGTGCAGGTCGCCCCGGGTGCGCAGGTCCGTCAGCGCTGGGTCCCGGTGCGTCGCGTCGGTCTCTACGCGCCGGGCGGGCTCGCGGTCTACCCCTCGTCGGTCGTCATGAACGTGGTCGCCGCGCAGGAAGCGGGGGTCCGCAGCCTCGCCGTCGCGTCCCCGCCGCAGAAGGACTCCGGCGGGCAGCCGCACCCGACGATCCTCGCGGCGTGCGCGCTGCTCGGCGTCGACGAGGTGTACGCCGTGGGCGGCGCGCAGGCCGTCGCGATGTTCGCGTACGGCGCGGCGGGCAGCGAGCCGCAGGACGGCGACGTGCTCTGCGAGCCGGTCGACGTGGTGACCGGGCCGGGCAACGTGTTCGTCGCCGCGGCGAAACGGCTCGTGCGTGGCGTCGTCGGGATCGACTCGGAGGCCGGGCCGACGGAGATCGCCGTCCTTGCCGACGCGACCGCCGACCCGGGACACGTCGCCGCCGACCTCATCAGCCCGGCCGAGCACGACCCGTTGGCCGCCGCCGTGCTCGTCACGCCGTCGGTCGAGCTGGCCGCTGCGGTCGAGGCGCGCCTGACCGACCTCGTGGCGGTCACCAAGCACGCGCAGCGCGTCGCGCAGGCGCTCGCCGGCTCGCAGTCGGCGATCGTGCTCGTGGACGACCTGGAGCACGGGCTGCAGGTCGTGGACGCGTACGGGGCGGAGCACCTCGAGATCCAGGCGGTCGGTGCGAGCGAGCTCGCCGAGCGCGTCACGAGCGCGGGCGCGATCTTCGTCGGGCCGTGGTCGCCCGTGTCGCTCGGCGACTACATGGCGGGGTCGAACCACGTCCTCCCCACCGGGGGCTGCGCGCACTTCTCGAGCGGGCTCGGCGTGCACAGCTACCTCAAGGCGGTCCAGGTGATCGAGTACGACCGGGACGCGCTCGAGGAGCTCGCCGACCGGATCGTCGCCGTCGCGAACGACGAGGACCTGCCCGCGCACGGCGAGGCCGTGCGTGCGCGCTTCATCTGACGAGGCCGCACGTCGTCCGACGCGGCCGCGCCGCCCGGCAGGTCAGCGGACGCCGAGGACGAACGGGTAGACGGCCGCCGCTCCGGCCTGGCGCAGCATCCTCGCCGCGACGGTGAGGGTCCAGCCGGAGTCGGTGGAGTCGTCGACGAGCAGGATGCGTCGCCCCGCGAGCCCGGCGAGCGCGGCCTCGCCGAGCTCGAGCCGGAGCCGCGCGGCGACGCCGGCGAGGCGGGTCGCGGAGTTCACGTCGTGGCGACCCGGCTCCTCGTGGCCGGGGACGGGACCGATCGCGCCGACGAGCGGCCTGCCGAGGTAGGCCGCGAGCCCCTTCGCCAGGTGGAACGTGAGCTGCGGCCGCGTCACGGAGCGCACCGCGACGACCCCGTCGACGAGGAGCCGCCGAGCCGGCCCGCCGGCCGCCCGCTCGTCGCCCGCGACGTGGTCGGCCGTCGCGTCGGTGGCCGGCACGGTCGCCCCGTCGCCGTCCCCGGCGGGCGCCGCGACCTCGTACAGCGCGGTCCACTCGTCGAGGACGCGCGCGGCCGCGCGGCGCAGCGCGACGGGCGTCTCGCCGTCGGGCGTGGTGGGCGCGAACAGCTCGCGCAGGGGCGCGGACCAGCCGAGCCCGTCGAGCCGCGCCACGGCCCGGCCCGTCTCCGCCTGCTCCTCGGCGGGGATCCGGCCCTTGAGCTCGAGCCCGATCCGGTCCATGCCGCTGGGCCACTGCCGGCGCGCGGTGATCTCGACCCCCGGCCGGTCCATGTCCGCACGCGCGGCCGAGACGGCCTCGGCGTCCGGTGCGCCGGGCAGCGCGACGCCCCCGCAGCGGTCGCAGCGCCCGCACTCCCAGCCGTCCTCGAGCTCGGGGTCGTCGAGCGCGGCGCGCAGGAAC
>CAZFUQ010000277.1:0-5218 GCA_964521905.1 uncultured Cellulosimicrobium sp.
TGGACGCGTCCAGGTCCTTGACGGGCAGGTTGACGAAGATCTGCGTGCTCATGGGTGTGCCTCCGGCGTCGTGGGCGGTTCGCCCGGTACGTGGTGTCGTGGGGGTAGACGACCGGTGCCCCACGAACTCATCGCCCGGCCGCGCGCGAGTTGCGGCCGGGCGACGGCGCGCCGCGGGTGCCTCACACGAGCACGACGCCGTCGCGCGCCACCACGCGGCCGGCGGCCACGACGAGCGCGCGGCGCGGCGCCCGCACCACCGCGTCGGGCACGTTCTCGGCGTCGACGAGCACGACGTCCGCGGGCGCGCCCACGACGAGGTCGTGCACGTCGCGCCCGACGAACCCCGCGGCGTCCGACGACGCGATCCGCGCCGCGGTGACGAGCTCCTCGTCGTGGCGGAACCGCGACAGGCGCGCGAGCTGCGTCGTGAGCGCGAGGAGGTCGCCCGTCCCGTAGGGCGACCACAGGTCGCGGATGCCGTCCGTGCCCAGCCCGACGGCGACGCCCGCCGCGCGCAGCGCGTGGAGCGGCAGGGGAGCGGCGCCGATCGGTGCGACGGTCGTCATGGTGACGCCCGCCTCGCCCATCGCGGCGACGAGGTCCGCCTGGCGCGACGCCGGCACGTCGCCGACCGCGAACCCGTGCGCGACGTTGACCCTGCCCTGCAGCCCCGCGCGCAGCGTGCGGTCGATCATCAGCTCGACCTGGAACGCGCCGAGGTCGCCGCCGTCGTGCAGGTGCACGTCGATCCCGACGCCGCGGCGCTCCGCGATCGCGAACAGCCCGTCGAGCTGGCCCACGGGGTCGCGGTCGATCGACGCCGGGTCGAGCCCGCCGACGTGCTCCGCGCCCGCCGCCGCGGCGGCGTCGAGCAGGTCGAGCACGCCCGGGCGGCGCAGCACGCCGTCCTGGGGGAATGCGACGATCTCGGCGTGTACGGCTCCGCCCAGCGCGGCGAGCGCCTCGCGGACGACCTCGATGCCGCGCAGGCCCAGGCCGAGGTCGACGTCCACGTGGGTGCGGATCGCCGTCGTGCCGTGGCGGACGAACTCCCGCAGGACCGCGAGCGTGACGTCGACGCCGGGGATCCCGAGCTCGTCGCGGTGCGCGCGCTCGTGCGCGATGCGTCCCTGCGTCGTCGCCACGCCGCCGTAGCTCACCCACGGCTTGCCCCACCAGCTCTTGTCGACGTGCGCGTGCGCGTTCACCAGGCCGGGCAGCGCGAGCAGGCCGCGACCCTCCACGACGCCGTCGGTCGAGCCGTCCGCCGCGCCCATGGCGGAGGCGCCCGTGCCCGACGGCGCGGGCGCGGCCGGGTCGTGCGGCGTCACCGCGGCGATGCGGCCGTCGGCGACGTGCAGGTCGGCGCGCTCGCCGCCCCACGGGCGGACGTCGCGCAGGACGGTGACGGTCTCGGGAGCGGTGGGCGCGGTCATGCGGCGGGTCCTTCCGGGAGCGGGACGACCACCTGCGGTCGTCCGGGGATCTCGATCTCGTACGACTCGAGCGTGGCGAGGTCGACGACGGTCGCGCCGTCCCACGCCTCGGCCTGCGTGTAGCCGCCGGCGAGCACGGCGGCCAGGGCGCCGGTCGCGGGGTCGGTCCACGTCGTGACGGTCTCGTGGCGTCGGGACAGGGGAGCGACGTGCTCCTCGCCCGTCGCCGGGTCGAGGCGCACGAGCACGCGCCCCTGGTAGGGCAGCAGGAGCGACCCGTCGTCGTCGAGGACGGCGTAGTGCAGCTTCTCGGACGACGCGAGCCCGCCCTCGGTGCCGAACGGGGCGACCTCGATGCGGCGCGCCTCGAACGTGGTCGCGTCGACGACGTGCACGGAGAACGCGTCGTGGTCGACCGTGTAGACCTCGCTCCCGTCCGCCGAGACGAGCACGTCGAACGGCCGGAGCCCGACCGGCGTGCTCGCGACGACCTCGCGCGCGGCGACGTCGATCGTCTCGAGCGTCGACGAGTCGCCGCGGTGCACCGCGACGTGCACGCGACCGCCGTCGGGGGAGACGGCGATGCCCATGCCGCCGCGGCGGTACTCGCCGAACGCCACGCGCGACGGCGTGTCCCGGTAGGGGATGAGATCGGTGCGCTCGCGCGTGGCGAGGTCGACGACCGCGACGCCCTGCGCCGTCGCGACGAACGCCCGCATGCTCGGCGCGTGGACGGCCACGCCCCACGGCGCGGGGCCGACCTCGACGCGGTCGACGACGGCGCTGCCGGCCCGGATCGTCGGGTCCACCACGACGAGGCCGTCGGACTCCGACTCGGTCGCGAGGAGGTAGCGGGGCGGGAGGTCGGCCGGGTCGACGGCGTCGGGCTCCTGCTCGCCGGAAGCCTCGCCGGTGGGATCCGGGGTCGGGTCCGTGGGAGCGGGGGTGACCGCCTCGGGCGGGGCGACGGGAGCCGACCCGGGCGTGCACGCGGCGAGGGCGAGCACGGCGAGGGCGGCGGTCGTCGCGAGGAGGAGAGGTCGGCGCATCCATCGAACGGTATACCATTCTGCGCAGCAGTCGACCCACCAGGAACGAGGAGGACGGCACCATGGAGAGCCCCGGTACCGCGCCGGTCGACGCCTTCGAGCCCGAGGCGCTGCGCGTCGCGCGCGTCCTGCGCGACCAGGTCGTCGACGGCGTGCGAGCCCCGGGCAGCCGTCTCGTCGAGCGCGACCTCGCCCTCGAGCTCGGTGTCAGCCGCGTCCCGGTGCGCGAGGCGCTGCGCCTGCTCGTCGCCGAAGGCCTCGTGACCCCGCGCCCCCGCACGTGGGCCGTCGTGCGCACGTTCACCCACGAGGACGTCGAGCACCTCCTCGAGGTGCGCGCGGCGCTCGAGGTGCTCGCCGCGCGTCGGGCCGCCGAGCGACGCTCGCCGGAGCACCTCGCGGCGCTCGCTGACGCGCTCGCGCGCGAGGACGACGCGGCGCAGCGCGCGGACGCGCCCGGCGCCCGGCGTGCGGCCGCGGACTTCCACGAGGCGCTGCTCGCCGCCGCGGGCAACACCGTGCTCGACGAGATCACCGCCGTCACCGCGAGCCGCTCGCGCTGGCTGCTCGGCCAGCACGAGGACCTCGCCGGCATGGCCGTCGAGCACCGGCTGCTGCTCGACGCTCTCCGCGCGGGCGACGCCGACGAGGCGGTGCGACTCGTCGTCGAGCACCTGACGACCTCGCGGCGCGCGCTCACCGCGCGGCGCGGCGCGGCCGGCGAGCGCTGACACGGCGCGCTGGGACCGCCGACGGCGGCCGGCTCGTGCGAGCCGCCACCGGGTGATCAGTCGGAGGCGCCCGCCCGGGCCGCCGCGTCCCCGCGCGGTTCGAGCACGACGACCGCCGTCTCGGTCGGTCGCCGGGCGGCGAACCCGTCGAGATCCTTGTCGAACGTGCGCCACCGCGCCCAGAGCCGGTCACGCTCGGCGCCCTGCGCGGCGCGCGTCGCGCCCTGGAGCTCGATCGTCGTGTCGGGGTGCGCCTGCAGGTTGAGCCACCACGCGGGTTCCGGCGCGGCCCAGCCGTTCATGGCCAGGGTCACGAGGTTCGGGCCGTCCTCGAAGTACCCGACGATGACGGCGTGCTCGTGACCCGAGCGGCGCCCGACGGTCCGCAGCAGGACGGTGCCCCACCGCTCCGGACGAGGGCGCCAGAGCCCGCGGCGCCGCCCGGTGACGCGGTAGTAGGCCCGGTGCACCACCCATGCGGTGCGGACGAACCACCGCGGGGGTAGGCGGGGCACCGAGGCGGACGCGGCGGGGTCGTCGGACATGAGCGGTGCTCCCGTGTCGAGAGGGCCGGAGAGATTGGGCGGCCACTACGTTCCCGCGGGAGGTCCGTGGAGTCAACGGGTACGGCTCGTCCGGCTCGTGTCGGGACCCGGGCCGATCACGCGCTGACCTGGTTCCTTCTCGACAAGGTCTGGCGCTCGTGTGGTTTGTGGCTTACGTTCTGCTTTACCAGATCGTGCTGGATGTTCGCTGAGAGCCGTGCTGGGGCCTGCCCGCAGGGGGTGAGGTTCTGTTTCGCCGTTGGCGTTGGTACCGGCGGCCCGGCTTCGGGATGTCTCGTGGCGTTTCTGGTGTCGTTTTCTGGTGTTCCTGGTGCGTGGCGTGCGTCGGTCGCGACGTTGGCGGGTCTGACCGCGATGGCGGTGGGGTCGGTCGGGTTGCCGGCGGTGGCGCAGCCTGTCGCGGAGGTCGAGGCGCCGGCGGCGCCGAGCCCGGCGGTTGCTCCTGAGCCTGAGCGGACCGAGGGCGGGTACTTGTGGGCGCCGGACGCGGTGAGTGCGAAGGTGATCGCGCGGTTGGAGGATGAGCCGGTCGAGGTGGTGGGTGAGCGGACGCCGATGTCGTCTTCGTACGCCTTGCCTACTGGGGCGATGGTGTTGCAGAGCGCTCCGGGCCCGGTGTGGGTGCCGCAGGGTGAGGGTGAGGGTGACGGGTCGGCGTTGGAGGACTGGGCGCAGACGGATCTTGCCCTGGTGGAGGGTGAGGACGGTGTGGTGCGCCCGGTCGCGCACATCGGTGGCCTCGAGCTGAGCGGTGGGGGAGGCCCGCGTGAGGGCGGTCTGGTCGAGCTCGCGGCGGTGACGGATCCGGTGACGGGGGTGCGGTCGGTGCTGTCGTGGTCGGGGGCGCTGCCCGAGCCGCGGTTGGAGGGCCGTCGCGCGGTGTATGCGGACGTGGCTGCCGGGACGGACCTGGTGGTGGAGGCGAGCACGTCGGGGTTTCGGCACTACCTGGTCGCCGAGGACGCCGGCGCGGCGGTCGCGGCGCAGGCCGCGCCGTTGATCTACTCGGTGGAGGGGGCGACGCTCACGCCGACTGCGGACGGCGGGGCGCTGGAGGTCGTGGCCGAGGACGGTACGGCGGTGGCGCGGACGTCGGAGCCGCTGGCGTGGGACGCGGCTGCCGACGTGGAACGGGTGGCTCCGGTGACGCAGGAGCTCAGCGAAGATACGACGGCGCGTACGTTCGCGCCCCTGCCGTCGGTGGACGAGTTGATGGGCGAAGTCGGGAGCACGGCACCGAAGGCGTCGTCCGAGGCGCCCGCGCGGGCGCCCGAGGCTGTGGTGTCGGACCCGCTTGCCGAGGCGGTGCAGCTCATGCCCACGGTCGAGGCCGTGGATGCCTCGACGGTCGCGGTGACGCTGAGCGGTGTCGAGCAGTTGGTGGATGACCCCTCGACGACGTATCCGCTGGTGATCGACCCGCCGATGTACTT
>CAZFUQ010000278.1:0-5190 GCA_964521905.1 uncultured Cellulosimicrobium sp.
GTCGAGGAAATCGATTACGCCGCTGTCACGGCGCGCCGCGGGGTCGGCGCGGACGGCCGACCCGGACACGGGCAGGTGGCGCCGGTCCGGGTCCACCTGGACCCACGTGGCGTCGAACCGCCGCGCGAGCTCGACGCCGTACCGGTCGGACGTCAGCACCGCGTCGACCGGCGGGTCGCCGGGGTCGAGGAGGGAGCGCATGACCTTGACGTGCTCGTCCCACGCGTGCGGGTCCGCGTAGTCGACGGGCGCGTCGTCGAGGCCGTGCACGACGCGCGCACCGGGCACCTCGGCCCGCAGCCACGCGGCGCGCAGCGCGGCGGGGATCGACTCGCTCGTCGAGGCGAGCACCTGGACGGTGACGCGCTCGCAGCGCGCGAGCGCGGAGCGGACCAGGTGCACGTGGCCCGCGTGCGGCGGGTAGAACTTGCCGATGACGAGGCCGTGGGCGAGCTTCCTCACGGGGCCCGCTCCGCGTCGTCGGGCACGGGGACCGCGGCGGCCGCCGACCCGGGCTCGGGCGAGGGCGCGCGCAGCGCGGCCGACCAGCCGCGCAGACCCTGCACGCACAGGCCGACGAACAGGACGTAGAGCGCTGCGGTGAGCCACAGGCCCTGGCTCGCGTAGAGGCCGACGAGCACGACGTCGGTGACGATCCACACCCACCAGTTGCCGATCCACTTGCGCCCGAGCATCGTCTGCGCGAGGAGGCTGCTCGACGTCGTCAGGGCGTCCCAGAACGGGACCGTCGAGTCGGTCCACGCGGTGAGGGCGGCGACGAGCGCGGCCGTGCACGCGACGGCGGCCGCGATCCCGACCACCCAGGCGAGGCGTGGCGTGCGGTGCACGACGAGGCGGCCCCTGCCCGGTCCGCCGCGCAGCCACCAGTACCAGCCGAGCGCGCCGAGCACGAGGTAGACGACCTGCAGGCCCGCGTTCGCGTACAGGCCGGTGCCGGTGAACAGCACGAGGAAGACGACGTTGTTGGCCAGCCCGACGGGGAACGTCCACACGTTCTGCCGCGCCGCGAGCCACACGCACGCGGCGCCCGTGACGAATCCCAGGATCTCCTCGACGCTCACGGGCGCACACTCTACGGGCGAGCCGCGAGCCGGGGTCGTCGCGCCCACGACCGCCCACGACCGCCCACGACCGCCCACGACCGCCCACGACCGCCCACGACGCTGTGACGTGCCGCGCGCTCGGGGGCACGCGCGCCGTCGGGGCGTTACGGTCGGGACGAGCCCGGGTTCCTCCCGGGCCCCCGACGTCGAAGGAGATCTCGCATGCCCACGCGTATCGCTCGTACCGCCTGGAACGGTGGCCTGCAGGACGGTCAGGGCCAGGTCGAGCTGTCGAGCTCGAAGGTCGGGACGTACGACGTCTCGTTCCCGCGTCGCGCCGCGGACGACGCGGGCGGTGTCACGAGCCCCGAGGAGCTCATCGCCGCGGCGCACTCGTCGTGCTACGCGATGCAGTTCTCGGCGGTGCTCGCCGAGGCCGGCGCGACGCCCGTCTCGCTCGAGGTGACGGCCGAGGTCACGCTCGCGCCGGACCCGGCCGGCGGCTTCCAGATCCCGACGATCGCGCTCACGGTGCGCGGCGAGGTGGAGGGCATCGACGCGGCCGGGTTCCAGCAGGCGGCCGAGACGGCCAAGGCGACGTGCCCGGTGTCGAAGGCGCTCGCAGGCGTCCCGACGATCACGCTGGACGCCGCGCTCGAGAGCTGACGCGCACACCCCGTCGCGTCGAGCACGACATGAGGGTCGTCATCCGCCGGGTGACGACCCTCATGTCGTGCTCGACGGTGTTCATCGGGGGAGCAGGGGCGGGGTCGAGGCGCCCGCGCCCTCGCGGATCCCCTCGACGAGCTCCGCGAGGGTGTCCTTCGCGTCGTGGACCGGGCGCCAGCGCAGGAGCTCGCCCGCCAGGCCCGGGTCGAGCACGGGGACCCGCATGGCCATGTCGAGCCAGTCCGCGCCGACGGGCACGAGTCGTGCCCGCTGCGCGACGGTGACCGCCGTGCGCACCGTCGCGTAGGGCACGGTGCGCAACGCGCCGTGCGCGACGACGTCGGCCACGTCCTGGGGCGTGAGCACGGCCGGGTGGGCGATGTTGAACGGCCCGGGGTGCCGCCCCACGACGATCCGGGCGTACGCCTCGGCGAGGTCGTCGGCGTGGACGACCTGGAACCGCAGCCCCTCGGGCAGGCGCAGGGCGTCCGACGTGCGCCGCAGCGCCCGCGTGCCGAGCCGGCCGAGCAGGTCCCGTGCGATCTGCGAGGCGGCGTCGCGCTGGAGCACGAGCGGCGACCGGACCCGGGAGACGACGATCCCGTCGGAGCGGTCGAGGTCGTCGAGCAGGGTCTCGACCGCCGCCTTGTCCTCGGCGTGGGACGCCCCCGACGCGCCGCGGACGGGCCACCCCTCGGAGACGGGGACGTCGCGCGCGTCGCCGGCGTACGGGGCGGGGGAGCAGGCGGCGACCGAGGACGCGACCACGAGGTGGGCGACGCCCGTGCGGAGCGCCGACGCGGCGACGGCCCGCGTGCCCTCGACGTTCGCGCGGTGCCGGCCGTGCCCGCCCCGGTCCGCCCACGCGAGGTGGACGACGACGTCCGCTCCGTCGAGCGCGGCGTCGAGCCGGGTCGCGGCGTCGTGCGCCGTGACGTCGGCGTAGCGCCACGTCGCGGTGTCGTGGGGGAAGCGCACGGTGCTCGAGCCGTCGGCGCGCGGCACGCGCCGCGCGACGGCCACGACGGACGTCACGACGGGCTCGACCGCGAGCCGGCGCAGCAGGGCCGTGCCGACGTTCCCGCTCGCCCCGACGACCACCACGCGCATGTGCTGCCTCCCGGCCTCGTCCGTCCCGTTCCCGGGCGTTCTCCCGACGCTAGCCCGCCGTGACCGAGTTCGCCCGCGCGATCGCGAGGACGGCCCCGCGCGCGGGGTCCGGGAGCTCGGGCACGAGCACCACGGCGCTCGCGAGGACGAGCCGCTCGATCTCTGCGCGCGAGAGGTCGCTGCCACCGAGCCACGCGGCGGTGACGTTCTCGACGAGCGCGACCCAGCCTGCGGCGAGCAGCCGCAGGCGCGGGGTGGTGGGCAGGGCGTCGCCCGTGGCGGAGGTGACCGTCGACGTCATGCGCGCGACGAGGCCCTCGCGGACCGCGGTGAGCGCCCGCTGGGTCGCGTCGTCCTCGGCGAGCCTGCCGCGCCACAGGTCCTGCCAGAGCATCCGGCGGGCCTCCACGGCGTCGAGGAAGGCCGCGACGGCGAGCGCAGGACGCTGGGAGAGGGGACGATCGGCAGGCATCACGGTCGCCGCCTCGAGCTCGGCGACGGCCTCGAGCGCGACGGCCCGGCGCAACCCCGCGGTCGAGCCGAAGTAGTGGAACACGAGGGCCTTGGACGCTCCTGCGCGCGCGGCGACCGTCGCGGGGGTGAGGGCGTCCAGGCCGTGCTCGTCGGCGTGCCGGGCCGCGGCGTCGAGCAGCTCGCGACGGCGGTCGGCCGGCTCGCGTCGTCGCCGCGAGCCCGACGGGGCGTCGTCCTGGGTGCCGGGGGCGGGTGCGGTCGTGCTGGCCATGGCACCGTTCTACGCGCTTGTTGACCACTAGTCAATATGAGGCGTAGCGTTGTTGACCGTGAGTCAACGGTGCTCCCGGGCTCTCCCCCGGGACGCCACGGAGGAGACCAAGGATGCAGATCACGCTGACCGACGTCCGCGTCGACGGACGGCGCGAGCCGATGCTCGACCCCCTGGACCTGACCTGGTCCACCGGCGAGTGCGTGCTCGTGGCCGGTGAGCCCGGGCACGGGCACACCGCCCTCGCGCTCGTCGCGACCGGCAGGTTCGAGCCGTCGGCCGGCGAGGTCCGGCTCGTCCCGGGGGACGGCCCGGCGCCGTCGCGCCGCACCGGGCGTACCGCGCGCGCGTCGGGGGCCGGCGCCCTGCGCGACGTGACCGCGGTCGTCGACGTCCCGGGCATCAGCGAGCCCGACGACGCGCTCACCGTCTCGGACGTCGTCGCCGAGGGCCTCGCCCTCGCCGGGCGACGGTCGTTGCCGCCGGACGTGACCCGCTGGCTCGCCGAGCACTCGCTCGGCGCGGACCGGACGCGCCGGATCGACCAGGTGCCCGGCGTCGTGCGGACCGCGCTCCTCGCGGCGCTCGCGGCCGAGCGCGAAGGCGTGCGCTTCGTGGTGCTGACCCTCCCGGACCGGCACGGCGGCGAGCCGTCGGGCTGGTGGGAGGTCGCGCAGACGCTCGCCGCGGCGGGCCTCGGCGTGCTCGTGCAGTGCACGCGGGCGTCGGCGCGCGACCTCGGCGTCGACCTGCCACCGGCCCGCGGCGTCTCGATCCACGAGCCGCCCGTCGTCGTCCTGCGCACCCGCCCCACCCCGCCCCCGGCACCCACCCCGCTCCCCGACCCGGCACCCACCCCGCCCCCCGACCCGGCACCCGCCGCCGAGAACGACCCCGAGGAGGGCCGATGACCGCGATCCGCCTCGGGCTGTCCGAGCTGCGCCGCCTCGCCGCGGGCACGCTGCCGCGCCTCGCGATCCTCGCGATGGCGCTCATCCCCACGCTCTACGCCGGGCTGTACCTGTTCGCGAACCACGACCCGTACGACAAGCTCGACCAGATCCCGGCCGCTCTCGTGGTGCTCGACGAGGGCACCACGACCACCGACGCCCAGACCGGTGCGACGACGGAGCGGCACTTCGGTCGTGACGTCGCCGACCAGCTCCTCGACGACGGCGGGTTCGGCTGGGTCGAGACGAGCCAGGTGGACGCCGAGTACGGCGTGCGGTCCGGGCGGTACGACGCCGCGCTCGTCATCGGGCCGACGTTCTCCGCCGACCTCGCGTCGGCGGGCGAGTTCGAGCCCCAGCAGGCGAGCCTCACGCTCATCACCAACGACGCGAACAACTACCTCGCGCGCACCATCGCCGACCAGATCGTCGGCAAGGTGCGCGACTCGATCGCCGAGCAGGTCGGCACCGAGGCCGCGGACACGTTCCTGCGCGGCTTCGCCTCGATCCACACCAACCTCGCCGACGCCGTGGACGGCGCGGACCAGCTCCTCGACGGCGCGACGCAGCTGCGCGACGGCCTCGTCACCGCCGACGACGGCGCGCACACGCTCGGCGCCGTCGGCGGCCTGGCCCGCGCCCGTGGCGAGCG
>CAZFUQ010000279.1:0-5156 GCA_964521905.1 uncultured Cellulosimicrobium sp.
CGCCGTAGATGAGCATCTGCCGGCCCCACCACTGCGTGCGGTCGATCAGGGTGTTGTACCGCTGCTTGTCGGTGACCTTCTGCTGCGCCCAGCGCGCGAACGGGTGCGTGCCCGCGCTCATGAGCTCGACCCGGAGCGGGTCGGTCACGACGCGCAGCTCGTCGATCGAGCGCTCGAGGTCCCGGCCCGCCTCCCCGACGGTGCGGCACACGCCGCTGACGACCTCCACCGTGTTGAGGAGCAGCTCCTGCTTGATGGACGGGTGCGCGCCCCCGCCCTCGGGGCGCACGGCGTCGAGCACGGTCTGCGCGACCTGGCGCAGGTCGCCCGAGTCCGCGTCGACGAGCGCGAGCTCCCACTCGAGCCCCACGGTCGAGCGCTCGGACCGCGCGAACGGGATCGCGGCCCGGCGCGGGCCGGTGCTCACCGCGCGCCGCCCGTCCGGGTGGTGCCCGCGTCCCCGCTGCGCCGGGGCGTGTCGAGCGGCTCGACGACGAGCACCTGCTGGGACCCGCCGACGCGCGTGAGCACGATCGTCGCGGTCGCGTCGCCGGAGAGCGCGAGCTGGCGGCGCAGCTGCTCGGGCGTCACCGCCGTCCCCCGCTTCTTGATGGTCAGGCGCCCGACGCCGCGCTCGCGCAGGTAGGCCCGCAGCCGCTTGAGCCCGAACGGCATCACGTCGAGCACGCGGTACCCGCGCGCCAGCCCGTCGGCCAACCCGGCCTCGTCGAGCGGCGCGGGGGAGTCGGTCGTCACGTACGCGATCGTCCGGTCGAGCAGCCGCCCGCCCAGGTCGCGCGCCGCGTGGGCGACGAGGCCGGCGCGGATCACCGCGCCGTCGGGCTCGTAGAGGTACTGCCCGACGGCGCCCACGTCGGGCACGACGTCCTCGTCGCCGGGGCGGTGGGCCAGACGACGCGACGCCGTGCGCACGGTGGTACCACCGTCGCCGTCGGGCACGGTCGACGTCGCGAGGACGAGCGCGGAGCGGCCGGGGCCCTCGGGCGCGAGCGGCCCGAACCAGAGCCCGGCCTCGACGACGTCGCCGTCGACCGAGACCCACTCGGTCTCGGCGTCGTCGGGCAGGCCGTCGTGCGAGATGCCCGGGCCGACCTTGATGCCCACCGCGGGCACGCGCTCGCGCAGCGCCCAGACGGCGTCGAGCGGGGGCGCGTACGCCTTCGGGTCGACGACGCGCGAGCCCGATCGGGTGCGCCGTGCAGGGTCGGCGTACACACCCTCGATCCGCTCGCCCTCGAGGTCGAGCGCGAGCCCGTCGCCGAGCCGCACCTCGGCCTCGGGGAAGTGGCGCAGGTTCACCGTGGCGATCGCGGCGGTGAGCTCGTCGACGTCGGTCGCGAGCACCTCGAGGTCGGCCGCGGCGAACGCGAGCGCGTCCACGCCGATGCCGCTCGTGAGGTCGGCGACCCGGCGGACGCCCGCGTCGAGGTATCGCCGGGCGTGCAGCCCGGCGACGACGAGACGGCTCGCCTGCTCGAGCCCTGCCTGGGTGAAGAGCATCCCGTCCGCGAACGCGCCGAGCTTGCCGTGGGCGGCCGCGCGCAGGCGCGACTGGGTGAGGGCGGCGGCGGCGAGGTCGGGGTCGACGCCCTTCGCGCGCAGCCCGGCCGCGAGGACGAGGGACTGCTTCTCGTCGTACGGCGGGAGCGCGCCGAGCAGCGCCCAGCCCTCGGGGCTGAGCAGCTTGGTCAGCGTGGCGGCGTCCATGGCGTCGATCCTTCCACGGGAACCGCGCCCGACGCGCGGTCGGTTCCCGGCCGTCCGAGGGGCGGACGGTTGGCACTCGCCTTGACCGAGTGCTAACCGCGACCTAGATTGGACAGCGGCCCGCCGCCGTCCCCGGACGACGACGGACCACGAGCGACCACGCTGCCCGGCACCCGCGACGACGGACAGCTCGGAGCGCTCGACCCATCCGTTGCAGTTCTCATGCGAAAGGGGAGGTCCGACGTGTCGGTCCCCATCAAGCCGCTCGAGGACCGGATCGTCGTGAAGGCCCTCGAGGCCGAGACCACGACCGCATCCGGCCTGGTCATCCCGGACACCGCCAAGGAGAAGCCCCAGGAGGGCGAGGTCCTGGCCGTCGGTCCGGGCCGTGTCGACGACAACGGCAACCGCGTCCCGCTCGACGTGACCGTCGGCGACAAGGTCATCTACAGCAAGTACGGCGGCACCGAGGTCAAGTACGGCGGCGAGGACTACCTCGTCCTGTCCGCGCGCGACATCCTCGCCGTGGTGGTCGGCTGACGCCGACCCGCTCAGCAGCAGGGCCCGCGACCTCGTGGTCGCGGGCCCTGCTGCGTTCCGTGGTCGGGCCGCCCCGCCTGTCCACGGGTCGAGCGCACGTCGACCGGTACGACGTCGGACCGGTCGACGTGCAGGTCTGGCGGTCGGGTCGCGGTCAGCCCGAGCGGCGGGTGCTGCCCGCGAGGATCGCGGCGCGCTCGTCCTCGCTCAGCCCGCCCCACACCCCGTAGGGCTCGCGCACGCGCAGCGACTGCTCACGGCACTGCATCATGACGGGGCACGAGTGGCAGATCGCCTTGGCCGACTCGGCACGACGTCGCCGGGTCGATCCTCGTTCGCCCTCGGGGTGGAAGAACAACGTGTCGTCCGCGTCGCGGCACGAACCCTGGTACTGCCATTCCCACAGCTCCATGACCGGACCGGGGAGCCTCGAGATCTCTGCCATGCCGAACAACCTACAAGCGTTGCAGAAGTTGTTCAATACCCTGGTGGGTGAAACGTGAAGGGGCAGGCCGGCGGAGAGTCGCGCCAGGAATGCGGCACGAATCGGGTCGCTCGTCGCGTTCGAGGTGGCGCGATGTGCCCGGCTGGCGCGTTTGGGTGTGGCGTGAACAAAATCTGCACAACTCTGGCGCGAAGGGTGCACGACTGTGACCTGGGCGAGGTGGCGAGACTGCATGCCGCTCGGCAGAATCGATCCATGACCTCAGTCCGGTCCGCCCCTGACCCCGAGGGAGCCCGACCGAGCATGTCCACGACCCCCGGACTCGCCGTCGCCGCCGTCGCGCGCCGCCTCGGCGTCGCGCCCGCAACCCTGCGAACCTGGGACCGTCGTTACGGCCTCGGCCCGTCGCAGCACCGCGCGGGCTCCCACCGCCGCTACACCGACGACGACGTCGCCCGCCTGGTCGTCATGCGCCGTCTCACGCTCGACGGCGTCGCGCCGGCGGACGCCGCGCGCGCCGCGCTCGCCGCGGACGCCGACGAGCTCGACGCGCACCGTGGCGGGATCCCCTCCGCCGACCCCGGTCTCGACGCAGGGTCCGACGCCGACGATCTCGAGCCCGAGGAGGCACCGGTCGCCGTGCCCGACGTGCCCGCCCGCCCGTTCCTGCGAGCGGTCCCCGGCGGGGATCCCGGTCGGGGCGGTGCGTCCCGTGCCCTCGGGGTGCGCGAGGCGCCGCGCCCGACGCGCGTGTCCGACGTCGTCGACGCCGCCATCGCGTACGACCAGCGCACGTGCGACCGGCTCCTGCGGATCCCCACGGGCAGCGACCCGGCCGCATGGTGGTCGGACCTCGTGGAGCCCGCGCTCGACCGGCTCGCCGAGCGCACCGTGCTCGCGGGGCCGGGCGAGGTGCCGGAGGTCGTGCTCGCCAACGCGACGCTCGGCGCGCTGCGCGAGTACACCCAGGCGAGCGAGGACGCGATCGTGTCCGCCGGGGGGCCGCCCCGCAACCATCCGAGCCGCATGCGTCGGATCGTGCTCGTGTTCGCGGCTCCCGACGAGCCGCTGCCGCTGGCGGCGCACGCGCTGGCCGCGTCGCTCGCGTCGCACGGGGCGATGGCGCGCATCGTCACGGGGCCCGCGAACGTGCACCGCACGCTCGAGCTCGTGACGATGGTCCGCCCGTCCGCGGTCGCCATGGTGACGACGCAGGCGCGGCCCGACCTCGGGCTCGTCCATGCCACGCACGAGGCCAACCCGAGCCTGCCCGTCTTCGTCGGGCTCCCCAGCGACGAGGCCGCGGTCGACCTCCCGCTCGCCGCGACCGTGCACCGGGTGCGCAGCTTCCCGGGTCTCCTGCACGAGCTCCTCGCGGTCGTCCGCTGACCGTCCGGGCCGCCCGCCGTCACCGGTGGGCCCCGGGCGGTCGGGAATACGGGGAGGGCTCCCGGCGTAGGATCCAGGTGTGACCGCCTCGCCCGTCCCCGGATCCGTGCCCGCCTCCTCCGCGCCCGACCGTGACCCGTTCGGGTTCCTCGGCCTCACCTACGACGACGTGCTGCTGCAGCCCGGCTACTCGGACCTCGCACCGTCGGACATCGACACGACGTCCCGCCTCACGCGGGAGATCTCGATCCGCGTGCCGCTCGTCTCGGCGGCCATGGACACCGTCACGGAGTCGCGCATGGCGATCGCCATGGCGCGCCAGGGCGGCATCGGCGTCCTGCACCGCAACCTCTCCATCGAGGACCAGGCGCTGCAGGTCGACCTCGTCAAGCGCACCCAGACGGGCATCATCGACAACCCGGTGACCATCGGCCCGGACGCGACGCTCGAGGAGCTCGACAAGACCGCGGGCGAGTACCGCATCTCCGGCTTCCCCGTGCTCGACCCCGAGCGTCGCCTCATCGGCATGGTCACCAACCGCGACCTGCGCTTCACGCCCGTCGCCGAGTGGGCGACGACGAAGGTCGACGAGGTCATGACCCCGCTGCCGCTCATCACCGGCCCGGCGGGCATCTCGCGCGAGGAGGCCACGGCGCTCCTGCGCAGGCACAAGCTCGAGCGCCTCCCGCTCGTCGACGCCGACGGCCGCCTCACCGGCCTCATCACGGTCAAGGATTTTGTGAAGTCCGAGCAGTTCCCGCAGGCGTCGAAGGACGGCCAGGGCCGCCTGCTCGTCGGCGCGGCGATCGGCTACTTCGGCGACGCGTGGCAGCGCGCGACGACGCTCATCGACGCCGGGGTCGACGTGCTCGTCGCCGACACCGCGCACGGCAACGTGCGGATGCTCATCGAGATGGTCGCGCGCCTGAAGTCGGACCCGGCGACGCGTGACGTCCAGGTCATCGGTGGCAACGTCGCGACGCGCGAGGGGGCCCAGGCGTTCGTCGACGCGGGCGCGGACGCGGTCAAGGTCGGCGTCGGCCCGGGCTCGATC